>CAZRIL010000055.1:0-31703 GCA_964600115.1 uncultured Chthoniobacter sp. | reverse complement strand
CCGAGGATATCGGGCACATGGTCTTCAATCTCGTCCAGGCAGAGCAGTTCGGAAAGACCGACGAGGATTCGATCGAAAGCTTTGCCGATGGCCTTGACTTCCACTCCGCGTTTGTCGCTCCATTCCTCACCGGCAAATTTCCTTTGAACGGCCCGGGGTCGGATGAGGTCCGAAGTGGAGAATGAAAGCCCTTTTGATGCTCGTATCCCTCGCCGCCACAGCTGTCCAAGGTTTCTGTGCCAAAGCTCCGACCCTTCCGGATTCGAAAGCGAAGGTTTTCTCCTACGAAAACGGACTGACCCTGATTGTGGAGGAAGACCGGAGCGCCCCCGTGGCCAGCGTGCAGGCGTGGTGTGGCACCGGCAGCATCCATGAGGGGGACCTGATGGGGGCCGGGCTGTCCCACATCCTTGAGCACATGCTCTTCAAGGGAACCGAATCCCGGCCGCCGGGAGCGATTGCCAGCGAAGTCCAGAACCTTGGTGGATACATCAACGCCTACACATCCTTTGACCGCACCGTTTATTGGATTGATGTCCCCTCGGAAGGGGCCTCCGCAGCCGTGGCGATCCTCGCCGATGCGATGATGAATGCCACGCTTCCCGAAAAGGAATACGCCAAGGAGCAGGAGGTGATCCGCCGCGAGTTTGCCATGGGATTTGATGACCCGAACCGTCAGAGCTCCCAGCTCATGCTCAACACGGTCTTTTCAGAAAGCCCCCTGCGGCATCCCGTGATCGGGTATCTCGATGTTTACAACAAGCTGACGAGAGACGATGTCCTTCGATATTACAAGTCGCGCTATGTCCCGAACAACCTGACGTTTGTCGTCACGGGGGACGTCGATGCCGAAAAGATTCACGAGGAGCTTGGAAAGTTGTTCGCGGGCCAGCCGCGGAAGGCGCTCGAGCCGGTTTATATTTCCAGCGAGCCGCTCCAGCTCGGACGCCGGGACGCCCATCAGGAATTTCCCACTGAACTCACCCGGCTCTCGCTCGCCTGGCGCATTCCCGGCCTGACGAATCCCGACACGCCGGCTCTCGATCTTCTCGGCGAGATCCTGGGATCCGGCCGCAGCTCGCTTCTCAACACCGACATCCGCGAGCGGAAACAACTCGCCCACAGCATATCGGCCGGCATGCTCTCCATGCAGAACGAGGGGGTATTCGTCATTCAGGCGATGACCGATCCTGACAAGAGGGATGCCGTCGAGAAGGAGGCCTTGCGGGTCCTTGAAGAGGTGAAGTCCAAGGGGGTGTCCGAAGCGGAACTCGACCGTGCACGCCGCGGGCTTCTCTCCAACCAGCTCAATGCGCTAACGACCGCCCGGGGGGTCGCTTCCGACCTGGGATCGAACTGGCTGCTCGCCCGGAATCTGAACTTCAGTAAAAACTATCTCGATGCCATCGGGAAGGTGACTGTTGCCGACGTCAAAAGAGTAGCCGGCGAATACCTCCGGCCGGACCGGCTCAGCGCCTCGTCGATCAACCCGCCGGGCAGTCTGGCCAAAGAAGACAAGGTCGCTGACGAATCCCGTGCGGGGCAGGTTCAGAAGTTCACACTCGCGAACGGCCTCCGGCTGCTGGTTCGCGAGGACCCCCGGCTTCCACTCGTTTCGATCAACGCGGTCTTCCGGGGAGGCCTGCTCGCGGAGACGAAGGAGAACAACGGGATCACCAAGCTTTTCACACGCGCGCTCCTCAAGGGGACGAAGACCCGTTCCGCCGAGCAGATCGCCGAACAAATCGAAAGCACCGGGGGGAGCATCTCGTCCGACAGCGGAAACAACAGCTTCGGCGTATCCGTCGACGTGATGCAGCCGGACATCGCGAAAGGCCTCGAAATCCTGGCTGACGTCCTCATCAACCCGGTTTTCCCCGAGCGGGAAGTGAGCCTCGAAAAGCAGAGCCTTCTGGCAGGCATCAAAGCCGAGGATGAACAGCCAACCGCCGTGGGCAGAAATCTCGTCCGGGAACACCTCTTTGGCTCCCATCCCTATTCCCTGAGAAATTCCGGTGCAGCCGGATCGGTTTCCGCCCTGACCCCGGCCCAGCTCCAGGCATTCCAGAAGGAATTTGTCGCAGCAAAAAACGGCGTCATCAGCGTGTTCGGCGATGTGAATGCCGCCCAGGTGAAGGCGCTGGTCGAGAAATATTTCGCCGCACTTCCCGCCGGCAGGCTGGCCTTTGAAAATCCTCCGGTTCCCGCACCCGTCACCGCATCCGCACCGGTCACCGCCAACCTCGACAAGCAACAGGGGATTGTGATGCTCGGCTTTCAGAGCGTCCCCTTGAACGATCCCGACCGGGCGGCTCTCGAGCTGATCAACGAGGCCTCGAACGATCTTGGGTCGCGGTTCTTCAACCGCATCCGGGAGAAGATGGGACTGGCGTATTTCGTGGGAGCCGCACAGTTCTACGGCCTCGCACCGGGGGCTTTTATTTTTTATCTCGGCACGGACCCGAAGAAGGTCGAACCGGTCACCAAGGAACTTCGGGACGAGGTCTCGCTGCTGGCCAAGGATGGGCTGTCGGAGGACGAACTCCAGCGCGCCCGCAAAAAGTTGCTGGGCGGCGAGGCCATCAGAAACCAGAGCAACGAAGCCCTTGCTGCGATCTGCGCGGTCGATGAGCTGATGGGGACAGGGTATGACGCTTTCACCCGCCGCAAGGACGAGATTGACAAAATCACGCTCGACGACATCCGGCGTGTTGCAGCAAAGTATTTTCCCGCTTCCTTATCCGTCGAGGCCACAGTTGTTCCTCCCGACAAATCAAAATAAAAATCCTATGCCAGAAGTCCAAAAAACCACCGCTCTCGGGGAAATGACCCAGAGATTCATCGAATTTGTCATGATGCAGGCCCAGCAGGCTGCCATGTTCCTCGGACGGATTCCCAACCCGCAGACAGGCAAACCCGAAGTCAACCTTGAGATCGCCCGCATGTTCATCGACCAGCTTGAGATGATCCATGAGAAGACCCGCGGAAATCTGACCAGCGAGGAGACGGAAATTCTCACGCGTGTTCTGAGCGATCTTCAGCTGACGTTTGTCCAGACATCCGGAAGCACCGGCGCCCCGGCGCCTTCGGTATCAGACCAGGACGATGAGCCGGCAACTCCCGTTGCTGCTGCTGCCCCGCCGGAAAAGCCGGCTGAGCCAGCCCCCGATTCCGAAAGCCGCAAGAAGTTCACCAAGAGTTACGGGAACTGATTTGTTGGGTGCGGAGATGGATGCAAACCATCTCCGGGGCGCTCCGCTTCCGGATCGCGCGGTGATTTCGTAGCAAGAGTCGCACGGAGGATGTGCGTTGCTCCCGGAAGCCACGCTCGCGAAACGGGATTCCCGTTCCGTTGAAGGGAAAACCGTTTTCCCGTTGAGTTTTCTGCTTGAGAGACACGCCGGTTGTGTTTGATGTGATCCCCCACATCGCCGCCACTCGCATGACGCCCAAACAGCTCCCCTTCCGCCAGATCCATCTCGACTTTCACACCTCGCCCGATATTCCGGGTATCGGGGGCAAATTCGACAAAACCCGCTGGCTGGACACACTCCGGAGCGCACAGGTGAATTCGATCACGCTGTTTTCCAAGTGCCATCACGGCTACAGCTACCATCCAACCGGCGTCGGCAAACAGCATCCCCATCTGGGATTCGATCTGTTGCGCGCCCAATACGAGGCCTGCAAGGAGGCCGGCATTGCCGCACCCGTCTACCTCTCGGCCGGGGTGGACAACCTGGCGGGCTGGGAACATCCCGAGTGGCGGGAGATCAATGAGGAAGGAGCCTTCAGCGGTTGGGTCACGTCTCCTCTAAAGCCGGGATTTCAGATGATGGATTTTCTCAGTCCCTACCTCGACTACCTGTGCGCGCAGATCGAGGAGGCCGTCCGCCTGTTTCCAGACTGCGACGGGATCTTTCTCGATATTATCTCCCAGACTCCCGGCTGCTCGAAGTGGAGGATGGCGTATCTCGAGGAGCACGGGTTGGATGCCTCCTCGCCGGTGGATCGGCAGAAAGCAGCCGATGCCGCGCTGGAAAAATATTATGAGGCAACAACGCGGGCGGCGAAATGCGTGAATCCCGACATGCCGGTCTTCCACAATTCCGGTCACATCCGTCGCGGAGATCGTGGCATCCTGAAATATTTCAGCCACCTCGAGCTCGAGTCGCTGCCCACGGGGGGATGGGGCTACGACCATTTCCCGATGTCCGCAAAATACGCGTGCAATCTCGGTCTTGATTTTCTGGGGATGACTGGAAAATTTCATACGACCTGGGGAGAGTTCGGCGGCCAGAAGCACCCGAATGCCCTGCGTTATGAATGCGCTGCGATGTTGGCATTCAACTCCAAGTGCAGCATCGGCGACCAGCTGCACCCATGCGGTGAGCTTGATGAGACGACGTATCGCACGATCGGGTCCGCTTACCATGAGGTGGCCGTGAAGGAACCCTGGTGCGTGGATGCGGTTGCGGTTTCCGATATCGGAGTGCTGTCGGCCGAGGCGGAGACCGGTTCACATCGGCAGAGCGCCCCTGACGAGGGGGCGGTGCGTGCGCTTCTGGAAGGCCACTTTCTGTTTGAGCTTCTGGATCGCGAAATGGATTTCTCGCGCTTCAAGCTCCTGATCCTCCCCGATGTCATCCGGATCGACTCACCGCTCAAAGCCCGCATCGACAGCTACCTGGCCAAAGGCGGCCGACTGCTTCTGACCGGAGAAAGCGGGCTGTGGAAGGACCGTGTGGAATTTGCCTTCGATACCGGTGCCGATTACTCCGGCCCGAGCGAATATTCTCCGGATTTTATCCTGCCTGCACCGGCTTTCCGGGCCGATTTTGTATCAACACCCGTGGTGATGTATGTCCGTTCCCAACGGATCCGGGTGACGACGGGAGAGTCGCTCGGGCAGATCTTCGACCCCTATTTCAACAGGGATTTCCGGCACTTCTACAGCCACCAGCACACTCCTTTCCGTGAGCAACCATCGGGCTTCGATTGCGGCGTGAGGAAAGGCCCTGTGACCTACCTCGCGCATCCGGTTTTTTCGCTCTACCGCACCTACGGGGCGGTTGTTTACCGGGAGTATATTTCCAAAGTCATCGCTGCCGCGCTCGGGCCTGATGCGACGCTGAGCACGAACCTGCCGTCCACCGCACGGGTGTCGCTGAATCTTCAGAAATCCGCCGGGAGGCATGTCCTGCACCTGCTCTTTGCGAACACGGTCAGCCGTGGCGGGGCCGTGGATTTGGCCGGAGGCACGGTCTCAGGCTCCGGATTGAACATCGAGGTCATTGAGGAGTTGCTCCCACTGCGAAATACCCGCGTGTCCATCCAGGGGATACCGGCCCTGAAACGCGTGACATTGGAGCCGGGCGGCACGGAAATTCCGTTTGCCAGGAGCGGCGGAAACATCGAGTTCTCCATCGACGAATTCACCTGTCACCAGATGGTTGTTCTGGAGGAAAACTCCTGAACGGAATCATGGCCGGGCCATCCCATGGAATTACCCGGTAGATGTGGATTCCATTGAAAACCGGCAGCACATGCGTCCCGCCCTCGCTGGCAGAGCCAGTGCCCATACGGGCGGGAAGCCCATTTCCGATTGACAAGGAAAGTAGTTGTTCCCGGGCGCGACGTTTCAGGAGCCATTTTTTGTCGGGAAAGTGTTCCTGGCTCATGGAGAATTCCGCAGTAACGAAGTCTCCATGAACCGTCAATATTGGCGCTTGAATATCGGCGATATTCCCTTTGCCTGCACCAGTTCCGCGGCTCCGGCGGAGAAACGCAGGGACCCTATCGGAAGATTGATATGCTGCCGAACCAGGCCCAGACCTGTGCGCCGAAGAAGATTAGCGCCACCGCAACGGCGGTGAAGTAGAGGAGCGTGGCCACGCCCCAGGCGAGCGAAACGATGACCATGAGCCCGTCCTTCTCGAGCCAGCCGACGCAGGCGAACACAATCATCAGGGCCGGCAGGGTATTGTTGAATGGCAGGTTCGCAACAGGGACAGCCAGGAGAGCTCCCCCGGCAAAAATCAGCCAGCCGACAATCTTTTCCCCCTTGTCCCCGGAGACCCAGCGCGAAAAGCGCGTCCGGGTGAATTTGCGGCACATGGACAGCAGCCGTTTGCAGAAGCGCAGCACGGCCACCCAGCCTTTCCCGTGGATGTTCAATTTTGCCGCCCGTGCCGGGAGCACTGGTCGCTGGCGGCCTGTCCCCATCTGCCAGCCGACAATCATGAAGGTGACGCCGCCAATCATGGTCAGCGGACCAAGCGAAAACGGCTGGACAAATGGCACCGCCAGCAGGAGCGCGACGAAGCAGAAGCTGGATCGGCCCAGGCGGTCCATCATCTCGCCGAGCAGGATTCCCCCGGATAATGCATGTTCGAGACAATTGTCCAGCGCGTGGTCGAGGGAGTCGGGATCGTTTGGCATTAAGGGTTCAGAGTAAGCCGGGAAACGCCAGGGTTCAAAGAGAGAATCCTGGTGGGCTGTGATGCACCGGAGCAAATTCCAGTTGCATCGGCACCGTCCGACGCGCATAAGGTCTCCCGCCATGTCCGATATCATCGACTTTTTCCTCCACGCCGAGAATCACCTCAGGGTGTTCATTGAGCACTACGGCCTCTGGATCTATGCGTTGCTCTTCGTGATCGTTTTCTGCGAGACGGGTTTGGTTGTGACGCCGTTTCTTCCCGGGGATTCCCTTCTCTTCGCCGTTGGTGCTCTGGCAGCGCAGGGGATGATGAAAGTCGAGTTGATCGCGCCGCTTCTGTTCTGTGCGGCAATTCTTGGAAACACCACGAACTACGCGATCGGGGCCTGGATCGGGCCGAAGGTTTTCCAGTTCGAATCCGGTTGGTTTTTCCGGAAGGACTACCTGATGAAGGCGCACGGATTTTACGAGAAATACGGCGGACGGGCGATCACGCTTGCCCAATTCATGCCGATCGTTCGGACATTTGCGCCATTCGTCGCGGGAGTCGGCAGCATGACCTACCGGAACTTCATCGCATTCAATCTGCTCGGAGCTGTGCTTTGGGTGGGACTGTTTGTCGGTGGCGGCTACCTTTTCGGCGGTCTTGAAGTCGTCCAGAAGAACATGAAACTCGTGATCCTCGGGATCATCGTTGTGTCTGTTCTGCCGATTGTTTTCGAGTTCGTGAAGGCCAAGCTGGAGAAGCGGCAACAGGGCTGAGCGGGGCTTAGAACCTGTGAAATAATTAGGAAAAGCCGCGCGAGAGCACAAAAGGCCGGATGGCAAGGCGCTCGCGAAGGAGCATCCCCTCTGCGGGCTGCAACTGAGCGAGCAACACCGCCAGACGGCCTTTTCTGCTTTCGCCCGAAGGGTTGCGTGTCTTTTTGGCTTGGCCTGCGTTGCGCAGTCGGGGCAGCCGACCAAAGGGAGACAGCCTGCCGGAGGCAGCCCGGAGGGCGATGCGAAGCATCGGCAACCCGCTGAGGGTATTGCCCCCGCCTTCGTGCCTTGGCCAAGCCAAAAATCCTCAGCAACGCGGCTTTTTCCTAATTATTTCACAGGTTCTTAGGGTTTGAGGATTGCGAAAGTCCTGCGCTCGCCCCTCTCGATCAAGAGGAGAATGCCGCGGTCAGGGTCCTGCGACTTCAGGATTTCCTCAAGCTGCTTTGCTCCCTGAAGAGGAGTTCCAGCGGCTTCTGTTATGATATCTCCTTTGGTGATCCCCGCCACGGCTGCGGGGCTTCCCGGTTCCACCTGCGAAACGATTACCCCGCCGGTCGCCTGCCGCTTGGCCCCGAATTCCTTGAGGCTGTCCTTCGTGACGTCGCGATACGTGAACCCCGGTGTGGATGGTTGCTGCAACGGGGCGTCCGGAGCGTTTTGCACGCGGTGTTTT
Source organism: uncultured Chthoniobacter sp. (assembly GCA_964600115.1). Taxonomy (GTDB): domain Bacteria; phylum Verrucomicrobiota; class Verrucomicrobiia; order Chthoniobacterales; family Terrimicrobiaceae; genus QYQL01. The sequence goes on along the minus strand of CAZRIL010000055.1, from coordinate 23,826 downwards.
TGGGGCTTGGTTGATACCCTGACGAGAGGGGCCGGCTGCTCGCCTGTCTGGACATCGATTCGAGCCGTTCTGCCCGCTCTCCAGACATCCAGCTGCACCTTCTGGCCGATTTTCTTTGAGAGGATCTCCCGCTGGAGATCGCTGGCCATGGCGACTTCGGCACCGTCCACCTTGAGAATGACATCACCCGCCTGGAGCCCGCTGGATTCGACCGGAGCTCCCTCCTCGATGCTGCTGACCACCACTCCTTTCGGAACGCCGGGAAACATCCGTTGGAGGTAGGTGGACTCCTCGATTCCCGCAATGCCGATTCCCAGCCAGGGCCTCACGACGCGACCTTTGGTGATCAACTGCTCGGCGATGCTTTTTGCGGTATTAATCGGGATCGAAAATCCGAGTCCGCGGTTGGTTCCGCTGATCAGCGCGTTGATCCCGACGACGCGGCCCTCGATATCGCAGAGCGGGCCGCCACTGTTGCCGGGGTTGATAGACGCATCGGTCTGGATGAACTCGTAGCCGCCGCCGATCTGGAGGTTCCGGCCCTTGGCGCTCACGACTCCGACGGTGAATGTGTAGGGGAGTTCCATGGGCGTGCCGATGGCAAAGGCAAATTCGCCCACTCGGATGGCATCGCTGTCACCGAGGTTGGCAACGGGAAATTTGTCGCCCTCGATCTTCAGCACGGCGATATCGCTGCGGGCATCCCCTCCGATGACCTTCGCCTCAAATTTTCGGCCGTCGTGCATTTTCACCGAAATCTCCCCGCCATTATCGACGACGTGATAATTTGTCAGGATGAAGCCATCGGGCCGGAAGATGAACCCGGTGCCGACATTGGGGTGCTCGCCGACAGGTTTTCCGTCCGGTGCCTGGAGGAAGAATTCCAGTCCCTGCGGCAGGCCGGGAATCGACACCTGCGCCGAACTTTTGGACTCGATGACCACCACTGCCGGGGCGACCTTCTCAAAAACGCCGGCGAAGGAATCGTTCATCTGCCGCAGGGCCCCCGGAGGAGTGGCGGCAGGCACCTGCTGGGCAGGCAGGTTTGAAGTCAGGACGGCCAGAAGTGTGGCACCGGCGATCAGGAGTTTCATGATCCCCCAAATTTACGCAGGCCAAGTCGGATTTCAAGTGGCAACAACCCTGCGGAATGAGCGAATATCAACGCGTCACAAGAAAAGGATTGCGTCGGTATTCCCCGTGTGTTTTGTCGTCACTGCAGGTTCGGTCAAACTGGTTCGCATTATGAAAAAAGTCACTACCGGAAAGGGTGCTTCAAAGGGGGCAAAGAAACCGGCAGCTTCACTCAAGAAGTCTGCCCCGGCTACAAAGGCCGCCGCCCCTGTCCCGCCTCTGGAGGACCTCGGGGAGCTTCCCCGGTCCTATGGAACTGATTCCATTTTTCTCGTCGCCCAGGAACCCCACTGGCTCTTCACCTACTGGGATATCGATATTTCGCTGCATCCCGGGGGGAAAACATTCCTCCGCGTCACGGGGGCGGGGGATCAGGTGGAAGCCGAGATCGAGGTGCCGTTTGAGACCCGCAACTGGTATATTCCGGTCAACACAGCGGGGAGCGAATACACGGTTGAGATCGGCTATTACCGGGGAACCCAATGGCATGCGATTGCCCGTTCGATGACTGTGCGGACGCCGAAAGACAAAATCTCGGAGTCCGAAGATTTCGACTACGCGACGATTCCATTGCACCTGAGTTTTCAGAAGCTCATGGAGAACATTCACACCACGATTCAGGGGGGTGAGAACCTCCTGCAAGCGCTCGGCCGGTTGCAGCGCGATGGCAAACTTCTGGCACTGGGGGAGGAAGGGGCTGCTCTCCCTGCTGATTCTGATGAACGGGTGGTTCTCGAGGCCCTGCTCGGAAAGGCACTCCTCGCGGAACTCTCAAGCGCCGCGATGAATTCGGAGGAGCTCAGCTCCCGCATCCAGAAGCACCTTCAGGAGCGATTGAATTCCGAAGGGGCCAGCGCACTTCTGGCCAAGGTCCCGTGGATGCCTTCCGAAAGCAGCCTCTCGAGCGCATTTTCCTCATTGGGCGGGGCATCTTCATGGTCGCCAGCCACCCTCTCAAGCTGGGCTGCTGCGGCCCTCAACAGTTGGGCGGAGGCCGTGAAGACGACAGCCGCGCCTGGCGAAACCAGCTGGGGCACAGCCGCCCAATCGTCCTGGGGAGCGGCGGTCCTTACCAGCTGGCTTGCCGCTGCGCAATCTTCCGGGCCCGGGTCCTCATGGAACGCGGCAGCAGTTTCCAGTTGGTTGCAGGCTGCGACCTCCTCGTGGCCGGGGGCGGCCATTTCGAGCTGGCCGGGGGCGGGCGCATTGTCGAGCTGGTCGCAAGCCGCGATCTCGAGCTGGAGCCATGCGGAAACCAGCAGCTGGGGAGGCTCTGAAAATCTTAGCTCCTTTGGAGTCGCGAAGAGGGAATTCTTCATGCATGTCAACGCCGAGGTGATCTTCTACGGAGGGACGCACCCGCAGGCGAAGGTCACCATTGACGGCAAGCCGGTCGAACTGGCTCCGGACGGTTCGTTCCGGTTTCATTTTGTCTTTCCCGACGGCAACTACGAAATCCCGATCATCGCAACCTCGCCGGATGGAGTTGAGACCCGTTCCGCCACACTTCGGTTCGAGCGGGGAACCGCACGGACAGGGGATGTCGGAGAGACCTCTCAGCCACCGCTGGCCCGCCCGATGGGCGCGAGAGTCTGAAAAAGAAACCAGAAAAACTGCCCTCCGACCGATTGGAGGAGGCGTTCTATACGTTCCTGGAGGCCGAGCAAAATGCCTCCCCGCGGACGGTGAACACGTATCGGACCGCCATTCAGGCGTTTCGGAATTTCCGTCCACGGGCCAAGTGGGCCTCGGTCGGAGCCGACGATTACCGGGCGTGGATGCTGGACATGATGAAAAAGGACATGGCGCGATCGAGCGTGCGGTTGCGGCTTTCGGCGTTGCGGGCGTTCCATGCCTTTCTCCTCCGGCGGAATTTTGTCGCAAAAAATGTCCTGCGCGAAGTCCTCCTTCCCAAGGCCGAAAAGCAGCTCCCCCGGTTCATGACGGCAAAGCAGGTGGAATCGCTCATCGAAACGCCTGGCGCACAGGAAAAGAAGCAGCAGGCGCCGGCTTGGATGTCTGCCCGGGATACGGCGATCATCGAGTTGTTCTACTCAACCGGAATGCGGTTGTCGGAACTCGGCGGACTTGATGTTTCCGACGTCGATGTCATAGGTGAGACGGCGCGTGTGACAGGCAAGGGGGCAAAGGAGCGGGTCTGTCCGGTGGGCGGTCCCGCACTCGAGGCGATATCAAAATACCGGCAGGCGGCCCGGGTCCATAGCGGGCCGCTCTTCATCAACAAATCCCGCGCCCGGCTTTCCACCAGGACGATCTGGGACATGATCCGTTCACGTCTGGTTCAGGCCGGGCTGCCTGCAAATCTGTCTCCGCACAAGCTCCGCCACAGTTTCGCCACCCACCTTCTGGACAATGGTGCCGATCTTCGCAGCGTCCAGACTCTCCTCGGACACGCCAGCCTTTCGACCACGCAGATTTACACGCACGTGACGATCGAGCGGCTTAAACGCGCCTACGATTCCGCCCACCCGAGGGCGGAGGTGCGGGAGGGGTGAATGAATAGACCCAGGTCCCCGATTTCCCATGAGAACATCCATTTTTGCATTGGGATTTCTTATCTGGACAGCAAATGGATTCTCACAATGGAAACCTGTCCCCAGCTTTCTCGGTTCAGAAAAACCTGAGGAGGAGGTCGTCGCATCATCCCGTGCTTTGGAAGATGCGATCTTCTGGGACAAGCTGGCCGCAAAATTATCATGGATAGCTGTCCCCAACTTTTTACGCTCGGCAAAGCCTGAGCAAGCCGTTGCATCAGCCAATGCTCTGGATGGTGCGAAGTCTTGGGACAAGCTGATCATTAAATCACCATCGACTTTGGACGGGCCGTGTGTGGTGACATCCGAATCGCATTCAACCAATCACAAGTTCGACGTGATCATGCGCGCGTTTCCGGGCTTCCAAATTCTGCAAACCAGAAGTTGTTGGTCTGTGAGGCTCGCGTTGCCCGAAACAGTTAAAAACGATCCGTCGATGATCACTGATTATTTAGCTGCTTTTATGGGGCGGAAAATATCTATCCAATGGTCATCGAATGATGCAAGGACTGCAACCGGGGGATTCACATTTCTTGATGCGCACCAGGAAATCCAGCGCTCGATGTCGCGAGGAATCAAGCAGGGCGATTTGAGTTATGGGGAAGCCTACCAACTAAAAAATCCCGGCTGGCAGCCGGTGTGGCAACGGGGAATGAAGATAGAAGTAGATGACGGATTTGTGTTTATTTATACCCTAAAGCGATTGGGGCTTGAATCCACTAATCCGCCGAGTCTTGAACCCGACAAAAATGTGGTTTGGTGGAACGTGAACAATGGTCCGTAGATGAACGGTCGAAAAATTCCTCACATCTTCATCCTGACCGGTGCCGGGATTTCGGCGGAGTCCGGGGTGCCGACGTTCCGCGGGGGGGACGGACTTTGGGAGGGACATCCGATCGAGGACGTGGCGACACCGGAGGGATTTGAACGGGATCCTGAGCTGGTATACGCGTTTTACAACGAGCGGCGGCGGCGGCTTTCCTCGGTTGCGCCGAACGCGGCGCATCTGGCTATCGCCCGCCTGCAACGGGAATGCCCGGTGACCCTCGTCACCCAGAATGTGGATGATCTTCACGAGCGGGCCGGGAGCGGGCCTATCATCCACATGCATGGCGAATTGCTCAAGGCCCGGTGCGGAAACTGCGCCAAGGTCTCCGATTGGGCGGGAGACCTGAACGGATCCAGTTCCTGCAGGCACTGCCACCGGACGGGTTGGTTGCGGCCGCATATCGTCTGGTTTGGAGAAATGCCCCTGGAGATGGACGCCATTGATGCCGCCATCGCCTCCGCCGGCCTTTTTGTAGCGATCGGAACCTCGGGCAAAGTTTACCCTGCGGCAGGTTTTGCATCGATCGCGGCCGGGTATGGAATCCGGACTCTGGAAATCAATCCGGACGAAACTGGAGTCAGCGATGTGTTCGAGGAGCGACGCCGTGGTCCCGCTTGCACGGAAGTGTCGGCCTGGGTGGATGAGATCCTGGGGTAGGCACAATACTGTTCGCTTTGCAGCCAACGGAGCGCGGTATTCCCGCCCGCGCTCCCTTCTCAAGGGAACACCATTGGGTTAGCCAGGCGTGGCGATCAGGGCTTTCCCATCTCAGTCAGTTGCCCGCTGAGCACATCGCGCTGCGCCTTCAATTTTTCGATCGCCCTCGCGGCTTTCTTGATTTCCTGAGGCGCGGGGGAGGCTTCTCCGGCAGGACGTCCGGACTGGAGATTTAAATCAGTCTGGGCCGTGCGGATCTGTTCATTCAATTTGCGGATCGACTCGGTTAGTTCGCTGACTCTTTTTGTCTCTGCGACCAGTGCGGGGTCACTCGCCGGGACGACACCGCTCAAGGGTGGCTCATCGGGAAGAGCCGGTTCCGCCATGGTGGCCACCGGCGCATTTTCGCCCGCCAGCGGTGTGGGCTGTGGGCGGGCGGGCTCTTCATAGGTAGCAGCAAAGTAGGATTGGTTCTTTCGAAACTCCACTTTTCCGTACCGCACAACAAAGTCCCCGCCGTCCTCGCGGACGAAATCCAGAGCTTCTCCGGCCCGGATGCCCTGGATCCCGTTCCCAGTGGTGACCTGAAAATCCGAGGTCGCGAAAACCACCCGGGGCAGGACAGGCTTGACCGGAGTGGGAGCCGGAGCAGAAGTGAAAAAATCATCCGGAATCGGCACCACGCTGGTTGGTGAGGCCATGGGGAGCGGCGGCACAACCGGTGGGGCAGGCGGTTCCGGCGCAGGTTTGCATCCGCTGGAAACCAGCATCACGCATCCCCAGGCAACACCGACGAGGTTGAATGGCCGGATGGCGTGGCTTTTCAGGGAACGGCCTCGTTGATTCATTCCCGTGGATGATAGCACTCAGGTCAATCCATTGCCTGAAAAATTGGCGCAGGCAGTTTTTGTCACATCTCAATCTCCGCAGCAGGAGGTCACCACCATCCGCGCTTGGCAGCGGAATCCAGCGCTTCGTTCAGCGAGGGCATGTAGGGATGCCAGAGGCGCTCCCATTCCAGGCTCAGGCTGCCCGCATAGCCGGAGGACTGCAGTGCCCCCCGCAATTCCTGCATGGGAAATTCGCCTTCACCCGGGAGCACATACGTGTAGTCCCCGCCATCCGGGCTCGGGCGGCTGACACTGTCCTTGACGTGAATATGCGAGGTATGGGGAGCGACGGTCGTCCACGTCGCTGCAAGGCTCTCGCCCCCCTTCTTCCAGGTGTGATGGGAATCCCACAGGAGCCGCGCACCGGGTGCGGCGGCGAAGAAGGCGTTCAGCAGAGGGCTGGTAAGAAGAGCGTCGTGGGTCTCGATGATGAGATCGGTTTGCCAACGGTTTTTGGCCCGTTCCTTTTGCCATTCCCCAAATGCCTCCGCACCTCGCGCGATCTCCGCAGCGCTGCCAGTGCCGCCGCCATCAAAGACTCTCAGCCACGGAACGCCCGCCGCTTCCGCCCACGGCACGTAGCGCAGAAGCGCTTCCCAGTCCGCGGCGGAACCATCAATGAGGCGGAAGGACGCGCCAAAAACGCAGACGCTCAAGCCGTTTTCCTTCAGGAATGCCGCCCATGCGGACGGGGTGCCGAACAGCCGCTCAAGGACATCCGGCATATTTGTGCTCCCGGACATCGAGCGCATCTCCACGTCCGGCATCTGATGCCTGTGAGCAAGAGCGACAATTTCAGCTGGTTCAAATTCTGCGCAGCCGAGGGTGGAGAAAGTGCGGGAATACATACCGGGGTAGCCTGACAGGAAATCTGGCTTGTGAAAAGCCTGACAAGCTCCTTGCAAGCGCGGGGTTGAAAAAATGATCCGTGCGCAGCAGACCGACGCTTACGGAGCGGCCGGCTTGTTTGCCCCGGCATTTGCGGCGACCGCTTCATGGGCGATTCTCCGCAAAGCCGCCGCGTCTTCGGGCTTGATCCCGGGAGGGAGAAACGGGTTCGCTGCAACGTTCGAAAAGAAAAAATCATAGAGCACCGAGGCGGCGAGATATTTTCCCGCCAGGTTGCAGTGCTTCGCATCGAGGACGAGTTCCTCTTTTCCTCGGGTTTCGTTCTTTTTCCAATACCAGCCAATATTCAGGGATCCCGCCTCAGCAGGCAGGGTGCCGGGCCGGGGGTTGGCAAAGTCGAAATCCGGATCGGGGAAGGTGAACGTCCATTGCGGAAGCGCTCGTGCCGCCTGCATCGCCTCGCCGACCGGCAGGATCTGAAGCCCGTAGCGCCTGGCGAGTTCCGCGTATGCGGACCGCAGGCCATCGAACATCGTTTGCTGGGTCAGCTTTTCCTGTGCCAGGAGCGGATGGTCCTGCCGGTAGGCCCAGGTCTGGAGGACCAGGATTTTCGCCGTCGGAGCATGTTTGTGAATGTAATCGACCAGCGTGCCCGCAAAGGGCTCGTAGGTTTCCGGCTTGAAGCTTTTTGTGCTGACCTGCTGGATGGTCACATAATCCCATGGCGCAGACTCGAGTGCCTCCCGCAGGCTGAAATCACGCTTCTCTCCGGTCTTCGGATCACTCTTCCCCTTGTAAGCCCTGCCCTTGGGATCGGAGGGATCCGCCTCAAAGGCCTTCAGATATCCCGCATGCTGCTCCAGCGAATGCCCGCCCAGATTGGCGCCGAAGATCAGAAGTTTCTTTCCGCCGGCCTCTGCCATCCGGGGAAGGAATGCAATGCTGTCATTGGCGAAACTGTTGCCGATCGTGAGGAGCTTGACCTCATTGGATGCGGGCGAATCCCCCGCGCTCCGAACTGGCTGCAGCGTCGCAAGAACGGCGGCGGTCAAAACAATGAAGGAGTGAACGCGGGATAAGAGAGTTTTCATTGGATGCTGGAAGTCAGGAACGAATCGCAACGCCTTGGGAGAGGATGGCAAGGAGGTTCTGCGCACAAGCATCCGTGTTTTTTTTGGTGGAACAATCTCAAACATCCAGACTGTCGATCCGTCCGTGCAAGCATGCTGCGGCAGATTCGGATTTCGGGTCATGTTACTTTCGGCCTTGCTGGACTCGGAGGGAATGTGTCGATAGGTTTCCGGACCTGCGCGAGCAGTCGTTCATACCCATGAAACAAATCCCACTCACCGCGAACTGGACATTCCATGAACCCGCCTCCAATCGTTGGCTTTCCGCCAAAGTTCCGGGCTGCATCCATACGGATCTTCTCCGCCACGGCGTGATACCGGATCCCTTCCGGGGCGAGAGGGAGAAGGAGCTGGCGTGGATATCGGAGCGGGATTGGGTTTATCGCACGACTTTTCGAGCGCCGGTCAACGGTGAGCGGCTGGAGCTGGTTGCCCACGGGCTGGACACGTTTGCCGAAGTCCGTCTCGACGGCAAACTGCTCGCGAAAACCGACAACATGTTCGTCCGGCACACCTGGCCGCTCCCGGATCTCGATCGGCACCATGAGCACGAATTGCAGATCACCTTCCGAAGCGTGCTGCCGGAGGTGGCCAGGCGGGGAAAGAACCCCGATGTCTCGACCGTGTGCGATCCGGTCGGGGGGGCATCAACCGTCCGCAAGTCGCAGTGCAATTTCGGCTGGGATTGGGGTCCCCGATTTGTGACGGCCGGAATATTCCGCCCCATCGCGCTTCAGGTCTGGAGCGGGAATTGTTTCCGACACGTTAAGATTTCCCAGGAGCACCACAAGGGGAGTGTGCGGGTGAAACTCGCGCCGGAACTGGCCGTGAAGGATCGCAATGCGGCCTATCGGTTCCGCGTGCGCCTCGGAGGCCGGATTGTTACCGAAGGGGAGGGGCTGGAGATCAATATTCCAGCGCCCCGGCTCTGGTGGCCGAACGGTCACGGCGAGCAGCCACTCTACCAACTGGAACTCGAACTGATCTGCGAAGGAAAGCGGGCCGACCGGTGGGAGAGAAGGATCGGCCTGCGCACGATCTCCCTGGATCAGACTCCCGACAAGTTTGGAACGAGCTTCCGGTTTCTGGTCAACGGGCGACCCGTTTTTGCCAAAGGGGCAAACTGGATCCCGGCCCATGTTTTTCCGCACGGGCTTGGGCGGAGGGACTATGAGCCACTTCTCCGCTCCGCCGTGGACGCCAACATGAACATGATGCGCGTCTGGGGGGGAGGGATCTATGAGCACGAGGCATTTCATGATCTCTGCGATGAGCTCGGGCTCATGGTCTGGCAGGACTTCATGTATGCGTGCGCGCTCTATCCCGGCGACAAGGCGTTTCTGAAGTCTGCGGCAATGGAGGCGGAACAACAGGTGCGCCGGCTTCATCACCGTGCTTCGCTTGCTCTTTGGTGCGGGAACAATGAGATCGAAATGCTTCTGGGGGACCTGCGAAAGCATCCGTCGCGGAAGAAAAATCACGAAACGCTTTTTTACGGTGTGCTGCCCGAACTGGTGGCACGGCACGACGGGACCACGTTCTATTGGCCCAGTTCGCCTCACAATCCCGAAGGCTACGATAAGGGATCCAACAACGAGCGGGCCGGCGATGCGCATTTCTGGGATGTCTGGCACGGAAAGCAGCCGGTCAAAACCTACGAGGAGAAGCACTACCGGTTCTGCTCGGAGTTCGGCATGCAGTCGTTCCCGCATCCGGAGGTGGCTGCGACGTTCTGTGCGCCGAAGGATTTCAACATCTTCAGTCCGGCCTTTGAGGCGCATCAGAAAAATGGCGGGGGGAATTCCACGATCCTGCACTACATCGGCCAGCTCTACCGGTTTCCTGCGGATTATGATTCGCTCGCCTATCTCTCGCAGCTCAACCAGGCGCATTGCATGCGGGTTGGGATAGAGCACTTCCGCAGGATCATGCCGCGATGCATGGGGGCGCTTTACTGGCAGATCAACGATTGCTGGCCGGTCGCCTCGTGGAGCAGTCTGGATTTCGGTGGCCGGTGGAAGGCCGTTCATCATGAGGCGCGCCGTTTCTTTGCCCCGATCCTTCTCTCCGCGCACACCCCCGGAACGGAGAGCGTCCATGTGAGCAGCAACACGCGATCAACCACGGTCCGCGATGTGGAGTGGCATGTGGTGTGCGATCACGTCCAGGCCGGACCTGCGGTGCTCCATTGGACCCTCTACCGCATCGACGGGCCGGTTTTGCGGAAGGGCAAAAAGATGATCATGCTGGAACCTGACACTTCGACCCTTGTCGAACGGCTCGATTTTGCGGGGGCGATGGTCTCGCCGGGACCGCAGAACCTTGTGTTGGCCGGTGAGATCCGAAAGGGCCGCACTGTGCTTGCAAGAAATACCGCGCTGCTTACCGCTCCCCGGTTTTTGAATCTTCGAGACCACCCGATCAGTGTGCAGACGAGGACGGTAGATCATGTCACGGCAGCGGTCACGGTCACCAGCGCTGTCTATCACCATCGCGTGGAGTTGTCTGTTCCAGGAGCAAAAGCCTGGTGGTCGGACAACTTCTTCGACCTGCTTCCGGGGCAGCCGCGCACCGTGGAACTCCGCCACGCCGGGCCTGCCGCTCGGTCGCGGGTGAGGGTCCGCTCTCTGGTTCACACCGCCGGGAGCTGAACCGGCACGCTGCCGCAGAAGCCCGGGTTCTGGACCGGTGCTCAAACTGCTGCTATTCTGCCGGCCATGTTATCCCCGATCGCGGTGTGTCCGGAAGTCCCGAAGAGCACGTTCTGCGCGGACGATCTCCGGGGATGGGACGGAACCCCGTTCAGCCGGAAGAGCGAACGGATTTCCGGATACCGCGGGATCTGGTTTGCCTTGGGGTTCCAATTCCCATACGGCGACAAATATTCCGGAGGCCTCGGAACATATACCTCGAACCACCAACCCATGGCGGTCCATTCGGCTGCAGCCAACAAAACGTTTTTCACCTATGGTGGGACGACAGCCGCCGACCGGCGCGAACTGGCGATCATGGTCTCGTATTACGACCATGCGACCGGTCTGGTTCCCCGGCCCGTGATTCTCTATCTCGACCCTGCTGTTGATGACCCGCACGACAATGCGTCCATCCAAATCGACAAGGACGGCTGCCTCTGGGTCTTCAAGAGCGGGAGGGGGACCAAGCGCCCGGGAATCATTTTCCGCAGCACCAGGCCCGGATCAATTGACGAGTTTGAATGTGTCGCTCAGCAGGAGTTCACGTATCCGCAGGTCTGGCATGAGAAGCGATTTTTCCTTCTCTTTGCCAAATACAAGTTTCTTGAAGGGCGGGGCCCGGCCAGGGAGCTCTATTGGAAGACGAGTGAGGACGGTAGGAAATGGTCGGACGATTACAAGCTGGCTGGCTTTGACGGACATTATCAGACCAGCGGGCAGTGTGACGGGAAGTTCGCGACATTCTTCAACTGGCATCCAGGCAGCAACATTGACCGGCGAACGAATCTCTATTACGCCCAGACGACAGATTACGGAAAAACCTGGACAACAGCGCGCGGGAAAATGCTGCAATTGCCGCTGACCGCTCCCGTCAACGATGCGCTCGTGCTCGATCTTCAGGCTCAAGGGAAGAAGATGTATACCTGCGATCTGAACTTCGACAAAGCCGGGAACCCGATCCTGCTCTTCATTACCAGCCTTGCTGGCGAGCCGGGCCCCCCGGGCGAGCCGCGGGAATGGACGGTGCTGCACTGGAAGGACGGGCATTGGAAATCTCATATGGTAGCCCGCGCCGGTCACAACTATGACATGGGGAGCCTCTACGTGCAGGGCGAATGGCGGGTGATCGGTCCGGCGGAAGATCGGCCGCAACACTATGGAACGGGCGGAGAAATCGCCCTTTGGCTCAGCCGCGACGAAGGAGAAACGTGGAGTATGGAGAAGCGGATCACGGAGGGAAGCCGCTTCAATCACAGTTATGTTCGCCGGCCGGCGCTTGCCGCCGATCCGTTCCAGGCGTTCTGGGCGGACGGTGATCCGACCCGGCTTACGCCTTCGCATCTCTACTTTGCGGATTCGTCAGGCGCCCAAGTGCGGTGTCTCCCGTATGACATGGAGGAAGAATTCGCAACGCCGCGAAGGATCGAAGGAGCGGGCGCAAAGCCGCCACTCTGAGCAGCAGGGTCCGCAGTTTCAGCTGACACCCGCTCGCTCCGGCGGGCTGCTACGCGGGCTGCTTTTTGACGCCGTAGAATTCGAGGCTGTCAACAAGCGCAAGCCAGCTCGCTTCGATGATATTGTCCGAGACACCAACTGTTCCCCATGTGGAATGCCCGTCGGTGGAAACGATGAGGACCCTTGTTCGCGCCGCGGTGCCACGTGATCCGTCAACGATCCGGACTTTGTAATCGGTCAGTCGCAGATCATCGATCCACGAATAAAACGGGCGCAATGCTTTGCGGAGGGCGGCATCCAGCGCATTGACCGGACCGTCCCCCTCGTCGACCATATAGGCTGGAACCTCGTTGACGCGGATTTTGACGGTGGCTTCGCAGGTGGTCAGGCCGTGCAGGGGAGATCTTCGGAAGGAGCAATGGTATTCCCGCAGGTCGAATAGCGGCTGGTGACGGCCAAGTGTTCTCCTGACGAGAAGATCGAACGAAGCGTCGGCAGCCTCAAACTCGTAGCCGGCCGCCTCGCTGTCCTTCACATTCCTCAGGATCGCCGCCACTTCCGCCGAGCCTTTCTGAAAATCAAATCCGAGTTCCCGCGTCTTGGCCAGGATGTTGCTTTGTCCCGACATGTCGGAGACCAGGATTGTCTGGGCGTTGCCGATCAGGGCGGGATCCATGTGTTCGTAGCTCCGTGCGAGCTTCTGCACCGCATGCACATGGAGTCCGCCTTTATGAGTGAAAGCCGCACCGCCGACATAAGGGGCGCGGATGTCCTGCGGGACATTTGCCAGCTCATCGACAAATCGCGAGACCTCGCGCAGGCGGGTGAGATCCGGAACGACCTGGATTCCCTTTTTTGCCTGGAGCGTGGGGATCAGGGTGGTGAGGTTGCAGTTGCCGACGCGCTCACCGTAGCCGTTGATCGTGCCCTGAACCTGGCAGGCTCCGGCCGCAACCGCGGCAAGCGCATTGGCCACGCCCAGCCCGCAATCGTTATGGGTATGGATGCCGACCGGACAGCTGAGAGCCTTGCGAACCTCTCCGGTGATCCGCCCGATCTCATCCGGGAGTGTGCCGCCGTTCGTGTCGCAGAGCACGAGGATATCGGCTCCCGCATCCTTCGCGGCGGACAGTGTGCGGACCGAATAGTCCGGGTCTTCCTTGTAGCTGTCGAAAAAATGTTCGGCATCGTAGAACACCTCGCGCCCGTGTTGTTTAAGAAACGCGACGGTGTCGGAGATCATCGAGAGGTTCTCCTCCGGAGAAACCCCCAGAACCTCGCGCACGTGGAGAAGCCAGGTTTTTCCGACGATCGTCACCACCGGCGTGCCGGCCTCAAGGAGTGTGCGCACCTGGGAGTCGGTTTCGACCTTCTCTCCGCCACGGCGCGTGCTTCCGAATGCCGCGATCTTGGCATGCTTCCAGTTCAGCTTGGCCGCCTCGGCAAAAAATGCGACGTCACGGGGGTTCGATCCTGGCCATCCCCCTTCGATATAGTCAACCCCGAACGAATCGAGTTTTTCCGCGACGCGAATCTTGTCCAGCACCGAGAAGGAGATGCCGGTGCCCTGCGTGCCATCGCGCAGGGTTGTGTCGTAGATCGTGACGGGTTTCATAGGAATGGGCGGCTATCCTATGCGTGAACGGCCGGAGGATCAAGCCCTGCGGCGGGACTCCCGTATGCGTCTTGTCAGCGGACTTCGACGAGGAAAATGAGCTGCCCTTTGCCCCATTGAGGGCCACGGATGTAAAGTGGCGCGTCGCGGGGAAGGTCTGCCTCGGTTGTCAGCAACAGATCCTTTCCGCGGTAAAGCTCAAGCTGCAAGCGGTAGTGAGCAGGGGTCTGATCGAGGGATGTGACGCGGAAGAAGAAGTCCTTGCTGGTCACGAGCCATTCATTGGAGCCGCTTCCGAACGCCTTCGTTTTCTGGCCGAGAAGATACAGTGAATTGTAGCCGAATACCTTTTTGATCGTCGCGGAAAAGTTCTCGAGGCGCTTGGGGACTCCGGCGGGCGGAGTCTCATTTGTGGCCAGGACAAGGGCCGTCCAGATTTCGTCGGATGCACGAACGGTTCCCGTGTTGCACCAGACGAGCGAGCAGGCCAGAAGAATCCACCTCATTGCACCCTCTCCCCGTCCGGAATATACGATATGCCTTCCAGCCAGATCACTGCCCCCCGGTCTCCGGGAGTGCGGAATGTGCTCGCCGATGCGCCGGGCGCCGAGGTTTCAGCCAGGAAAACCGTGGCGCCTGCGTTTCCGGAGCGATCGATCGGAAGAAAGAGCAAAGTCAGTAAGACCGCTGCTGCCACGCAGGAGGCACCGGCCCAGACCAGCCACGGGAGCGGAAGTGCTGCGGAGGCACGGGTGGTGTCGCGCTCAATCTCACGCCGGATCTGCTCATTAAGATAATCCGGGTGGGGGAGATTGATCTGTCCTGCGGATTCTTTGAGGAGCTGCTTAACCTGCGGCCAGGCTTTGGCGGAAGCCAAAGTCTCCTCATCCAGCGTCGCCTCAAATGTTTTGCGCTCAGCCTCGTCGAGCGAGCCATCCAGCCACCGGTTGTATTTGGATTCAATATTCTTCATGGGCTTGCTTCAGGAGAGATTGGAGGTGTTTTCGTGCGTAGAAGAGGCGCGACATGACGGTGCCGACCGAGGCCTTTGTCCTCCCGGCAATTTCCTCATAGGAAAGCTCCTCGACCTCCCGCAGAACGACGACAGCCCGGTGCTCCGGGCTGAGCGAGTCGAGGGCCTTGTCGAGGAGAGAGCGCAGATCCTGACGGTCGATGCCTTCACCCGGGACCGCGAAGGTGGCCGGAGTGGTTCTTGAAGCCGGATCGACAGCGAGCGGGCCATCGGTAAGCTCGCACTGCGGACGCACCTGCCGGCGCCGGATGAGATCGATGGCGGCATTGGTGGCGATGCGGTGCAGCCAGGTTGCGACGGGGTGGCGCCCATCGAATTTGTGGAGGGACCGCCACGCCCGGATGAACGTCTCCTGGCTGAGGTCCATGGCATCCTCCTCATCCCTGAGGATCTGGAAGACAATCGCGTAGACCCGTGTCCGGTGGGCGGTGACAATTTCGTCAAAGGCACGGGTATCCCCGCGGCGTGCGCGTTCGAGTAATTCGCGTTCATGGTCCATAGGGACAACGCGCGACCCACGCGCGGTATTCAATAAAAGTCAGGTGTCCCCGTAGCGCTTGCGCCATTCCGCGCGGAATTCGCTCATGTGATCGACGACGCGGTTCCGGATTTTGAAGACATACCTCCGGGCGACAGCCGCGCGACGCTTGTCCAGAATTCCAGCCTCCACGAGTTTTGCTGCGGCATCGAGCGCGTCGTTCGAGGCCTTGAGCGCGCGCTTCAAATAGGCGATTGTCATGCCGATTTCGGTAACATCATCCCCGCAGAGTGCCGCCGCCAGCTTGGCTCCGCAGACGGCCGAACGCGTTGCGAAGCGGATCGCTTCCGGGTGATCCTTCACCTTGTCGTCCGATTCGATCCAGTTGTTGATCCAACGGTGAAGCCGGAGGGTATCCTCGTAGATCGGGGATGTCGTGAACTTGTCGAATTCGCCTTCGTCTGCGGTGTTCTCCCCGAATTCCTCCATATCCTGGCCGCACATCAGGTCGGCAATTTCCTCGATCTCGCTGTCGTCGGCGCAGGAATCCCATCCCATTTCTCTGGCGATGAGTTCGTCGCGCTCCGGATGGTCGACAAACTTTTCCAGGAGGCTGAAATACTTTTCGGTATTCCGGTCCTGTTCCTGAAGGAAGCGCTCCCACTGGTATTCGTCCCAGACCTCACCCGAAAAATCGTTTTCGTTATACGACATCAACAAACCGTTAATTCAGCGGCGGGGGCTGTGCAAAGGATTTTTCGCGCTTCTCCCCATTGCGCCCTTACTTGGTGACCACGAGCCGAAGGAAGCGACGAGGGCTATCCAGAGGGACCGAGGCGGTTCGGTTTTGGTTCGCATCAGGGGCGGAAACAACAACCCCTGTGGGAGTCCATGTTTGCAGGTCCGAACTCGTTTCGACGGAGTAGGTGACGCCGGTGCTTCCCGCATAGAAGGGGAGTTGGAGTTCGTCGCCAACAACTTCCGCCACCGGCAGGTTGCTGGCTTGATTCTGCGATAGATCGAGATTGAGGGCATATGCCATCAGGAGTGGGACCCCATTTCCATTCGTCTCAACCAGGAGATCGGTGTCGTATGAGAACCCTTGATTGATCACCCATTTGGTCACCGGTGAAGAAGGCCCCATGTTCACGACAGGGCGGCCTTGCCAAGTCGGCGAGGTGAATCCTGTGGAATCATTGAAATAATAAACAGTCGAACTATTCGCACCGCTAAAAACTGCATTTCCCATTGAGGGTGCATTGCCGAGCAAATTGATCTTTGTTAGCTTTGTACAATTTACGAACCCCATATCTCCGATGCTAGTGACGCTGGCGGGAACCGTCACGTTTGTCAGTCCGCCGCAACTGGAGAATGCACGGTGGCCGATGCTGATGACGCTGGATGGAATTCTCACGCTTGTCAGGGCGGGGCAAAAGGAGAACGCGTCATCATCGATAACGGCTACGCCAGAGGCAATCGTTAGGCTTGTCAGCCCGCTGCAACTTGAGAACGCCGCCTTCCCGATGCTGGTGACGCTAGAGGGGATTAATACGCTTGTCAGGCGGACGCAATAGGAGAACGCAGATGTCCCGATGCTGGTGACGCCGAAAGGAATCGTCACGCTTGTCAGGGCACTGCAATTGGCGAATGCCGAGTTCCCGATGCTGGTGTTGCTGGAGGCAATCATCACACTTGTCAGGCCGATGCAGTTGGCGAACGCATTGTTCCCGATGCTTGTAACGCTGGGGGGAATTGTCACGCTTGTCAGGGCGCTGCAACCGGAGAATGCGTAGCTCCCAATGGTGGTAATGGTGCTGGCAATCGTCACGCTTGTCAGTTGCCTCCAACTCTGGAATGCATAGTTTCCGATACTGTTGCCCCCTGCGGAAATCACCAAACTCCGCAGCGTGGTGGAGTTGTCGAAATAATCAGAGAGTTTAAAACCAGTGCCCGTGATGCTGGAAGGGATCGTCACGCTGGTCAGCGCGTCGCAACTGAAGAACGCACCAGTCCCTATGCTGGTGACGCTGGAGGGAATCGTCATGGTTGTCAGACCACCGCAACCAGCGAACGCATGGCTCTCGATCTTGGTGACGGTTGTTGGAATAATGAACGTTCCGACTTTGCGTGCTGGGCATTGAATGAGGATGGTTTGCGATTTGTTGAAAAGCACCCCAGCCGCACTGCTATAAATCGCATTCGTCGAATCGACTGAGAAGGCATCCAATCCGGTGCAACCGAAGAATGCATCACTCCCGATGCTCGTGATACTGGCGGGGATCGTCACACTATTCAGCCCGCTGCAATAAGCGAAGGCATAGCTCCCGATTTTTGTAACACTGGATGGAATCGTCACACTTGTGAGGGCGCGGCAAACTTCGAATGCAGAGATCCCGATGCTCGTGACACTGGAGGGAATCGTCACGGTCGTTAGCCCGCTGCAACTGGCGAATGCATAGTCCCCGATCTTGGTTATGCCGTATAGCAGCGTCAGGCTTGTCAGGCCGGTGCAATTGTTGAATACATAGTTCCCAATGCTGGTGACGCTGGAGGGAATGTCCACGCTTGGCAACCCGCTGCACCCCGAAAACGCATTGTCCCCGATACTGGTGACGTTTGAGGAAATCGTCAGGCTTCTTACGCCCGTGCAACCGTAGAATGCATAGCTTCCGATGCTGCTGGAGGAGATCTCTACGCTTGTCAGTCCGCTGCAAGCGGAGAACGCATAGCTCCCTATGCTGGTGACGCTGGAGGGGATTGTCACGCTTGTCAGGGCGCTGCACGCCTTGAACGCATAGCTCCCGATACTGGTGACGCTGGAAGGGATTATCACGCTTGTCAGCTTGCTGCAGGCATGGAACGCATAGCTCTCGATGCTTGTGACGCTGGAGGGAATCGTCACGCTTGTCAGGGAGCTGCAACTTTCGAATGCAGAGTTCCCGATGATGGTGACGCCCGAGGAAATCGTTACCGTTGTCAGCCCGCTGCAACTGTCGAACGCAGAGGTGCCGATGGAAATGACGCTGGAGGGAATCGTCACGCTTGTCAGCCCGCCGCAGCCCTGGAACGCGTTGCCCCCGATTTTTGTCACCGGCTTGCCGATAATGGTTGCCGGAATCGTGACATCACCGACCGCAGCGGTCGGATAGCCAGTGATGGTGATGTAATTTCCATTGTCGGTGTAAGTGAAGTTGCCGAACATGGCAGCAGACAGGGGAAGCGCCAGGCAGCAGAAGGCCGCAATAAGCTTCAAGGCACCAAAGGGATTAAGATTCATGGTTGTGATTCTCCGTATTGCGACGGGCAAAAGCTGCGCTTGAGTTTGCGGCGGATCTAATCCATAATCGCCGATGGAATGAAGGCTATTCTTCCCTGGTAACGTCAAATGTTCGAGCGGATTATGACTTACGTCACGGTCCAAGATTGAATGAGCGTGAATTCAGGGTTGCAGTCACTTAGCCAGATTTTTCGACCTGCAGGCGGAGCTGTCCGCAGGCGGCGGCGATGTCGTGGCCTTTTTCGCGGCGGAGCGTGGCGTCGCCTCCTCCCCGGCGCACGATGGCCAGGAACGCGTCCTGCCGGGCTTCGTCCGGACGCTGCCAATCCAGTCCCTCGACGGAATTGTAGGGGATGAGGTTGATTTTGGCACCGAGCTTCCTTGCGTGGGAGGCAAGCAGACGGGCCTGATCGGGATCATCGTTGAGATCCTTGATGAGGATATACTCGAACGTGAGCTTCTGCTTTTTGAGGCGCACGTAATCCGCGCAGGCGGAGAGCAGTTCCGCGAGTGGATACTTCCGGTTGACCGGCATGATCCGGCTGCGAACCTCATCCGTGGCCCCGTGAAGGGAAATCGCCAGGCGGACCTGAAGCGGCTGCGCTCCCAGCGCACGGATTCCGGGGACAAGGCCGGACGTGGAAATCGTCATATGCCTCGCCCCGAGCCCGACTCCCCATGGCGCGTTCAGGATTCCGACTGCGCGGAGAAGGTTGTCGTAGTTGGCCATCGGTTCTCCCATTCCCATGAACACGATGTTGTTGATCTTCTCCCCGCCGAGCGTCTCGACACGCAGGAACTGGCCGACAATTTCACCCGCGCTCAGGTTCCGCTTCCATCCGTCCAGACCGCTCGCGCAGAACTTGCACCCATAGGCACACCCGACCTGGTTGGAGATGCAGACCGTCCGGCGATCGGAGGCTTCCCCATAAAGAGCGGGCGAGGCCGGGATCAGGACGGTCTCGATCAGTTGCCTGTCCTCAAGGCGGAACAGAAATTTTCGTGTGGTATCTCCGGCCCCGCTTTCCCGTACAATCTCAAGCGGGCAGATCGGAAACTTCGCGGCAAGAGTTTCCCTGAGCCCCACGGGAAGATTTGTCATGTCTTCCCAGCGGACCACCCTGCGCTTGTAGAGCCACTCCAGGATCTGACCGGCACGGAAGCGCGGTTCTCCGAGATCCGCGAGCTGCGCTTCCCAGTCCTCTTTGGTCAGTGAGTAGACTTCCACGCGGACTAGGGCTTGACCGGGAAGGCGTCGTTGGCGATCACCGTCCCGTCCGTTGCGAGGATCTGGAGAAGCCCCTGGTAGGATCCCCTTGGGCTGTAGCACCAGACCGACCAGACAGGGGCGGAGGAACCGCCTTTCTGCTGGAGCGCGAAGCTGACGCTCCCGACGGTCTGGCCGTTGGCGCGAGCATACTTCTGGGCGATATCAAAGGCATCGCGCGAATCCACGGCGACCTTGGCCACGGAGACCGGACCCGCCTGGCCGAATATTTCCCGGAGGCCGATCGTGCGCTTGTCCGAGACGATCTGCCCTCCGGTGACGGTCAGGTTGTGAATATTGCTGTCATCGCCGTTTCTTTCCGCCACGAGATACCAGGTGTCGGGATTCGGGTTCGCGTTGTCAGCCGACAGTTTCAGCACGCCGCTTCGATACTTTTCCGGCAGAGCGTTGAGGGTGGCGATGGCCCCGGCATTGTCGGCTGCCTGCAGGGCAATGAGCGGAAC
Source organism: uncultured Chthoniobacter sp. (assembly GCA_964600115.1). Taxonomy (GTDB): domain Bacteria; phylum Verrucomicrobiota; class Verrucomicrobiia; order Chthoniobacterales; family Terrimicrobiaceae; genus QYQL01. The sequence continues at coordinate 3,500 of CAZRIL010000055.1, read as the reverse complement.
GAACAGCGTGATCAGAAGAAGGCGTTTCATGCCCGCAGAATAGAACTTTTGAATGGACGGACCAGTTTTTTCAGCCCGGGGAATGTTTCGCGGTCCGGGTGACGGGCAGTGCTGAACCCGAACCCGTCACGAGACACTTGGGGCGGAACGTGATTTCTGGAAGCTTGATTCCAAGAAATATTTTCAGAATTCCTCTACACGGATTTTCGAAATGATGGTGCCAGGCTGCTTATTAGAAAATGTTGAAAAGATATTGAAAAACAATACAGAATTAGAAAAACTAATACTGCATGAAATATTGGTTATTGCTGATGGTCCCGTTGATGGGATGGGTGGGGGATTGTTCCGGCGGTGAAGTCCGGGAATGGTGGGCCGGCAAGGGCGCCACCGGGGACTGGTTCGGAGCGCGAACGGCGATCGAGGACCGCGGTCTGACGCTTGGAGGCAAGTGGCTGGGGAGCGTGTATGGAGTCGTCGGCGGAGGATTGGAACACCGCGCGACCTTCGATCAGGAGATGAAATTTGAAGCTCGGCTGGATTTCGCCAAAGCAATGGGATGGGAGGCGCTGGAAGGACTTGCGGCGGTAGGCGGGGTGCGCCTTCGCGAGGGAACGAATGTCAACGACTACGTTGGAGCCTCACCGGCGTTCAACCCCTCATCGTATCAGGGAGGGATGCACTGGAGGCTGCTGCCGTTTTATCTGACCTACACGACACCGGAGTTGTTCGGGGTTCCCGGTTTTCTCACGATTTCGGGAGGGTGGCAGAATCCCTACGAGTTGTTTGCGAGGCAGGAAGACGCGAAGCTGTTCCGGAACAACGTCATTGTAAGCGGCAAGGGGATCAGCTCGAACGGCGTGGGATGGTCGTCAAGCTATGCCGCGTGGGGAGGGATGGTCAAAGTGGTTCCATCAAATCTCGCGTATGCCCAGGGTGGTATCTACATGGCGATTCCGAACGACGGGGCCACCTCCAACCATGGGCTGGAGCTCGCGGGAGCGCAGCCCTGGAACCGGAACGGCTGGTATGTGCTCGCGGAATCCGGGGTCACCCCGAAGATCTCCGGCCTGCCTGGAAAGTATGCCGTTGGTGGATACTATTGGGGGATTGGGAATGATTCCTTCTCCGGAGCGGAATACGATGGCAGGTATGGATTTTACGGGATGGCCGAGCAGATGCTTTTCCGCGAAGCGTCTCCGGCCGTCGAGGTTTCCGGCGGAAAAGGTGCTGACGGAAAGTCCCGGATCTCCCCGACCACAGAAAAGCCTTCCACGCAGGGGCTCAGGTGGCTGGGCTTCGTTAACTACGCCCCGAAATACAACAATTGCCTGCCGTTCTTTTTCTACACAGGTCTGGTGTATGAAGGATTGATTCCGACCCGTGACCACGACCAGGCCGGCGTGGGGCTGGCCTACGGCAATTACAGCTACGATCAGATCCTTGCAAACCGCGAAGCCGGGAACCCGGTCTCGGATACCTACGAGGGCGTCCTGGAGTTCGAGTATCGCATGCAGGTCAACAAATGGTCATTCGTCCAGCCGTTCCTGCAGTATGTGATCCGCCCCGGCGGGGACGGGCAGGTTGCGAACGCGACGGTGCTCGGGGTGCACTTCGGAGTGACGTTCTGATCTACTTGAGATACGTCGTGTCTCCACGGGGGGCGAAGCGGCCGACATTGGCCTTCGGCATGCGGAGGTCGCGGGTCGACTGATCGATTTCCAGGAATCCGGCATTTCCGCTCGCGAAGGACACCATTGCTTTTCCGTTATGCCGGAAATGGACGGTGACTTCCTTCTCATCCACCCCATAAAACTCCTCAAGCATCGGCTTCTTTGCAGAAGCAGGGCTCTGGAAAGTGTTCACCTGTGCGGAAGTGAAGAACACGACAACTTTTGAGGTGTCCTTGATCTGCATTTGGTGGGCGCAGGTGCCCGCACCAAGAAACCCGCCGCCGAGCAGCACATTGTATCCGGTTCCGATGTAGCCGTTTTTGTATTTCGGTTTGAAGACGTTCCCGCCCAAAGCGAAGCTCGGATCCGGCTTGAAATCCTTCGGCACGTAACTGCCGAGCGGACCTTTCGAGGGGTCGAATTCCCGTTGGCCCTCGGTCCGGTTGAAACTTGCCAGCGGCTCAAACCCGAACCACCAGGTCACTCCCGTGCCATTCGCGGAATCGACCGCCCGGTATGGCCAATAGACGTTGTTGTTATCGGCCAGATAGTTCACCCCTCCGGCAGCGAGCTGGCGGATATTGTTCGCAGAGACAGCCAGCGAGGAGGACTCGTAGACTTTCCATCCGGCTCCGGCCGCCACCATGCTCAGGACCAGCATGATGGCGATCACCGACAAAAGCTCAACAAGCGTGAATCCGTCGTCTTGCATAATACAAAAGGCCAATTGAGAGGAGAACGAGCAGGGCACTGGCAGGTTCGGGAACAGCAGCCGCATCCAGCGGCTGGACGACGGACTCCGGAGCAAATGATGGAGCAAAGCTGTAAGCATCCCATGCCCCGTTGATCAACTCCCTGGCAGCTGCCCCGATCGGCGAGGAGAACCAGGCTACAGCTGAATAGTTGGCACTTCCGGCGGAATTGTAGGTTGAAGATCCAAGAAAGGCATACGGGGGAGACATGTCATAGACGTCATACGAAAAGCTCCCTCCGTATACGGAATATTCCCAGTATCCCGCCGAAACCCAGCCGGACTGGTAAGCATCATCCGCGTCGGTTGTTGATCCGGCTGAGTCAACAGTCACCCCGAAGACCCCCGGCGTGCCCGGCGAAAAGCTGCCGCCATCTGCATCCAGGTCAAAGAAAATTCCGAAGACCGATCCCGCGTTCGGCACGATTGTGAGGCGGACGTCTGCGACATCGATGGCGGTCAGCATATCCCAGCCGGTTCTTGTTCCCGAGTTCCATCCATACCCCCAGGCTCTGGAGTAGTGGTTGGTCCCCACGTTCCATTGGACGACCATGGCTGCCTTATTGGCGGCCGCGGAACCATCCCCCGCCCATGTTTGAATGTCGGCAAAGCTGGAGACCAGGCCGGCGTGCAGTGTGAGGTTCGATGTGGCGAAGGCCGCCACGGCGATGAGCATCTTTTTCATTTTCTATCCTTATTGAAACGGGGAGTGTCGTAGGACAGCCTTTCCCCCGTGTAGAAAAAGGACTACCCCTGCACGGACGATACGCGTCGCCGTTGTCCATTTCAGGACGGTGCAGTTTTCTCCGCCGGTTCGAACCCGGACTTTGACCTTTGCGCGACAGTGGGGGAATTTCACCCCGCTTTCCTAGGCCGGCGGATTGGCTGTTATGAAAAGAACGAATGGCCGGAAATGCCCGGTCAGCGAAATGAGTCTTCCAAAGATTCGAAAGGTCGTCAACGCTAAAATTAGTGCAGCTTATATAACGCATTATGCAGCCATCCGGATATTGACACCAGCGGCCAATTCGTTTTGCCTTCCGCGTGTGAAAACCACCCGTTCCTCCCGGACCCTTCCC
>CAZRIL010000054.1:0-32354 GCA_964600115.1 uncultured Chthoniobacter sp. | reverse complement strand
GTCTGGTTCAGGCCCTCGACCTCGTATTCGATCGGATCCTCGATAGTCTGGATGTTGATGTTGTCGGCGTTGATGCTGTTGAGGAGGGCGTAAAGGGTCGAGGTTTTGCCGCTGCCCGTGGGGCCGGTCACCAGGATCAGCCCCTGGTCCCTCCCCATCGCCTCGCCCAGCGTCGCAATCTGCCGGGGCGAAAGATTCAGCTCGCTGAGCTTTCGCACGCCATCCTGACGGTCCAGAAAACGAATGGTGATTTTTTGCAGATCCTTGCGGCAGGGGATGGCGGCGACGCGGCAGTCCACTCGCCGTTTGCCGAGCGTGAGCGAGAACCGGCCGTCCTGCGCATCCTGGCGGCGCTGCCCCATGTTCGAATAGTTTTTGATGAGGCTGACGAAGCGGACGAGCTGCTCCTCCGGGCAGGAGTGGATGACCTTCAATTCGCCGTCAATCCGGGCGCGGAAGCGTGCGGTGTTGAAATATTTCTCGATGTGCAGGTCGCTGGCCCGTCCGGTGATCGCGCGATAGAGGACCCAGTGCACGACCTGCTCGGGAGTCGCGTTGATGCTCGACGGGTTGGTGCGCTGGATCTCCTGGACGTCGATATCCACGATGTTTGCGACATCCGAATACGTGAGGTCCTGGTCCTCGGCCGCGGCGCTGGTCGCCACCGAACGGCTGCGGTCGCGGTTGATCGCCGCGACGATCGCCTCCTTCTCCGCAAGGACCGTCCTGAAAACCATCGGATCGTTGCCGCCGGACAGCCACTCATCCTCGAAACCAAAATTTTCTTTTTCCGCCGAGAGCAGGAAGATCGTCTTGACTCCGCAATGCAGCGGATAGACCGCATGCTTTTCCAGAAGAGACTCCGGAAAGAGATTCTGGGGCGGCGCATGCTCGGCGTTGAAGCAGGCGTCTCCGGTCGAGAGGTAACGCAATGCGAGGCCATAGTGGCTGGGGAGGGTTTTGATCGAGTGGAGCGCCTCGACAGTGATGCCGCTGAGTTCACCTTTTGCCCGCTCCAACTTCGACCGGATATCGCTTTCCAGCGGGTATTCCTGCAGGAGCCAACCAAGCGCGGACTCCGGATGGCCATCCTTCGGAAGCGGCTTCGAGAATTCCAGCGGCTGTTTGGCTTCGAGCGGTTGGATCTCCAGCCGCCCCGCAAAATCCCTGTGCAGGATCGCATACTTCGACTGGGGAATGAGGACCGGGATGATCAGCTCGACCGGGATATCCCAGAGCTGGGTGCAGGCCGGATTAAAATGCGCACAGATGATGAGGGGGCCCAGTGTCCCGAACGGAATCCAGCGGTCCACATCGGGGTCGCCTGGTTGCGGAGCAAGCCGACGAAAGGCGTCCTCCGCGCGGGTCGAGCAATTTGCGCGGACGGGGTTGAACGGAAGAATGCCGAATTTTCTGGCGAGCCACTCGAGGGCTTCATCCTGGGAGACGCCATTCACCTGAGCCAGGTGGTGGTGCAGGTCCACGACCTCGTCCGGCATCGAGCCGGGGTCGATGTTTCCCTCCCTCAGGACGGTGCAGAGTTCCTCCCAGACTTGCGGTGTCATGACTGGGGAGGAACCGGCGTGTTCGTGGGGTTGGATTGTATGGAGCTGCCCATGATCTTCATGAGATCCAATCCTGTGCCATTCGTGCCGGGAACAACAATCTCAAACATTCTGCCGTTCCATTTGGCGCGGTAGTCGGTTGTGCTGCTGCTGGCCACAAACGCGGCGTTTGCGGGAAGATACGGTGAGCCCGGCGCCGGGTTGACGGGGGCGCGGTAGCGGAGTGAGTCAAAAATTCTTTGCTCATCGTCACTGCCGGAGGATGCGGCGAGGACGAGCTCCCAATTCGATTGGTTGAAGCCGAGCACGGCTCCGTTGAGGTAGTTGAGATTCCGCTTTGCGGCTTCGTAGCTGGAGCCGGAGAAAACGCCGATCATGTTCGGGACCGAAATGGCGGCAACTATGGCGAGAAAGGCTATCACCACCAGGACTTCGGTCAGCGAGAGCCCTTCGATCCGGAAGCGGAGAACGCCGATCCCGTGCCCGGGATCCCGCATGTGTTTCCGGCCCGGCATCAGTAACCGATATTGGTGCTGCCCGGGCCGCTGAGCCGCACCTTTGTTGTCAGCGGACTGATTGTCGTGGGAAGTGTGTTGGTGTATCCGCCGGGGGTGAAAAGCGTCAGGTTCGTTTCCGCGAAGGCGATGTAGGGCGCGATGAGAAGGTAGCGCGCATTGTCATTCCCAGCACCTGACCAGTTGCTCTGGGCGGTGTTTGTTCCCAGGGCCTGCACGTAGGCGGCGATGGCCATGTTCAAGGTTTCCGCCCGCGCCCGCGCCAGGTTATCTTCCGCGTCCTGCTTCACCCGCACGATATTCGGCACGGCAAGAAACGTGATTATTCCGATGATCGTGATGGCGGCGAGGACCTCCACGAGAGAAAATGCCGGGCGCTTTGTGCCGGCCGGGTTGTTTTTTGAGAGCGGTTCCATGGGTATGCGGATGTGTCTGCTGTTGTGACTGCGACTAGTTGGTATACCAGCCCACAATGGGATAGTTTGTCGCGCCCCACGTGGAAAATTGAAGGTAGACGCCGGCTTTTGTCATCGCGTCGCTTTTGATCTGGGAGGACGTCGAGTAGTTCGTCAGGTGGCTGTAGGTTTCCGGGTGCAGGTAGTTGGAAAGCAGGGCCAGCTTCGCAAGCGCGGTGCCGGCTGCGCTGTATGCCGCGCGCGCGCTCTGCAGGCTGTTTGTGCCGCTCGAGTTTGCGGCCACCCACGAGTTCAAGGCGTCCTGCACCGAAATCTGCTGCTGCCGCGCCACCACGGTCCGGGCGTCCTGCGAGGCATTCACCACCGTGGTGATGATCAGTGTGCTCAGTATTCCGATGATGGCGATGACGAGCAGTAGCTCGATCAAGGTAAACGCACCGCACCTCCATTTGGACAGCGGCCGGAGGAGGGAACTCCCGCATTGGAAATCACAATGCTTCATGGCAGGAATCTATCACGCTTTTGCAGAATACCCCAAAGGAAAAACTCAGCTCCTCGTAATCTGCAAGCCGGTTTGAGACACGGAAAAATCGACAAACCGCGCCCGCGGATTCGGAGGGCAGGCGGTCAGTTTTTGACGCACCCGGTTGCCGGCTTCCTCGTCTTTGGAAAGGATGAGCATATACCCGCCGCCACCAGCTCCGAGCAATTTGACGCCGTCGGTCCAATCGCTCACAGAGCGGATGATCGCCGCGACTTCCGGCGGATTTGTTCCCTTGTCGAGTGCCTGGTTCAGCATGCGGCTCTCCTCGACAACGCTGCAAAGCGAGGTCCACGACTCGCGTTGGATCGACTGGTAGGCGGCGAGCGCGTGGTCGCGGATTGCGAACAATTTTGCGGTATGGGAACTGCTGTTGAGCAGCATTCCCCGGACGATCTCCTGGAGAATGGTTTTCGCAACGCGGGTGATTCCCGTATAGTAGAGCAGGGCCATGCGGTTCGCCGTCTGCGGGCCGAGGAGCTGCTCGGGAAGCCAGCGCACCAGTGGTTTCTGATCGAGGCCGGGCGAGGTTTCGATGAGTTTTATTCCGTGGTAGATGCCGCCCGCCTGATCCTGCCAGCCGCCTCCCGAGGTGAGCATTTGCTCCAGGGCCATCGTCCGCCGGAAGAGATCCTCGTGATCCCAGGCGAGGCCACCGGTTGCACCAAGCGCGGCGAGGAGGGTCGCTGCGAGCACGCTGCTGGTGCCAAGCCCGGAGCCTTTCGGTGTGGCTGCGAGCAGCGTCACCTCGATGCCTCCGCCGAAAGAATTCAGCAGGCTGGCGAGCGATGACGGCGGGTTTTTATGAAAGCGCGGATGGAAACCCGCGATGCAGAAGGCGGCTTTGGCCAGCGAGAACTCCCCGCTGATGTTTGAATGGCTGTCCAGTTCCTCAAACGAATCGATCACCTGCTGGGCGCCGAGATCGATCGATCGGATGACGATGTGGGGATCCCGGCAGGTGCGCACAAAAACCTGAACCGGGGCCTGCCCATTGAGATCCACGCCGAGATTCACAACAGCGCCGCCATGTTTGAGGCAGAAGGGCGGGGTGTCGCTCCAACCGCCGGCAAGATCCAACCGGACAGGAGACCTGGCCCAAAGGATTTGATCCTCGATCAGAGAGTTTCTGGGCTCGACCTTCCCGCAGAGCGTGACGATGCGTTCCGCGAGGATCGAGAACGCCCTCTTTTCGAATTCCGAGCCGTCCTTTCCGCGGGCGCGAAGCACGGCGCCTGCGAATGCCTGTTCGTGCATGGCATGGATGGGGTTGTCGACCGAGGGATCGGGGACAGGGGCGGGGTGGGCACCCAGGGCGTAAAGGCCCGCCGCGTTGTCGAGATCGGTGCGGTAAAACGGGTTTCCGGATCTGTGCTGCCAGAATCTTTGGGCGGCCATCGCGGAAAACTTCTTCCTCTGCTGGAAGAGCCTTTCCAAATTCACCTGCTCGCCGAGTTCCCTCGCGCTGAACCGCGGGGAAGCGAGCCATTTCGTCCGGGCCTCGCCACTGTCCGAACCGCTGAGAAGCCATGTCACCCAATCGGAATCCGGTGCGCCCACTGCTGCAAACAGCCGGGCTTCCTGAATGTCGGTCGCGGGGTCCAGCCCGGCCTCCGCGGGAGTGATCCCCCGTTTGTCGAACCAGGCGGTTGCCGGCTCGCCCATCCACAGCGCGTCCCGGAGCGGGCCGGAGAAGGAATCGTCGAATCCGTAATTTCGGACGACAAAATTTTCCGCGCCCACCGGCACGCAATCCAGGCACTGTCCCGGCAGGAGCGAAAATGTCCAGTCTCCCTCAGGAAGGCCGGTGACCGCATTCTCGCGGGCGGGCAGGAAATCCGCAGGAAGGGAACAGTTCTCGATCCAAAGCATCTGGTTTTCCGGAGACCGCCGGGAGAATGCAAAATCCGAGTTCAGGACATACATGTCCGGATGGGGTTTTCTCCAGAGGTCGCTTTGATCGCTCCGGCCCGGCGAGCGGTTCTGCAAGGCGGAGATCGACTCGATCATCTGGCGTGTTGTGCCGAAGTGGAAAAACTCCGCGCCCTCCATGGCGACCACAGCAGCTCTGAGCGCGCCGATCTCCGGGTCGGGTGTGAACGGGGCCGAACCGATCGAGGGCCCGAGTCCCGCATACAGTTCGTATGCCGAGGCCGTTCCGTCACGGAACGAATCGCCCGCCCATCCGCAGCGGCCCATCAAAACCTCCAGCGCCCGCCGGCTGAGAAGCCAGAGCCCGGTATCCACAAAATACGCATGTGTGGCCGCCAGTTCGCGGACTCTTTCCGGAGCCGGCTTCTGGAGGAAAAATGAAACCCCTCCCGCAGAATCTCTGGGTGAAAAAAAGACGCCGAACCCCGAGGCGGTTTCCGGGTTCACCATCATTCCAAACCCCACGATATCGGCTTCGGGGATCGCGGGAAGAGAGTCCGGGATTTTGAGGAACACGTCACCGCTGGCGACAAGGACCCGCGATGTTTCCGGGGCGCTTTTGAGGATGCGCGTGTAGTCATCCGCCTGCAGGTCCAGCAGGGTTTGATCCAGCCGCTGACCATGCGACCAGCGCATCAGGGGAACCGGCATCAGAACCTTGCCTGTCGCGCTGTAGGCTGGAAGCCGCCGGCTCTGGCCGCCGGCAAGGATCGCCAGCTTTTTTGATTTGTCGAGCCACCCGCCGAATCCTGTGCCGTCCCCGGCAGACGCCTCGGCGAGGAGGTGGGAGACACCGCCGCCGGAGCCTAGTTTCCGTCCGGCTGGATCGCAGGAAACAAACCACTCGCAGGGTGATTCCGGAAAAAGTTTATGGAAGTTCGCGGCCATTGCCGGAGGCAGCGAGAGCAGGTGTTGAACGGCGGGGGACATCGGAGAGGTATCCGCTTTTTATCTGAAAAAGTCAGCCCCATTGTTCCCGATGCCCGGATTCCGGTTATCAGCCTCGACAACCCCACCCAGCCATGGCTAAAAATCCCGGATGCAAAAACACGCTCTTTTGCTCCTGGCTGTGGGTTCAGCGCTTGTCTCCACCCCGCTGATGGCTATCGACGACATCAAGATCCTTCCGACCCCCGTCAAGCTTGACTCCAAGAGATCGAGCGGCAAGGGCAACACCAATGTCGAGTCGAAAAATATCGCCTACACCGTGAAGGTCACCAGCAGTTCTTTCACGGAGATCACGAACATCACGGTGAAATACAATATTTTTTACGAGGTCGTGGAATTGGGGCAGAGCGGCGAGCCGGATATCAAGATGAGCAGTGGTTCCCACGCGATCCCGAGCCTTCTCACGAACCGGCCTGTGGAATTCGAGACTGATCCGATCAGGCTGGACAAAGCCTCCTTGGATCCGGGCTGGTATTTCGGGAACGGCGCTTCCACAAGGGCGAGGGACAAAGTCGTGGGCGTCTGGTTCAAGGCATTTGACTCCACCGGGAAACAGGTTGCCGAATATATCAACCCGACCACGCTGACCAAAAAGCAGAAGTGGAAAGACTGAGCGTGGTGTGAGTTTCCCCGAGAGCTTCGCCTGGGGTGCCTCGTCTTCGCGTTGGGCCACCGGCCGTCCCGCTGAGCCCGCTCGTCACCGGGCTGAGCGAACGCCGGCTATCTCGCGATGACTTTCCGCGTCGAGTCCCTGACGACGACGCTGGCATCGCCGGGCTGCAGGAGGAGCGGGCCCTGCCAGACCGTGTTTCCGGAGAGCATCCATTGCAGGGTATACTTCAAAAAGGTTTGCATGTCGGGCTGCTCGAGCGCCGTCACCGAGGGAACCAGAAGGTCTGCCAATCCTTCGCCATTGATTACGCAGACAGCGAGATCCTCGCCCGGCCGGATCCCCAGATCGCACATGGCCCGGATCGCCCCGATCGCGGTCGGCATGGTGACACACAGCCAGGCGGTCTCATTTCCTCTGTTTTCTTGCAGGAGATTCTTCATCACCGTGTAGGAGTGATGGCCGGTGGAGCCGTGCAGCTCAACCGGGTTGTCCACAAGGCGGCCTTTGAATCCATGCGCAGCCATCCATAACCGCCATTGGTTGATGCGGGAGAGGATCTCCATGTTCGGCGACTGCGTGTTGATGCATCCGATGGCCCGGTGGCCCTGCTTGTTCAGGTGATCGAGGAGCTGCTGGGCGAAGACAGGCGGAAAAAACTGGATGGAAGGAATCCCGAAACGGCTGAAATCGTGGTCGAGCACGACCAGCGGGTGCCCGGAACTCCGCAGGTGGTTGAGGACCGCGGCGGGAGGTTCGTCCTCAAAGGGGTAAAGAAAAACCCCGTCGAAAGTTTTTACCGAGTCGAGCAGGGCGGGATCGTTCCAGTGCGAGAACAGGATCGGGCGGATCGACGCGGAGAACTTTTCCGAAACCATCTCCAGCGCGCGCCGGCATTTGTCCATCATGGCCGAGACTCCGGATGAGTTGGCGGGCAGGAGGAAGGCAAAATTGAAATAGCGCTTCGGTTTGACCCCCGTGCTCTTTACAGAGAGGCGCCCGTTGGGTTGGCGCATCAGGAAGCCCTCTTTTTCCAAAGCACGGAGGCTGCGCCTGACCGTCATGAAATTGATACCGAATTCCTGGGCAAGCTTCCGCTCCGACGGAATCGATTTCAGCGAGTAGTCCCCGTGCTGGATCCGTGTCTTGAGAATTTTGACGATCCGCTTGTAGAGAGGGCCCTCGCTCTTTTCCTTTTTTACAGCGAGCAGGCCGGAAGATTTCTTGTTTTCGGAATTCATGGGATGCTGCAGCGGTGAAAGCTAAGAAGTGTCCGATTCTAAATCGCACAGCAAGAGTGGAGTGCGATAAAATGCCGGAATATTGAACTCCGCCGGGTTCTTCTCCGCCAGCCCCCGCCAGCGACTCGCGGGTCAAAAGGAGGTGCGATCCGGATTTTCCGGTCCGCCAAAGGAGCTGTTTTTGGAGATATTCCGGAGAATAATCTGAAGTCCGAGATAATCGCTTGTTTCATTATGAATTAAGGGTAATGTGCATACATGGTATTTCTGCCCCCCAGGAGGATACGTGCCAATGCGCCACGGCATGGTGCATCCTGTCATGGGGCGGTTTGGACGGGTTGCCGTAATTATAAAGCATTTTCGTTAATTGAGTTGCTTATAGTCATAGCTCTTGCAGCCATTCTGATGACAATGATGATTCCCGCCTTTACCAGCGTGACTAGTGCAGGAAATGTGACAAAGACAACTGCGGGAATCGTCAGCCTTCTGGAGCAAGCCAGAGCGTATGCCATGGCAAACAATACATATGTCTACGTTGGAATTGCGGAAGTGGATTCCTCGGTCGATTCCTCAGCGCGGCCGCAGGTTGCCACAGGGCCGGCTCCGTATGGGCGGATTGCCATTGCCGTGGTTGCCTCGAAGGACGGCACGCGGGGGTATGACATCAATAATCCGGGAAATGGCACGGCAGGAAGCTGGGTGGACAACTATGCCGCCGGCACGAACCTTGTGGCGATCAGCAAGCTTCAGCGCTTTGAAAATGTGCATCTTGCCGATTCGCTTCCGGGCACAGGCGGAATGGCCCGTCCGGCAGTGCCGGCGAACTATATCCTAGGCAGTGCGCAGTCAAAATCCGTTACGCCGTTTGACTGGCCGCTCGGCCAGGCGCTCGGCTCCGGACAATATTCCTTCAAGAAGGTCATCAACTTCGACCCACAAGGCGTGGCGAGAATCCAGTTTGCCGACAATGCCGACACGATTGAGAAATACATGGAAATCGGGATCCAGCAGACGCATGGAACCGCCGTCTCAACAGGGGCGAATGTCGCCGCGATCCACCACCACCCCATCACCGGGGCGACGCGGACATACCGGCCATGAGGGATTGCGCGATCCAGAAGGGCTTCTCATTGGTCGAGGTGACCCTCGCGCTGGGAATTGCGGCGTTTTGCCTGCTTGCGATTCTCGGGCTCCTGCCGGTGGGGCTGAACAGCAACCAGGCCTCGATTGAACAAACTGCTGCGGCCGGCCTGGCGAGGGGGATCATTTCCGATTTGCGTGCCACCCCGAAAACCACGCCTCCCACGGACCAGAGTTCCCCGATGTATCAGCTCAAGATCCCCGCAGGAGGGACGGGCAGGAGCACTATTTTTCTCAACAGGGATACCACCACAAGAGGAGCCGCTGTGGATTCCGATGCCGATGCGGACAAGGATCCCCACTACCGGGCGACAGTCTATTTTTCGGCCCCGTCAGGGGCCCAGAAAACCGCGACCACCGTTCGTGTCCTGATTACATGGCCGGGGATGGCGGACAAAACCGCCAGCGCGGACCCCGGGAACTTTGCCGGATCCTATGAGGTCACGACGGCGATCGATCGCAACTGACATGAGACCGTCAACTCCAGCAGACCGTCGCCGGCATCTTCGAACGCTGCCAACCGGGAGAACTGGCGCCCCGCGCGGACGGGATGCCCATGCTCCCTGGCCATCCATGGCGGAATGCCATTCCCCGGCCTGCGCCTTCACGGTTCTCGAGCTTCTGGTCTCCATGGCGGTGCTGATCCTGTTGCTGGCAATCGTCGCCCAGATGATGACCAGCGCATCCGCGACGATTACGGGCAGCCGAAAACACATGGATGCGGACAGCCAGGCGCGGATGATCTTCGACCGCCTTGCCGCCGACCTCTCCAAAATGGTCAAGCGCCCCGATGTCGATTATGTTTTCGACAAGCAGAACAACAACGACTCCCTGTTTTTCTACAGCGAAGCTCCGGGATCTTTTGACGCCAACCCAAGCGCCCCGGCCAGAAGCCCGGTTTCTCTCGTCGGCTACCGGATCAATTCCCAGAACCAGCTGGAGCGTTTGGGAAAAGGGCTTACCTGGGACGGGGCACCAGGAGGTGGCACCGGCGGATCGCCCGTCTTCCTCACGTATCCTGCCGGCAGCACAACTCCGGACCCGCTGAGCACGATCGCCGGAAATTGGCCGTCGCTTTCCACCGATGCGAATTACCAGGTTTTGAGCAGCCAGACATACCGGCTGGAAATTTCGTTTTTGATCAAGCCGTTCACCGATGCCGGCGGAACGGTCCAGCCCGCGGTTCTTTCCAACACTCCGTGGGACACCCGTCAGGGGCACACCAAAGTGAATGGCCTGCAGGACGTCTCGGCAATCGTTGTCGCGATCGCGATTCTTGATGACACCAGCCGCAAGATCGTCAGCAACACCGGCCAGATGGCCAGCGCTCTTCCGGACTCCGTGGAAGCCACCCCTATTGCAAAGACCTGGGCAGACAGCAGCTATCTGACGGACAGCGGGCTGGTCTCTGCCGCAGCCGGACAGATCCGGATTTACCAGCGGTATTTTCCTTTGGACAACCGATGAAGCGAGCACCCCGTATGAAACATTTCTCACCTGACCTTCACGGCCGCCAAGGCGTCGCGCTGGTGGTCGTTCTCGCCTTTGTCGTTCTGCTCACTGGACTCATCGTGGCTTTCTTTTCCAGGGCCATGAGCGAGCGCGGCATCTCCAACAGCAGCGCGAACCAGACGAAGGCGGAGCTTTTCGCTCAAGGCGCGCTGGATACGATTGTTGGCGACCTGAAGCAGGAGATCGCAGCCGGGAGTTCGGCCACCACGATCGGCACCACGACTGTCTATTCGCCCACCGCCGCCACTGCGACCATGCCGGGCCGCGTTGGCACCAGCACCAACCTTCCAACTCTCGTCAAGCGGAGCGCCTCCGCTCAACCATTCTTTGCAGGAACCGCCTACGACACCGGTGCAAACCCGGCCAGCAACCGCGCTTCAACCGTGCCCAGCACAAGCGCCTCAGCCAACGGCCGGGTTGTCACCCCGGCCCGCTGGAACAAGCCGCTCCTCTTGCCGAAAAAGACCCCTGCAAGCGATACGGACCTCACCCCTTTGGATTCCGGGCCGACCCCGTTTGTTGTTCCTGATTGGATCTATGTCGCACGCGACGGCTCGAACCCGGGCAGCAACGGGACGCCTGCCGCCTTCGGCACCACCGGCGCCACGGTGAATAATCCCTCCGCCTCCAACAGCCAGTTTGTCATCGGCCGCTATGCCTACACGATCTACGATGAGGGCGCCTTGTTGGACATGAATGTGGCGGGCTATCCGGTGGATTCCCCGCCCGTGGCGAATCCCCAGGTGACGACGGCTCTCCAATCCGGCGGCAAGGGGGTGCTTGCCTATGCGGACCTCACGCAATTGCCAGGAATCGCCACGAGCGCGCCACCATCCGGGACGGCATTTTCCGCGACGCGGCAATCGAATATCATCAACGCCATCGTCGGCTGGCGGAACTACGCATCCTCATCCCCCTCGGGAACATTTCCCTCCTATTCCTGGACGTCTGCCCAAGGGACCAATTATTTCAATTTCCTGAAGTCCAACAAAACCGGATTCCTGAAGACCGCAAATCCGGCCATGGTGAACGGGCAGACGGACAAAATGTTCCTCAGCCGCCAGGCGCTCATGAAGCTCCTGCTGCAGGGTATCGCAACCAGCTCCACCGAACGCGCGAACCTGCAGGCGGCCCTCCAGTATATGGGAACATTCAGCCGTGCGGTCACCGCCCCCTCCTGGCGCCCGCAAGCCGATGCCTCTGCGCTGCCGAGCGCGGCGGGAGATTTTTACTCCGCCGGCACCCCTTCCGCGACCGGCCTCAATGCGGGCACCAATGGCTCCGGCGACTTCGCATACAAGAAAAACTCGGAGACGAACGGCTTCGCCAACCGCAACCTCGCGAATGTGCGGATCCCTGCCAGCGTATCCGGGACGAGCGTCAAACATTACGACGACAGCGGCACCCCGACCTCCTATGTCGTCAAGGAGGGAGATCCCTATCTGCAACGCCGGTTCTCGCTGGCGAGGATCGATTGGCTCACTCACACCGGACCCGCATCCGGTCTGGCGCAGGCGGTGAAAGATTGCTTCGGGCTGGAATGGGGCGAAGACGCGTATGGCAGCCCGTGCTGGATTTACGTTCATGGCACCCTTCCGGACAAGCCCGTCAAAACCGCTGGAATCGGTGCGACAAAAACCCCTCCCAACCAAATCCTGACCCTCGACGCGGTGGCGGCCTTGGGACGCGAACCGGATTTTTTTGAATTGCTCAAAGCTGCCATCCTCAGCGGGTCGCTGGGACGGGATCCGGGGCCGGATGTCACGAACTATAACAACTGGTACAATGCGGAGGGGTATGGAACCTGGTATAACGCAGGTCCCTACCGTGGTGTCGGCGGAACAGGCTTCGACAAAATTTCTGCCCTCACCGATCACCAGATCATGCAGATCGGTGTAAATATCATCGATCAATACCGCAGCGACAGCTATCCCACCGCGATATTTATTCAGGGGCCCTATGTGGACTGTCCGAGCGTTCCCGAGTATGGGCCACTGAACGTTGTCTACGGCATCAAGAACCTGCCGTATCTGAATAAAATCCACTACATTTTCGCCAACAGCTCGGAGGGCGGACTGCCGGGCGAGGGCGGCGGCTTCAATGCCTGGATCCAGCCCGAGCTATGGAACCCATTTCAAATCCCCTCCGCATCGGCCACGGGCCCCCGTCCGACATCCTTCTGCCTCCAGGCCTCAGGAGCCATGCAAATGAACAAGTTCACCGGCAGTGCCACGATCTACGCCATGGCCCCAACGCAATTGCAGTATGATTACGGCACTGGCCTGGCGGAATCCATGATCTACTTCAAGGATCCCTTCACATCGGGCGTATCGACTTTTGCGAATCCCCTGATCGTTTCCGCCGCCCATCAGGACACATCCGTAGCGACGACTCCCGCGATCAATGTCGGGCCGGCCCCGGGGGCCTTCAAGAGCCAGAGCCCCTACGACGTCGTTTATACCCAGAACTCCTCGGGTTATACTCCCTTCCTGGCAATTCACGCCGGATTCATGCCGATACGGATCCTTCCTTACCTTAGTCCATCAACCCAGAAGGATGCGGACGGCAAAGATGTGCTGGATGCGAACGGTAAACCTATAGTTACCGGGCTGAACCATGGGACCCCTGCTGATAGCACTCACACCTGGGTGGAAGACAGCAACCTAACTTTTTACGGGAATCCGAAGGTCACACACAACGACGGAAATTTCATCCCCAGTATTACCCCGGTCGGACCTTGCATTGATAAAAATGTTCCGGTTGGCGGCCAGGGCCTCACATTGTGCCTGAAGTATTGGGATGGGTCGAAATGGCTGCCATATTCCTACATGAGCCGGATTCTCATGGGCAGCGGCACCACCCTTTATCCCAGCAATAGTTGGGTCCTTCCCGCACTTGCACCGGCGCCTACGGATCCCGTCTTTGGAGCAACCGGAAACCTTAAACTTGTTGGGGACATCAGTGGCCCTCCATTTATGCACGTCGATCCACTGACTGACCGTTTTTCCGGATCCTCGATCGATGGAAGCCATGGCCAGTGGAAAACCAAAAACACAACATGGCAGGCAACGGGCCTCCCCCGG
The DNA here is from genome assembly GCA_964600115.1 of uncultured Chthoniobacter sp. Taxonomy (GTDB): domain Bacteria; phylum Verrucomicrobiota; class Verrucomicrobiia; order Chthoniobacterales; family Terrimicrobiaceae; genus QYQL01. The sequence goes on along the minus strand of CAZRIL010000054.1, from coordinate 18,851 downwards.
TCGGGACAACTTGCCGGAAACACAAATGGTATCGGGCAATACAACGCCCCGCAGCCATGTCCCGGTGCGTTTTACTATGATTACTACTCCTATGTCGGCGAACGCTCGACCAATGGAGTCCCCGCCAAAAAATCCGGCTTTCCGCTGGACTGGTCCGATTCTGGCGGAGGAATCGGGCTATTCTACGGAGGCTGGGCGCAAAATACTCCGGTCGCGGGGTGGGTCAACGACGCCTATTACGCCGATCCCGATGGCATCGTTCGCCCCGGCAATGACGCCTGCTGGAATGTGGACAATGCCTCCTCGTATAGCGCCACTATGACCGACGGTTTGTCGCAGCTGCCCAATGGATACAGCACCAGCACCGGAGCAAATGCTCAGACAATGGGCCGGCGCCCGCTCGTGTTGAACCGCCCGTTCCGATCCGTGGGTGAACTCGGGTATGCAAGCCGGGATCTGCCGTTCAAGACGCTTGATTTCTTCACAGCCTACAGCGGAGACGCGGCGCTGCTCGATGTCTTCTGCGTGGCCGACCAACCCCCCGTCGTCGCCGGCCAGATCAATCCAAACAATGCCCCCGCTCCCGTCCTGCAGGCCGTTCTCGCCGGTGCCGCCAAGCAGGAGGCCCTTGCGAACTCCACCACTCCACACAACGTGGCCGCCGAGGCCAAAGATCTGGCCTCAGGAATCAGCGCATTCGCTGCCGCGGCTCCCGGCAGCTTCGCCAACCGGGCGGACTTGGTCACGAAGTTGGGCGTTCAATTCGATAAGGGAGCGGTCAAGAAGAGTGCGACATCGTCTGTCATCCTGAATGGATTTTCCGCCTCGTCCAATCCCAAGGCGGACCAGCGGAACAAGGCCTTCCTCGAGGCGCCTGTCCGGGCGCTCGCGGATGTGACCAATACCCGCACTTGGAATCTGATGATCGATGTGGTGGCGCAGACAGGAAAAATCGCCGCCACTGCAACCAACCTTGACAAAGGTTTCATCGTTGAGGGAGAACGGCGCTATTGGCTGCACGTGGCCATCGACCGGTTCACCGGGAAAGTCATCGATCAACAACTTGAACCCGTCTATGAGTAATCTCCGGCACTTCCTTCTGGCTGGCGCAATCATCGTTTCCCTGCACGCCGCGAATGCGGATAATTTGGTCCAGTTTCCCACAGGATCTGCAGCGTGGACGGTGGATATCATCCCACATCCGAACGGACGCCCGCCTGCGGCCTTGACGCCTGCCGGTCCCGATTTTGACATCAAGAGCATCGGCATTACCCAGATCGATGGGATTATCCGCTCCAATATCCTCTGGGGTAATGGAAAAACCTCGGTGCGCTGGTCCTTCGGACAGAACGGGATGATGATTCTCACCGAGACTTACAACGGCGAACCCACCCTCCTCGCCGGTCAGGACATCCAGTTCGGCGGCCAGTTTACCGTTGGTTTTGATGCCTCGTGTTTCTCATGGCTCAAGCCGAATCTGCTGACGGGAAAGGTCTCCTTCCTCAAAAAGAAATGCCTTCATTACGAGGGCACGATCATGGTTCACCGGTCTGAATCGATGGCCTACGGCGTGACAAGCGGCTCCGAGGTTCCTTATTTCGTCGAGGCGTGGATTGAGGAGGAAACCCTTCTTCCCGTGGCCTTTTACGATGGAAACAGACTCGGGGTTTACACCTTCCATGCCCCGCCCACCGGAGGCTTTAATCTGCCGCCGGCCATCAAAAAGGCAATCGACCATTACGTGGCGGCCTCGCAGCCGTTGAAGTGAGGCCGGAGTGCCGGTGTCGCCGCTGTCATGGCCGCGCGCGCTGGCAACGCCATCCGTTACACCAACATCGCCGACTCCAGCACCATCTGCTCGACCAGGGTGCCGTGCTCATCCAATACCGCGATGTCTCACCCGCTCGCCCGGCTTTCAAGGCTCTGCAATACTTTGGCGTCCGATGAGCGGTCCCGGAATGGGAAATCCGCTTGGATGAACCAGTTGCAGACGAGGATTTTGCACGCTCGCTGCTGATCAGTGAAAATAAGCAGTAAGAAATTCAATAATATGGACTTCTGCGATTCAATATTCGCCGGATTCCCTATCACATTGGCTGTCTGCCGGACATCTCTTATCAGGGCCGCAAAAACTTAATTCAAAATGGAAAAAGGTGTTGACAGCCGGCTCCCCTCTGGCACATTTAAACAAAGCTCCCAACCCCCCGCTGGATAATCTCAATTTTTTCAACCGCAGCAACCGGTTTATCTCCCATGAATACTCCAATTCTCAAGCGCCTCCTCGGCCTTCCGCTCTTCACTGTCCTTGCGGTAACGGCAGTCATTTTCTCTACGACTGCAACATCCAGTGCGGCCGCCAAAACCTGGGCGCCCGGGACCACGGATTTCAATTTGGGATCAAACTGGACAGGCGGGCTCCCCGGAACAGCGGATAACGCCACCTTCACCGGGGCGGCAGGCACCCAGCCACAGGTGACGTTGAACATCAGTGTTCTAAACATCAATTTCTCCACGGCGGCTTCCACCGGATATACGTTGTCCAACACGGGCGGCGCCGTGCTGACCCTCCTGGGCACTGGGACGGGTGCCAGCAGCGCCATCAACTCCTCCGCGACCTCCGGCACGAATACTGTCAGCACCGCTCTGAGCCTTGGGGCCATCGGCACCCAGACATTTACTTCAGCGACCAATGGTATTCTTCTGGTGAGTGGTGATATCGGGGGCACGGGTGCGCTGAGCATCGGGGGAGGAGGCATCGTCCGCTTGTCGGGCAATAATTCCTACTCGGGCGGCACGACATGGGGCACCGGGAATCTTGTCAACGTGAACAGCGCGACTGCGCTTGGCACTGGCACGGTTACCATCACCGGCGGCCAGTTCGACAACACCAGCGGTGGCGCTCTTACCCTGACCAACAACAATGCGCAGACATGGAACGGCAACCTCCAGTTCAATGGCACGAACGCCCTTAACATGGGTGCCGGTGCTGTGTCACTGGGAGCGATTGCAGGAACGTCGCGCACACTGAATATCGGTGGCGCGGGCGCTTTTACCGTCGGTGGCGTGATTTCCGATGGCACCACAGCCAACAGCCTCATCAAGACCGGCAGCGGTTCGCTTATCCTCAATGGCAATAACGCATTTACGGGATCTCTCACGGTCAGCACCGGCACTCTCACTCTTGGCGGCACCAACGCCTACTCCGGCGCGACCATCGTCAGCGCCGGATCGCTCACGCTGGGCGGACCCAATGGCTCGATCCTCAATACCTCCGGCATTTCTCTCGCCAGCGGAACATCACTCACACTCGATAACACAGGCGCGGGCAACAACAGTGCCAACCGTCTTGCGAATTCGCAGGCCTTGACCTTGTCGGGTTCGAGCCTGATCTATAAAGGCTCCGACCAGGCCGCGACCAGCTCCAGCGAAACGATGGGCGCTCTTTCGACCGGCGCCGGCACCAACGTGGTTACCGTGACCTTTGGCGGCACCAATGCAGCCGACCTCACCTCCGCGAGTTTCTCGCACACCGCCGGCCAGAACACCGCACTGATCAATGGTCTGAACCTCGGTGCGAATTCCGGGTCCACCAGCGTTGGCCGCTTGTTCCTGACTTCCGCTCCCACGTTGGTCGGCACCACCGCGGCACTATCCACCGGCATCAACAGCGCGGCCAAGGACACGGTCGTTGTTCCCTACCTCCTGGGCGAAACCACTGCCACCACCGGAGGCACAGGCACCGCCACTGGAACCGCCAATACCTTCCTGACCTACAACGCCTCAACAGGACTGAGGCCCCTGAACCTGACCGATGAGTTCACCAACAATGCAATCACTGCCGGCACGAATACCCGCATAACGTCAAACACCTCTGCCGCCTCAACGGCTGCGATCAATTCCCTCGTGATCAGCGGTGGAACACTCACGATCAACAGCGGGGTGACCTTGACTGATACCAGCGGGGCTATTCTCTTTTCGGGCACCAGCGCCATCGGCGGAGCCACCGGCACGCTCGGGTTCGGGTCCGCCGAAGCCATGATCACGACCAACTCCGGCGTCACTGGAACAATCTCGTCTGGAATTTCCACCACCTCCGGTATCTTCACCAAGGGCGGCACCGGTACCCTCAGCGCCACCGGTTCGCTCACCTCAACTACTGGCCTGACCTTCTACAACAACAATACCGGTGCTATGACTTTTGGTGCCGCGGCTGCATCCGTCACAGCGTCGGGTTCCATAATCAATGCTGGTGTCGGAACCGGCTCGACCACCATCGCGGGGATCATCGGCTCCGGCATTACCGGGATCAGCCAGAACAGCGCTACCTCGCTTCTCAACCTTTCAGGCACGAGCAATACCTTCACCGGCCCCATTAATGTGGCCGCCGGCGCAACCCTGCAATATGCCAACAACGGCAGCATGGGCGACGTTTCCAACTCCATCTCCCTCGGAGCTGGTGCCACTTTGAACGGGTCGGCCGGAGCCTTTTTGGGATCCAGCCGCTCGATCGCCTTGACCTCAGGAGCCATTTTAGCGGGCAGTCAGGCTATAGCAGGCAACATCAGCGGGACAGGCCCGTTGACAAGCAACGGGACGATTTTGCTCAGCGGCAACAATTCCTTCTCGGGGGGAATTGCGCAGACGAACACGGTCAGCCGGACCATCCTCACTTCGGACATGAATATCGGTGGATCCGCCTCGGCGCTTTCGTTCCAGAATAGCGGAAACACTGTAACGATTTTGGGCAATGAGTTTACCTCCTTTGGCAGCCATACGGTAACATTCGGCGCTGGGAACTCGAACAACCTGACTTTCGATATTCAGGATCCGGGTAACAACTTCAACTTCAATCGCACGAATAATGTAACGGTAAATTCGGGGAGCACCGGCGGCGTGCTGACCAAGACCGGCTTGGGAACGATGACGATTACGGTCAACCAGACTTTTACCAACTCGAGTGGTGCGGCCCTTACGATGAGCGGGGGCAAGGTGGTCCTTGACCGGCCATCCGGCGGACAAATCGCCAATGCTGCTCAACTCGCCTTTGGTGGCGGCACGCTCGAATTGCTTGGCAATACCGGATCCTCTGTGACGCAAACCACCGGAAATATCTTCCGGGTCGACGCCGGCGGAGGAACAATCATCGTCAACAACAATGGCGGATCAAACACCACCACCCTTGCGTTGGGAAATATTGCCACGACCTTCAATGCAGGGAGCTCGCTCAATCTTCGCACGATTAATCCTGGTTCCGGATCTTCGGTCATTACGACGACCTCGCTCAATGCCAACGGCATCATCGGCTCGGGTCGTGTCACCTACAATGGCACCAGCTTCGCCACGAACACGACTAACCTTTCTGGAGGTGCCATCGGTGCCTACACCGGCGCGACCACGGGAAGCGTGGGCAACACCACGGTGGCTACCACGACCAATTATGAGAACGCCGGTAACGCCTCCATCGGCGTCGCCACCTATGCGAACACCCTCAAGTTGACCACGACGACGACGGGCCAGAGCTTCGATCTTGGGGGGCAGATTTACACGGTCACTACTGGCGGACTTCTCTTCGCCGGAACTGATGATTACGCAATCAATAACGGGACACTGAAGAGCGCCACCGCCACCAACTCCGACCTGATCATTCACCAATATGGAGCGGGCACGCTGACCGTCGGGGCCGTCATTGCCAATGGTGTTGGAACCTCCATTCTCACCAAGACCGGTTCCGGAAAACTCGTGTTGACCAACGCGAATACCTATACTGGGGCCACCTACATCAGCGGCGGTGTGTTGAGCGTCAGCGCGAACAATCAACTTGGTGCAACGGCCGGTTCAGCGTTGAACCTCAATGGCGGCACCCTGCAGGTGACGACCGGATTTTCCACTGCGCATGCCGTCGCCTTGGGCGGCAGCGGCGGAACGTTTGATATCGCCGACGGACAGACCCTCACCAGCACGGGCGTGGTCTCCGGCGCAGGCCTGGTGCTCGCCAACACGGGCGCGACGGGCAGCGGCATCCTCGCTCTCAACCAGAACAATTCGTTCACTGGCGGGGTGTATATCAACTCCGGCGTTCTGCAGATGGGCAACGCAGGCGCGATCAATACAAGCGGATTCAACACGCTCTCCTTTGGTTCCGGAACCACGACAACGCTGCAGATGAATAACTTCAGCACCATTGTGGCCGGGATTTCCTCGTCTTCGACCTCGGCCATTATCGAAAACGGCGCGGCCGGGGCCGGCACTTCAACCCTCACCGGAAATATTGGCGGCACGAACACATTCGCGGGAACCATGCGCAACAACGGAGGCTCCGGCTCGGGCGTGCTGGCCTTCACCAAGGAAGGCGCTGGCACCTTGACCCTGAGCGGTGCCAACACCTACACCGGCACGACGATTGTGAACGGCGGCACGCTCCTCATCAGCGGCGGCCAGTCAGCGGCGACGGGGGCAGTCTCAGTGAACGCCGGCGCAACCCTTGGCGGGATTGGAACCATCGGAGGGGTGACGACCGTAGCCAACAACGGCATTCTCACACCCGGGGAATCTGCAACCGGAAAACTCACCTTCTCCAATGGTCTGGCTTTTTCCGGCACTGACTCAAAACTGACGATGGAAATCATCGGCACTGGTCGCGGCGTCGTAGGGGGTTACGATGCCATCGATCTGGGAGTGGCTGCAAGCCTCACATACAACGGGGATCTGACGCTGAACATCAATGCCGCCATTGCGAATGGCACGTATGATCTGTTCGCCTTCACCTTGGCCCCGACCAACAGCTTCGATACGATTCAATTCAGCGGAGGCGGCCCCTATACCGGCTCGTTCAGCAACAGCAGTGGCATCTGGAGTGCGACTTCGGGTGGCCAGACCTTTACATTCACCCAGTCCACCGGCGACCTAAGCGTCGTCCCCGAACCTTCGACATGGGCGCTTTTGGCGGGTGGCCTGACCGTCGTGGTCACCCTCCGGCGCCGGCGCAGGTAAGCCGCTCTTCAACATGAACTCCGTATCGCTTCGGAAACCGAAAAAAGCGCAGCAAAATAGCAAATTGTTCATCTTTCGTTAAGCGCTGAGTTGATGGAAAAAGTATTTCTTTTTAGAGACTATTTATAATTCAAATTGAGTTAGAAGTGCAGGGATCAAACGACTCTCGGCACCGCAGAAGTAGGGCAGTTAACCACCATTCTATAACCTCCCATGAAAACCCTTGTCTTCACTCGCAAAGGCGTGTTCTCGTCTGTCGCCGTCCTCACCGTAGGCTTGGTCGGACTGTCCCAGATATCCTCGCAGGCCGCCTCCGCCTATTATGATATTAGTAACGCTTCCGGTCTGACGCCTGGTGCCGCCACATGGGATGCCGGGACCACCCCGGCTTGGGCGACCTCTGCAACTCCAGGAACAGCCGCTCCGGGAGTATGGACCAATGGGGACGATGCGTTTTTTCAGACCACCGGCACGAATACGGTGACAATCAGCGGCACAGTCATCGCGAATTCACTGACTCAGACGCTCGGTGGAACGACCACGACGATCAGCAGCGGCACCCTGCAATTGGGCCTTGGCGGCCTGGCCAACACGGGTGGCAACGCCCTGACCATTAATTCGGACATCAGCCTGAGTGGCTCGCAGACTTGGAACGCCAATAACAATACCACGACTGTCGGCGGCATCATCGGCGATGGGGGCAGCGGCTACTTCCTGCGCAAGACCGGCGGTAGCACGCTTGTCCTCACAGGCGCCAATACCTATTCGGGCCCGACTTTCATCACTGCTGGCACCCTCCAAATCGGCACGGCTACGACTGGAAGTGTCACGGGGGATTATTACATGAACGGCGGCAATCTGAGCTTCGCCCGCACCGATAGTTATACCGTGGGCAACGCCGTCCGCGGCGGGAATGGCACCCTGACGAAGAGCGGGGCGGGCACGCTGACTCTGACCAGTGCGAACACCTATCAATCGGCCACAACAATTTCCGCGGGAGCTTTACAATTGAACAACGCCAAGGCAGCCCAGAACAGCGTCGTCACCATCAGCGCGACCAATGGGTTGGCGTTCGGCACCGGGATCGGCAGCTTCACGCTACAGGGATTGAGCGGAGCGTCCAATGAAGCCCTCGTCGATAGCGGAGCAAACGCCGTGACCCTAACCGTCGGCAGCTGGCGCAACACTGGCAGCAACACCTACTCCGGCATTCTCAGCGGCGCAGGGGGCATCACAAAAATCGGTAAGGACACCCAGGCTCTGTCCGGTGCCAACACCCTCACCGGGTCGATCCTCGTCCAGGGCGGCACACTCACCGGCACGACCCCGACTGGGACCACCCCGGTTGGCACTGGCGCAATCACCTTGCGTGGCGGCACGCTCGGCTTGGCTCCCACCGGAACCGGCTCGGCAGTCGCCTACACAGGTGCCAGCGTCGCCACCGGCACGAAATTGACCTACGGTGGAAATTCCACTTTAAGCCTGAATCGCGGAACCCAAACCAGCCTTACATTTACAGCCGGCAACGTCGGAGAGACCGGCTCCGTGCTGGCCCGCGAAGGAAACGGCACGCTGATGATCCGTTCGACCGGAAGCGAAATTACGGGATCGCTGGGAACCGCCGAGAAATTCCTGGTCACCGGCACAGCGCCCGCCATCGCCAACGGGATGGTCACTCCGAGTATCGTGCTTATCAGTTCACCGACCGGCACACTTAGCAATCTCAACAGTTCGACCGTTAGCGCGACGGTCACGTCCACGGCGGCTACCCTCCCGAGCGGTCTGGTGCCCGGAAGCTTCCAAGGGAGCAGTTTGCTCGGCCAGCGTGTCACTGCCATCACCGGCAGTTCGGGAAACTGGACGATCACGCTCGCCGGTAATGCCAACGCCAACCTCACTAATGGGTCCTCGGTATTCACTTCGCTCGGGACTTACGGAAATTTCGTCACTTACGACAATACCAACGGCTTCACCGCTGCGACCGCCGCCTACACGTCCCGCAGCGGCAGTATTGGTGCCGGCGTGACGTCCGCGACGGAGATCACAAACCTGACAGCGGCGACAACCTTCACCGGAAACAACAGCACCTATGCCTTGGTGGCTCAGCCCCAGACCACCTCGATCACGATAAACAGCGGGATCACCCTTTCCGTGGGCGACAATACAGCCGGGCATCAGGCAGGAGTCATTGTGAACGCCACAGGCCAGAATCCGACCTTTTTGAGTGGCGGCACGATCGCTTTCGGCGCCTCCGAGGGTGTCGTCTCGGTATTCGGAAATACCGGCGGCATCGGCGGCATCTCGACATCGTTCACCGGCACCGGCGGAGTGACTTTCTCGGGCGCCGGCCCGAGTGTGGGTCTGACCGGCACCAATACGTTCAGCGGCGGCCTTACAGTGAACAACGGGTTCAAGCTTGCTGCCAGCGGCACGGCAAGTGCATACGGTGATGTATCGAACATTGTCACGCTCAACGGTGGCGGGTTTTTTACCGTCAGCGGAACCAACATGGGAACGTCCCGCTCGGTAGTTCTCACCAGCGCAGGGGGAACAATCGACGGTGGTAACCAGAGCCTCGCCTTAGGCGGAAATATCTCGGGCGTGGGCCCTCTGATCATCAACGGTGGCAGCAGCATTCAGCGCTTCACCGGCAACAACACCTATACAGGTGCGACGATTCTCACTGCGGGAGAGATGGTCATATCAACCAATGCAAACATCGGCGGAGCATCTTCCGAGATCGTCTTCGCCGGGACGACCAGCAACAATGGCGGCAGCCTTGGGATTTCCGGCACGCAGATCACAAGCTTCGGATCGCATACGGTTAGCTTCATTAATGGCGTCAATCTGGACATTATGAACTCGGCCAACGTTTTCACTCTCGACCGGGTCATGGATCAGGCGGCGAGTGGCAGCTATGCGGCGTTTGCCAAAAACGGCGCGGGCACGGTTGTCCTGACAGCTGCCAATGCCTACACCAACTCTGGAGCCAACATCGCCACCGCGATGAACGGCGGGCTGCTTCGCATTGATGCCCAGCAGGGCGGGTCGCTCGCGCCAGGCGGACACATCAGTTTCAGTGGCGGCGATTTGGAGCTTCTGGGCAAGACTGCCGGAACCACCTCGCAGGTATTGGGCAACGTCACGGTCAACGCCCGTGGCGGAACGGTGACTGCGAACGGAAGCACCGGCTCCGGAACCACGCTGATGCTCGGCACGCTGGCTCCCACTGCGGCTGGTGCCACCCTAGATGTCCGCACCATCGGCACCGCCAGCGTCACCACGGGCACCTCAGCCGCCGGAGGCATTCTTGGCAACAACCGCGTGACCTTCAATGGCGCCGATTGGGCGACCAACGGGGCGGTTGATTCCGCGATCAGCGCATACGCCGGCTACAGCGCTATGGCCACGACGGGCACCAACGTTGTCAATTCCATACAATCCGACGGCGCCACGCTGACCGGGGCTTTGACCACAAATTCGCTGAAGATTACAACGACTGTCGCAAGCCAGTCCCTCGCTCAAGGTGGCAATCTGCTGACTCTCACCAGCGGTGGTCTCCTCTTCACCGGAGCGAACGACTACACGATCAGTGGAGGTAACCTCGCCAGCGGCACCGCCACAAACAGTGACTTGATCGTTCATCAGGGCGGCTCAGGTGTCCTCACCATCGGATCGACAATCGCCAACGGCATCGGAACCTCGACTCTCACCAAAGCCGGTTCGGGCAAGCTCGTTTTGACCCAGGCGAACACCTACACCGGAGCAACCTACATCAACGATGGCGTGCTCAGCATTTCGAACGACAACCAGCTTGGCGCAACAGCCGGTGCGACGTTGTTTCTCAATGGAACGCTGCAGACCACGGCGAGCGTCACTACCGCCCGGGTAATCTCGCTTGGCACGAATGGCGGCACGTTCGATTTGATCAACGGCAGCACGTTGACCGTGAGCGGCGCAGTGAAGGGCCAGACCTCAGGAAACAATGCTGACAGTGGCGGGCTGACCCTCACTTCAACAAGCGATGGGATCTTGGTTTTCAGCAACAACAATGGCTTCTATGGCGATGTCGACATCAAAGGAGGTACGCTGCGATTCGGCAGTGCCGCTGCATTGAGCACTGGGGGCGCGAATTCCCTGAATCTGTCCGGCACCGGAAAAGCGCAGGTCAACGGATTTGATGTCACAGTCGCGGATATCACCGGCACATCCAGCACCGTGATTGAAAACAGCAGCTCCACCGCAACAGCCAAGACCTTTGGAACCTATGCCGGCAGCAACACGACTTTCGCTGGAACCATCCGCGACAACGATGGTTCTCGCTTGGGCACCCTGAGCTTCCTGAAAGGCGGCGGGGGAACGTTGATCCTTAGCGGTGGGAATACCTACTCCGGCACAACCACGATCCAGAATGGCACCTTGCTCATCAGCGGAACGCACACCGGAGCGGGAGCCTACACTGTGCAGGGACCATCCGGTGACACGCGTGGTATCCTCGGCGGAACCGGAACGATCACTACGGCTGGTAATGCCGGTATTTCGCTCTTGGCCGGTGGCCGGCTCTCGCCTGGTAGCTCGGCCGGGACACTCACCGCCAATCTGGGGACCGGCAGTCTCAATTTGAGCGCGGGCGTCGCAGCAACCGGGACACAAGCCTTGATCTTCGAACTCGGCGCAACCAGCGACCAGTTCGCTCTGAGCTCCGGCGGATTGAACATCGGGTCGGGTGTCTTGGAATTTGATGACTTCAGCTTCACCTCCCTGTCGGGATTCGGCGAGGGAACCTACGTCCTCTTCAACCTGCAGGGATCCGGCGGAGCCGACATCATCACCGGTTCGTTGGGAGCCAACGTCACCGGCACAATCGGAGGGTTCAGCAGCACCCTCGCCATTAGCGGAAACGATCTCGTCCTCAATGTTGTCCCCGAGCCCTCGACCTGGGCGCTCTTAGCTGCCGGCCTTACTGTCGTGGTCACACTCCGGCGTCGGCGCAGCTAGACCTTGAGTAGCGGCTCCAATATTTTTGGGGGAGATTCGCCCGGTTGCTGAGAGGCAAGCGGGCGGATCATTTTACGGATTGTGCCAGAGGGTATGATGAAAACAGAAGTGGTTGTTTGCGGGATTCCTTTTGATACGCCGGACGAGACCGACTCGCTGAGGCGGGTCAAGGAACTCGGATTCACGTCGGTTCAGATTTACACGTTCTGGCGGGATATGGAACCTGCAGGGCGCGGAGGATTCGAGTGGGGGGCGCTGGATCGCCAGGTCCGGCTGATCGCGGAAGCCGGCCTTAAGTTTGTTCCTTTCCTGCTAATGGGACCCAAGTATGCCGCGCCCGAATGGTGGCTGGCCGATCCCCGCCATGTCGGATTGCGGTGCATGGAACACGGCAAGGAATCTCCGGTCGAATCCGTGTGGAACCGTGCCTTTCGCGATGAGATTACGCGGGTGCTGGAAGCCTTTGCGGAGCATTACCTGCCGTGGGATGTCTTGGAATCCCTGCAGCCGGGAATATGCGGGGACTATGGGGAGGCGATCTTCCCGGTGCTTGGAAACTGGCCCGGTGACTATCACACGCATCGCGGGTTTTGGTGCGGTGGCGATGACGCCGCGCAAGCATTCCGGGATCATTTGAAGGAGAAATATCGCGTGATCGACCTGCTCAATCAGGCCTGGCGCTCCCGGTATTTCAGCTTCGAGGAGATCGTTCCATTTCTCAAACACGAGTCGCCTTCACGCACGGCGTATTTCGATCTCATCTCCTGGTATCAGAGTTCGATGACGGACTATGCGGAATTCTGGATGGCGGAGTGCCGGCGGATTTTTCCCGCGACACCCGCATACCTCTGCACGGGAGGAGCCGACGATGACACCGCCATCGGGGCCCTTTATGCGGCGCAGGCGAGGGCTGCGGCAAAGCATGGTGGAGGCATCCGGCTGACGAATGAGGTCAATAAATTTTACGAAAACTTCCGGCTGACGGCCCATACGCATGCCGCGTGCGGCTTTTACGGGGCCTATCTCGGTCTGGAGCCCGTCGGTCCCATCACAGAGCAGGGAGTGCGCGCCCGGATGTTTGGGTCTGCGGCTTACGGGAACCGTCAGATTTTTCACTACTATAATAATGTGTTCGGCGGCGACAATCTTCCCCTCCCCGCAGCCGGAGCCGTCCGCGAATGCGTTCCGTTTCTGCAGGAGCAGGATGTCGAACGCGGGATCGGATTTTTCTGGCCTGTGGATCAGGCCCTGCTCGAAGGATTCATGCCGCCTGATGCGCAGAGCGCATTGACCCACATCCGGAGGCAATATCCGGTCAGTCCGATCAGCGAGGAGATGATCCTCGACGGGGCGCTCGATGGCTACAGTTGTCTCGTGATGATCGGCTCGGCCTTCACGCGGGCTGCGGTGCTACACAAAATCGCCGGGTGGGTTCAGGGACGCGGTGGCCGGCTGCTTGCCTCCGGGCTCTGCCGGGATCTCGAACTCGGCCGCGTTCCTGAGTTTGAGGCGCTCTTCGGGATTGAGCCCGCATCGGAGGATGCCTGGGGCCACACCGGCGCTGAGATGCAGGCGGTGCCCGATTTCCCAAAACTGTCGCAGATCCCCCGTTTCCATTGCGAACACGGCTGGCTCGGGTTGGGCGGGGGGACCGAGAGAATCGCTGTTGCCCTGGAACGCCCCGGACAAAGCGGGACGCGGATTCATGCGGTCAGCCCGCTTTTCCGGAGAACATTCGATAATGGCGGACAGGCAGTGTTCTATTGCGGGCCCGTGAATTTTCATGTGGATGACCAGGCGTGCTTTTCCGATCCGGGCGTGATCCTTGCCCTCCTGGATGATCTCTGCGCGATGGGCGGCATAGCATCGCTCGGGACGCGGACGGAGGAGATCGCCCGCTCCAGAGTCGGGGAACGCACCCTGATCCTGCATGCCGACCGACTCGATTTCCAGCCTGTTAACCGCTAGAGCGGTTTAAATACTAATGTGTCCACTGATTTGCGACCGCCGAGGGTTGCAGGGGTGCGACGGCAGTGAAGCGGCTGTGTGAAAACACACTGCCCGAACTGCTGCAGTTCCTGATGGGCTACGACGGCCCGTTCCGGGTCTGGATCGACGGGAAACCATTCTTCATGGACATGGCCGGCATAAACCCTTGTGTTTCCGACAAGAGCCAGAAGTCGATCTCACTTTCTGCCGTCACGCACACGATCCATGTGGGTATGGATCTCAATACTGGCCAGGCGTGGGGATTTTTTCTCCGGTTCATTCGCAGGGATCTCACGCGGGCTCAAATCCTATCCGGCAAATTCGCCCGGCCGGTTTACCGGGTTTGATCGCATTTTTCGGGCTAAGAACGGAGCGTGGGCATCCTGCCCGCCATCGTTCAGGTTCGCGGGCGGGACGCCCGCGCTCCGTTGGCAGCAAGATGAAACGTATTGCGCTTAAACCCGGAAGCCGCTTTTGAGAAGCAGGTTGCTCCGCTCCGCTACAGGAAGAGACGTTTACGGGTTCTAGAGATCGACTCAGCCTTGGCCGCCTCCCAGCACTGCTTCCACCTCGACGATTTCGCCTGCGGGAGCTTCCGGGATCAGGTTTCCTGTCACGGTCTTCCCGTTGACGGTCATCCCGCTGATCCCCTTGGTTTTTCGATGGGGATTTTTGACTGTGAGCCGGTAGGTGGCGCCGCGGAATTTACGGGTCACCTTGAATTCCGGCCAGATTGAGGGAATGCAGGGATCGAGCCTCAGGCCGTTATAGTCCGGCTGGATTCCGCAGAACCCCTGGCTGACGGTGAGAAATGTCCACGCAGCGCACCCGGTGAGCCAGGAATTCTTGGCCTCTCCGGGAGTGGCGGCATCCTTGCCCGCGATCATCTGGCTGTAAACGTAAGGCTCAGCGCGGTAGGTGTCGATGATGTCCTCCTTCGCGGCCGGACAGATCGATAGGTAGTATTCAAACGCACGGTCTCCGTCGCCGAGTTTCATGAGAGCGAACTGGATCCACGGGTTATTATGGCAGAAGACGCCGGCATTTTCCTTGTATCCGGGCGGATAGCTCGTCACTTCCCCGAGCTCCACATGGTATTCGCTGTAGGCGGGTTGCTGGAGCACGCATCCGTGCTCGAAGAAGAGATGTTCGTGCACGCTGTCGAGGGCCTGCCTCGCCCGACCGTCCTCGATGCCCACTCCTCCGATGATGCACCAGCCCTGGCTTTCGATGAAAATTTTCCCTTCCTTGTTCCCGGCCGAACCCACGGGATTTCCGAAGGCATCGTAAGCGCGCCGGAACCACTTGCCATCCCATCCGTGCTCGTTCACAGCGCGGTGGATGGCGGCGTTGCCCTCGCGGATGCGCGCGGCATCCGGCCCGCGTCCGAGATGGTCGTAGAGCCCTGCAAACAGTTCCGAGGCATGGAGGAATAGCCCCGCTATCATGACCGACTCGGCGACCTTGTCGTCGGTCCCGTGGCCGGCGAGTTGGAACGACTCGTTCGGCTCGGTGGAAAAGCAGTTGAGGTTCAGGCAATCATTCCAGTCGGCGTGCCCGATGAGCGGCAGCCCGTGCGGCCCCCGGTTGTCGAGGCAATAGCGGATCGAAAGCTCGAGGTGATCGAGGAGGGAGCCGGATTTCTCACCGTCCGGCTGATCGGCGTAGCCGATGTTTTCGTCGAGGATCGACGTGTCTCCGGTCTCCTTGATATAGGCACAGGTCGAGAGGATCAGCCAGAGGTGGTCGTCCATGAATCCGCCCCCGATGTCCGCGTTGCCCTTTTTTGTCAGCGGCTGATACTGGTGGAAGCACAGCCCGCTGGACATCTGGGTGGCGGCGATGTCGAGCACGCGCTGCCTGGCCTTTGTCGGAACGAGGTGGACAAAGCCGAGGAGGTCCTGGTTCGAATCCCGGTATCCCATGCCCCGGCCGATCCCTGTCTCAAAGAGCGAGGCCGACCGGCTGAGATTGAAGGTGGCCATGCACTGCGCCTGATTCCAGATATTCCCCATCCGGTTGATCTCGGCGCTTGGCGTTTCAACCTGGAAGATTCCTAGCAGCTCGCTCCAACGTGCCGCCACCGCCTCGAATGAGGCATCCACATCGCGGGTATTGGCATATTTGGCCATGAGAGCGCGGCCCTTGGATTTGTTCATCACGAACGGTGCATCGAACTTGGCCTCCTTTTCCTGTTCGATATATCCGAGGACGAAGGTGAAGCTTTCTTCAGCGCCCGGCTCAAGGCTGATGTCGATCTGGTGTGAGCCTATCGGGTTCCAACCGTTCGCCATCGAGTTGCCGGCGCGCCCGGCGAGCACGGCCTGCGGGTCGTGGAGCCCGTTGTGCACGCCGACGAATGCATCACGGCTGGTGTCGAATCCGCTCACCGGCCGCGTGCAGCCGAAGAGCGTGTAGTGGTCGCGGCGCTCGCGGTATTCGGTCTTGTGGTAGATCACCCCTTCATCGACCTCCACCTCCCCGATCGAATACGTGCGCTGGTAGTTCGTCGTGTCGTTCTGCGCCTCGTAAAGGCAGAATTCCACAAAGCTGAAAAGTTGGATTTCTTTTCTCGTGCCGGTCTTGTTCCGCACGGTTGTCTTCCAGAGCTCGATTGTCTCGCTGTTCGGGATGAAAAAAAGCATCTCGACTTCGACGCCGTCTTTCTCCGAGGTGATCCGGGTGTAGCCGAGCCCGTGCCGGCATTCGTAACGATCGAGAGGAGTGCGCACCGGCTTCCAGGAAGGATTCCAGATGGTATCCCCGTCCTTGACGTAGAGGTAGCGCCCGTTGTTGTCGTAGGGGATCTCGTTGTAGCGGTAGCGCGTGAGCCGGCGGAGCTTCGCATCGCGGAAAAATGTATACCCGCCGGCACAGTTCGTGCAGAGGCCGAAAAAATCATCCTGCCCGAGATAGTTCAGCCACGGCAGCGGCGTGTCCGGCCGTGTGATCACATATTCGCGCTGCCCGTCGTCAAAATGTCCGTAGGGATTCATGGTGTTCAAGAGTGGAAGTTCAGGGAAACCGGAACTCTGATCCCGCCCGGATGGCAGCGGAAGCGGGAAATTAGTCATACCGTTGACTAATATGCGGGCGGGCGTTATTTGAGCTGCATGCCGGAACGAACGACGCAGCGGGACATCGCGCGCGCCGCGGGGGTGGATGTTTCCACCGTCTCGCTCGCCCTGAACGGCCACCGGCGGATACCGGCTGCCACGCGCGCCCGCATCGGGGCGCTCGCAAGGAAGCTGGGATACCGTCCGGACCCGGCGCTGGCGAGCATTGCCGCAAGCCGGTGGCAGGGGAGGCGTGATGTCAAAGGCATCGTGCTTGCTTTCGTGGCGGATGATCCGGGCTCCGCGGAGCCCGAACTCAAGCTCTACCAGCAGGGCATCACCCGTCAGGCGGGGGAATTGGGCTACGGGGTGGAGGCGTTCTCGCTGCAGGACTACGCTTCGATGACGGCATTCTGGCGTGTCATCAGAGCCCGCGGGATCCGGGGAATTGTTGTCGGGCAATCCCGATGGGCGCTCCCGCCGGAGTTGTTTTCCGCGGCGATCGCGCCTGTTGTGCATTGCGGTTTTCTGCGTGAGGTGCCGGCAGACATGGTGCGGCCGGATCTCCGCCACGCGGTCGAGATCCTGTTGGAGCGCCTTTCGGACCGCCACCGGAGAGTTGTTTGTTTTCTCTCCGTGGAACGGCTTCTTCACTCCGATCACGTGATTCTCGGAGCTGTGCTCGCGGCGGCAAAGCTTCAAAAGCCGGGTCGCATCCGCGTTCTCCTCACCCCGGAGTCCCCCCGCTCTGCGGACTGGGCGGCGCTTTTACGGGCCCGGCCGGATGCCGTGCTGGTCATAAATGAAAAGCAGGCGCGGCTTCTGCGCAGGCAGAGCGCGTTGCCGGCCGGTGTGCCGGTCTTCACGCTGCACACCCTGCCACCTTTTGAGGGGAAGCAAGGCATGGATCTGCGCATGGAGGAAATCGGCCGCGTCGCGGTGAACTTCCTTGAGATGAAGATGCGCCAGCTCCCGCTGTCCTCCGCCAGCTTCCGGCAAACCGTCCTCATTGAGCCGCGTCTGCTGGGAGCCTGATCGGACTAAACACACTGTCCGAACTGCTGACGCAGTCCTGCGGCTCTCGTCGCCGCAAAGCAGCGGCTTTAGAATTGTTTAAACCGCTCTAAAGAGGGTTGTTGTTCAGGTCTAGTCGCCCGACGTGCCAGTCAAAGAAAAGCGCGTTCCGGTAGGTGCCATGGTTGGGCGTGGGAGTTTGGTCTTCAAAGTCCCTGATCGCCCAGACTCTGGAGAGGCCGGTGTCCAGCAGGGCGGATATCTTCAGGGGGCGCGGGTTGGGATTTCCGCTCCCGTTGCCATCTCCGTCGCCGAATGGCTTGACGAATGTCCCCTCCGGCAGTGGGACGGCACGGTTGATCGCAAACGGGAATTTGGCAAGGGTGGAAGTCGGGTTTTTCCGCTTGAAGGCCGGACACTCCAGAACTTTTGCATAGGATAGATTCTCAGGCGCTGTGCCCCAGGTTGTTGACGGCTGTAAATTCAGATAGGGGAGGAGCGGATTCTGAATCCGTCGCTGGTCTCTGTTGTATGCGGGTCCCTGCCGGGTGAAAACGGCTTCCGGGAGGCTGCCCGCGTTGTCGCTAACAAAAGCCTGGATCGCGATTCCCACCTGACGCAGGTTCGAAACGCACCCCGCGCTGTCTGCCGATGCCCTGACCATGTTCACTGCCGGAAAAAGCATCGCTATCAGAACGAGAAGGATCGCAACCACAACGAGCAGTTCAATCAAGGTGACTGCCGCCGGGCTGGAGCGATGGGTTCCGAATCGAGAGGGGGATCTCATGAGAAGGCCGAATCCAC
>CAZRIL010000053.1:0-32360 GCA_964600115.1 uncultured Chthoniobacter sp. | reverse complement strand
ATAGAGTGACGGCCTCCGAAGCCGTAGGTTGTGGGTTCGACCCCCGCCGGGTGCAGGATTCTCTTTCAGGCAGCATCTCAACTGCCATCTGAGGCGCAAAACCATCTCATTTTTCTGCGCACAATCCGGATGCTGCGAGCGCTTTCCTGCTTGGCAGACGTTGAGGCTCCCGTGCAATGATGGCCGGCTTATATGAAGTTCGCCCGCATCGACCGCGATATCCTCGTCAGGCATCCCTCCAACCCCGTTCTTACCGCCGGCCACTTCCGGGATCAGCTCGGGATCAAAATGCGGGCGGTCTACAACTCCTCGGCGACAAAGCTGTCGGACGGAAGCTACGTGATGCTCTGCCGAACGAACCAGCTCAACCACCTCACGCTCCTCTGGGGTGCTGACAGCACGGATGGGATCCACTGGACGCTCCGTCCGGAGCCGTTCGAGATGCCGGATGATGATCTGTGGCAGCGCGTCACGCGTTCTGTTTACTACGACCCGAGGATCACATTCATCGACGGCGAGCACAAAGTCCTCATCGCCTGCGAAGGCGATCAGAACTGCCGCGTCGCGATGTTCCGATCAACCGACAACCTACGGACGCTGGAGTTCGTCAACTACATCAACGCGCCCGACAACCGGAACATGGTGATCTTTCCGGAGAAATCCCGGAACGGCCGATATATGAGGCTCGAGCGGCCGAGCATTCCCGCGCAGGGCGGAAAGGGAAGCATCTGGCTGAGCCATTCCCCGGACCTCATCCACTGGGGCGATTCGTATGAGGTGCTGAAAACATCCGAGCTGTGGAACTTCGCGATCAGCGGTCTCGGCCCCTCGACGGTTCCGCACCGCACAGGGGAAGGCTGGCTGATCCTCTTCCACGCGATCATGAACAATTGTTCGACCCGCGAATACAGCATCGGCGCGGCCCTTCTCGATCTGGAAAAGCCGTGGGTCATCCGCCATCTGGCGAAACATCCCATCCTTTCCCCGGAAGCCGGTTACGAGATGCAAGGCCTCGTTGAACACGTCTGCTTCCCGTGCGCAAAAATTATCGAACCCGACGGCTCGGTGAAGGTCTATTACGGCGGAGCCGACACGGTCCAGTGCCTCGCCACCGGACGGCTCGAAGACATCATTTTCGCCTGCAAGAACTGGTAGCCAGCTGCTCAGTCGCTGGAGCCCCACCCACCGAACTCGCGAACCTCGTCAGGCTCCAGAGTAATCTCCCACCCGGACGCTCCGTAAGGGAAGCTGCGGGGAGCGGGAACAGGAAAGCCATAGTGCTTTCTGCCACTGAACCGGAGCGTCCCTCCGTATCGGCTCCGGATGTGTAACGACGTGATCGCCCCATCCTCCCATCGAGCACCCAGCACGAAACCACCCGGCACATGAAGGCCCGAAAACCCGCACTTCCTCCAATGCGCAGGAACGCCCTCGAAAAGCCAGACAATGCCTACGCGTGTCTGCGCGAGCATGTCCATCACGGCGGCGCATGCGGCCATCCCTGCTTCGATCTGGATGAATTCTCCCATGTTTTGGCGTCCCACATACGGGACTTCTGGCGGTGAGAGTTTCCGTTGCCGCACGTTGCGCGCGAAGTAGTTTCCGTCGTGCAGGGTTCCATGTCCCTCATTTGTGAAAATGCGCTCCCAAATCTCGAGGATCCCCTCCGTGAGGTCAGGCGACCCGATCCGCGCATGGAGCATGGCAGCCCATGGCATGCACCATCCGGACCAATGTCCCATGCCTTGTGCGTTCCACTGGTTGTAAGTCGCCGCAAGAACCGGCGCCCACCGGGGATCGGTCGGCTCCAAAAGATCCCACGGGTAGAGCGCCCCCCAGTGGGAATGGTGCCGGTGGCTGTAAGTCAGATCCTGACCTTCCCAAAGCATGATCTTTGCCTCGCTCCCCTCGCCCTCGATGCAGGCGACCGAGAGGCCATTCTCAATGTCCTCCCATACCGGATCAAAATGCTCTCCAAGCTCGTTGCAAGCTTCGCGAAGCGCCCGGAGGAGGGCATGGTAGGCGCCGAGCTGAAAGCTTGCATTCCTGCCCCAGGCGTTCATTTCGGAGCCGTTAAACTCCGGAGAAACACTCACCGGAAGCGAAAAGCCGCCGTCCTTCGGGTCCAGCAACTTCTCGCAAACCCGCATCGCGCCTTTCAGGAATGGAAATGCCCGCTCGCGCAGAAAATTCCGATCGCCGGTGTGCCGCCAGTAATCCATCATCAATAGCCCCACCCAGATCGTGCAGGCGTGATCGATCATCCCTGTCCAAAAAACTCCGATGATCGTGCAGCGGTCATCGACGGCGTGCGGGAGAACATACCCGTCATCAATGCCGACAAACCGCCGCGCGTTTTCACGGAGTTTGTCACGCCAGCTCCAGACCAGCTCGAAAAGCGGCCGCAACATCTCAGCCTTGCCGGAGGCAAAAGCGGGCCAGCAGCACATCTGCATGTTGATGTTAAAATGGTAGTCGTTCGACCACGGCGGAAATTGATAGTCCTCGACCCACGATCCTTGCAGTCCGGGAGGAAGGGCTGAGGGATGCCAAAGGCCGGCTAGTTTCCACAGGCCGTATTCGTATAAAAAGCGCAGCCGCTCGTTGGGGATATCGACTTCGGGTGCGCCGTTCCAATATTCCCTCCACCAGGCCGCCACCCGTTCCGGCAGTTCCCCGACCGGACGGGCAGAAGCGCGAACGAGGATCCCGTCCGCCAATTCCCGCGCCCCGGCACCGTGAACGGCCGTAATGTGAAGAGCATTGTCCGAAGCAGCCAAGGCCACGACACAGGGAGGGTCGGCAGGCATCTCCTGGCACCAGCCTTCCCTGGTGACACCGCCGGATTCCTCGCGAAAAATGACAGGCGGAGGAAAGGAAATCGAACGCAGGTATTCCTCCATGTGGTGCCATGCGGGCACAAGAGACCGAAGGGGAGCCGGGCAGCCCTCGGAAAAACCGATCTGAAGAAGCGGCGCATCGCGATCGAGGTGAAGAGTGATCTCGTGACGCGAGCCATCATCACCCGTCATACTCACCGTCAATTTCCCTTCTCCGAAAGCCAGATCGGCGCGCACCAAGCGAAACCCTGCGCCGAAATCCAGTTCGATACGTCCGATGGGAACCACGCTTGGGTTCTTCGGCAGGCCTGCCACGGATGCGCGGGCGGCAAAAAGCGATTTCAAACGCTCTTCGTCACCGGCCTCGAGGCACTCCCGTAGCGAGGCATATGTCATTGCGGTAGTCCATTCGCCTCCTCCCCGGTGATCCCAGAGATCCCCCCGGCCCAAGGTGACGCGCAAAACGCTTTCCCCGCCCCACACCATCACGCCCAGCTGCCCGTTGCCAAGCAGTGGGCCGGTATGAACACGCGGAAGTGGAAAGTGCCATGTGGAAATGCTGTTCATGAAGCTTTCAAGTATTGGACCCCGACCGCATCAGCGGTTTTCAAATGAATAGCGACCGCCATCAAGCGTGCCGACGAATTTTTTTCCTCCTGCATTGACGCGCAGCACCCCCTCTTTCCAACCGAGTGAAATCGGTTGGGACATGCTGCCCGGCGCACAGGAATATAGCGCGTTGTGGGATGCCCAGTCATGTTCTTTGCCGTCACGGAAAACGACGGGGAGACCATCGGGGTTGAGCCTGATCCCGACCTTGCCGCCCGTGCTGCCGGCGTAATGAATCTCTCCGGCGGCGAGCTTTGAGACATCGGCTTTCGATTTTTCAGCCACGGATTTTTGAAATGCCTCGAAGCTGCCATGCGATGAGGCGTCCCCGATTTCGAGAATCAGCGCGGAGGGGCCGGTTCCCGTCCCGCGCGCGGCCCAGATCTTGTTGTCGGGGTATGGGTGCTTCCCCGCGCAAACCTCTGCGGTGGCCCCTTCATCGATGCCGGCGGCCTTCGCGTTGACAGGAGTGATCGCCACCCACGCCTTCTCAGCTTCGAGATATGTCACGCCGTCCTTCTCGGTGACACCGAGCTTCTTGGGAACGAGAAAATAGAATGGAATATCTCCCCGCGGGTTCGCGTAAATAATGAGGTTCCGGGACTGCGCGATCTGGTCTCCGCCTGCCGTGGCCGTGGCTATCCCGCCGACATAACCCTTCAACGCGGTCGAGAGAATCCAGATATCCGAGCCGGTCGTGGAATTGACCGTGGCCATACGGAAGCCGCAGGCATCCCCCTCGTGGCCGTTGGGAAGAGTGCCAATCTGAAAACTTTCGCTGATATAAAGCGTCTCGCGGAAGGCCGGCACATCCTCGCCACCCGGTTTGCGGAACCAGCCGTCGTAGCTCGGCTTCGACGAGAGGATCTCGACCGGTTTGGGAAACTCTTTACGGGCGAGGGCGACGACAGCCTCCGGCGGGCGGTAGGAGCTCGTGATGAAGTGCACAAGGTCCGCGTGCGGATCCGCGGGCCCCGCCGGAGTGTC
Organism: uncultured Chthoniobacter sp.; assembly: GCA_964600115.1. GTDB lineage: Bacteria > Verrucomicrobiota > Verrucomicrobiia > Chthoniobacterales > Terrimicrobiaceae > QYQL01. The sequence continues at coordinate 27,924 of CAZRIL010000053.1, read as the reverse complement.
GCCGAAGTAGAGCCAGAATGTTCCCGGTGCTCCCTCGAAAATCGGGAGGTTGCTGTAGTCCCGCTTGTCCGGGCCCGCCCAGTTTCCATGGAAGTATTTCACTGCGGCGGCCGCGCAGAGCCAGTCGAGAGCGGCCTTCCCAAGGAGGCGGGCATCGGGGTCCTTCGCGAAGTCGTAGAGCTGGACATACCCGGTCATTGTGTGCGCCATATAGTTCGCGCTGTCCCACTCGCCCATACCCGTGTTGTAGAGGGCGGCCACGTAGGCGCGAATCCTCTCCTTGTAGGCTTCGGCGGTCTTTTTGTTCCCCGTTTCCTCCGCCATGAGATAGACCGCGCAGTCGCGCATCGCGCGGAGGTTGTCGGTGTTCCGGACATCCACCCAGCTGTTCTTCGACTCGACATTCCATCCGTCGTTTTTGCCCTGATAGAAATCGTTCGGCCGGTTGAGGGGATCGACCTCGGTCCAGATCTTAGCGGAATCAAACATCCTCTTTTTGTAAGCCGGTTCCAGGTATTGGCCGAAGAAGAAGTATTTCCGGGCCTGGCTCTTGATCGTGAACGAGGGATACCAATCGACGCCCATAGTTGCCTTCTTTGCATGGGGATCCCCGTCATCCCCCTGCAGGAACTTCAGGGCGGCATCGCGGTTGCCTTTCAGGAAATCGATGAAGGCCCTCGGGTAGCTCGCCTTCTCGTTTTCAAAATATGTGTTGCCGTATTTTCCTTTGAAATCCCAGTGACTGAATGCCTCGTTGGTCCGCTTCCAAAACCCCTCCTCCTCCTTCGCAGACCAGGGGTTTTGCGCCGATTCCGGAACTGGAAGGGCATGGACACGGAGGCTGCCGGACTCGCCTGTGATCCGTTCCTGGGCCGCCAATACAGGAAGGATGAAGACTGCCGTCACAATGGAGACGGAACGGAGAAGCCGGGATGTTTTCATAGTTTTGTCAGATTGTCGCCGCCGCCGGGCTGCAGAGAGTGTCACGGTTGAAGGATCCATGCGCCGAAGTTCGCGGGGTGGATTTGCGCTTCGATCGCAAGGTCGGCGACGTGTCCGACATCGGGATCCGCCCAGTTTGTCCGCCGGTCCACCTGAAGGCCGGCGCTGTCCGGAGTTAAAATTCCGGCATCGGCCCGGATCTTCAATCCGTCGGCGGGTGCGATTCCCAGCGCGCTCCATGCGATCCGGGCCTCGACACTCCACGCCCCGCCGCCTTCCTTCACCGCGATTTTCACAGCGCTGTCGGGGAGGAGGACCACCCGGTCCACGCCGGTGCTGGTGACGGGGCTGGTGTATTCGACGGCCTCCTTGCCGGCGCCATCCGGCAGCACGAAATCGTGGAGCACGGCGACCCACTTTCCCTGGTGACGCCCGATGACGACGCGGCGGTCGCCGCGGGCAACCGCCTCGCCTGATGATGATGGTTCGGTGCGCAGGCTGAAATCCACGCAGAATCCGGTCTTGAAAAGATACCGCCAGTCCTGGCTGTTGTTTGCCGTGCCGCCTTTTCCGGCCCAGGCCAGCAGGAGCCCGTCCGCATCCCAAACGGCATCGAACGACCCGTCGGTGCCGATTTTTTGAAAGGCGGCCGGATCGCCCCAATCGGCTAGATCGCCATCGAGGGCGAATCCCTTGGTCCGGGCTGTCAGCGGGCGGACTTTCATCTCGCGCTTTTCCTTTTTTTTCGTGAGGCCGGTGCCAAGAGCAACAATCTGGGGCCGAAGCGCCGCATTCGCGGCCTGGTCCCCGGCGGAGATCCTGAGCGGCTTCTTTGCAAGGGCGATCCCATCGATTCCCTCCACGCGCGAGACGCCCCAGTGACCGCGCCCGGCGACGACGTAGTAGTTGCCGTTCGTGGCGCCGAGGAAGTCTCCGAAGAACGTTTCCCATTCCTGCTTGTAGCCGGTGACATCCATTCCGCGGACGACCTCGGTCACGGAGCCGAACCCGCCGTTTTTTCCCGTGAAGATCTCGCCGAGCATGACGCCGTGATCGACCGCCCAGAGGAACCATCGGCCGTTATCGCCGTTCAGCATTGCCACCTCGCCGACGGGGGATTTCGTGGAGGCGGAGCCGACGAAGGAAAGCGGGTTGTCGAGGATCCCGCCCACGATGCGCGGCGTGAAATCCGAGGGCTTCTCGGTAACCGGTCCGCCCGCGATCGTGAGGTCCGGAAGCACCCGCCAGGGCTGGCCCTCGAGCACGAGCGAACCGTCGCGAGCCACGAGGGATGCCGCCCCGTAGCCGGTCTTCGCGGTTTGGTTGGCGAGGATATTTCCGGTATAAACCGGCGCGAGCTTCGAGTAGTCGAAGGGCTGGATCTTTTCCTTTTCAAAAACAGGAACCCCCTTGTCCGTGAATCGCGTCGGCGCGAGGCGCGCGGCCGTTCCCCAGAAGGTGAGATCGTCACCGGAAAAGCTGCCCCAATAGGCGCCGCCGAACGGGCACTTGTCGCTGCCGGTCACTTCGGCATTTTTGAAAAGCTGGACCTCATCCACCTGATACTCCCCGTCGCCGTTGAGGTCGCACCAGATAAAGGAGGACTTCGCGAGATCCTGGCGCAGCCAGTGGGAACTCCATGGCTTGTCCTCGCGGGTGAGGAACTCGGAATCCTGGGCGCTGCCCATAACCGCCGCCGGACGCCACGTCGTTGCGCCATTATCGTAAAGGCAAACCACGAACCCGTCCCCGATGTATTGGGCGCCGGGATCGCCCACGATATACCGGTGCCCGTCGCGGTAAACCGGTCGGCCGACCTTCGTGTAGCTGTAGCTGGTGCGGTCTGGGGCTGGGGTCGCCGGATCCCCCTGGACGTCGGCCAGGTTTTTGAGGCGCGACGTCCCGGCGGTGAAATCCACCTCATACTCGGCGCCCTCATACCAGAAGCTCTTCAGGTTCGGATCCAGCCAGCCGCCGCCGCCGTAGTGCGGTGGCCCGAGGAACTCGCGCTCGAATTTCCCCTCCGCCGAGTAGCGGGTGATGCGCTTGGGCGAATACGTTTTTTCGCAAACCCAGATCTTCGCGTTCCTGTCAATCGCCACCGCGCACGGCTGGTCCACGGTCTCCGGATTCCACGGCCCCCGCTTCCTGGGGCCGATCCCTCCGATTTTCCCGCGGGGGTTCCCCTGGCCGTCGAAAAGAAAAACTGTGTCGGCGTCGGAGTCCCCGACAGCGATCGTGCCCCCATCGGCGGAGACAGCCAGGCATGTGGGCTTCGGGAATTCCTTGGCCGCGGCAAGCGGGGAGTGGAGGACCGGAGAACCGGATTTTGTGGGGAGGACGGAGCGGCAGAGCCTGTTCCCCACGATGCTGGTGAGGCCGCCCTTGGCATCGAACGCGAGCTTGGTCATTGCGGCGGAATCGTCCTTGGTCTCGATGATGAGGTCCCCCGTCGAGGCATCGCGGATTTGCAGCACCATCTCCGATGCGGGCGGGCGCTCCTCGCGAAGGCGCAGGAGGGCGACGTCCGCACAATCGCTGCGGAGGGCATCGGCGGATTTCGGCGGCACACCCCAACGCCCCGCCTCCATGCCCGAGCGGATGCGGAGGCGCAGCGCCTTGGTGGTGACCGACCTCGGGAGCGAGATCCGGAGGTCGTTGGCATTTGTGGATGCGGCGCGGGACCCTTCGATCCGGTCGCTCCCGGCATCGCTCACCGCGATCTCCTTCCAGCCTCCGCCGTCAACCGCCGGCGTGCCGCCACCGGTCCACGCATCCACCGAGAGCTTCTGGTTCACGCAGTTCTGGAGCACAAGCGCATCGAAGGCCGTCTCCTTCTTCAGATCGATCAGCACGAGGCCGGGAGACGCCTCGGTGAGGGGATCCGTCGCGCGGAACGACCAGGAGGGATCGTCAGCCGCCCTCCCCTTGATCTCCGCACCCGGAGAGGCGGGCGCAATGATTGTCGCGCCGGAATCCACCCGCTCGAGCGCGCGGGGAAGCAGGCGGCACATCGCCAGGCGCGGCCACTTTGCCGGAGGCGTAACGCCACGGGCCTGTAGCCGGATATAGACAGCCTCTGTCTGCACGGCAGATTTTCCCCCGATAGCGTTCACCCGTCGGGAGAGGTCGCTTTTTCCCAGAAGCGTCCAGCCGGAGCCCGGTGCCTCGCCTGGAACCGGCTGCTGGAATGCAACCCCCTGATCCAGCGCATAGACCTCGATGTCCGCCGACAGATCCATGCGCTCGACGAGCAATGTGCCAACGGTCAACGGCTTTTTCCACTTTGCCACGATCCCGGCAAGCGAGGCGTTCGACGGATTGGCGACCGGGGTGATCCCGGCCTGCGGGTGGCCGCCATCCAGGAACGCGCGGGCAAACTGTCCCTGGCCGTTCAGATTGTTGTTATAGACCTTGTCGTTTTTCGGAGCGGGCAGGCACCGCTCAAAATCAAAATCCTTGCTGCCCACAACGGGCGCCGCGACCGACGCCGTCAACTCGTGGTTTTTCAATGTCAGGACGACCTGCCCGTCGTGCGCGTCCATTCCCACGATCTCGTCATCCCCGGTGTCAATGATCTGGCGCGACGCCTCGCCGTTGAGCTCCAGCCGGTGGACATGGTTTTTTTCCACAACCCCAAAGACGGCGCGGCCGTCCGAGGCGAGAATCCTCGGGCCCTTCCAGCCTTCGAGTCCTCCCCGCCCCCACATCTTCACACCATCGAGGTCGGTAAAGATGACCGTGTGCCCATGCTCTGCCATCGTGGACCCGAAGAACATCCTGTCGCCAACGGCCACGGCTGAGGCGGAGACGCCGTGATCGCCAAGCCATCCGCCGGTTCTCATCGCCGCCCCCTCGCCAAAGGGCTTCGTCGGCCAGGGGAGCGCGCTCGGGGATGCGATCGCAAATTCCCATTTTGCCTTCAGGCCGGGACCGGAGAAAACCCTAACCTCAACATCGGTGCCGGCCGGCAGAAGGTTGCCGAAAAGGTCCATCCCGTCCCACCGCACCACATGGCCGCCCTTGGCGAGAGCGACATTCTGCATCAGCGGACGGAGAAGCCTCCCGCCGGTGGAATAGATCCCGATCGTGGCCACGCCATCTTGCGGCATGTCAAAAGGGATCTCGATCGCGCCGAGCGAGCCTCCCACCGCGCCGGGACCATTCGCAGCCGGGAGCGCTCGCGCCGGAAAGCAGATGAGGATTGCCGGGAGCAGAAGGGCGGCGAAGCGGGCAAGCGGGCGGGCGGTTTCAAGTCGGTGCGTATTCATCGGAAATTCAGTTTGAGGCGGGCCAAGAGGCTCCGGCGTCGCGAAGGATGATTTGTTCGCGGGATGATCCGGCGATGGCAGCGTGGCCCCCTGGAACCGAGAGACTGAACTGCAGCGTCACGGCATCGACGGGCGCGGCAGAATCCGAGATGTTCCAGGTAGTCATGAAATCAGAAGAGCGGGCCCCGGATATCAATTTCTCCGGGCGGCCACGGCGGGGGGCTGTGAATCGGGCAGACCATCGCGGAGTCCATCCGGGTGGTCTCCCATGCTTCCCGTTTGGGCTCGAACCGGCGAATGGGATTCCTGATGCAGATGTAGCCGGAGGACGAATAATAAGCGGGCATCCCAAAGAGCATCGCATAGGGAAATTCCTGCGTGCGGGCCAAGGCATGCGACGCTTCAATCATTTTTCGAACAAGCCCTCCCCCTCGAAAATCTTCACGGACACAAACCTCCGCGATGCCGAGGACTCGAAGGTCGCCCGTGCTGGAACCGATCGTTTTATCGTGTGCGGCGAGATGGGCGGCGGGTTCCCCGTCCCCATCGAAAATGATCCAGCGGTGCTGCGGCATTTCGTGGCAGTATCGCTGCCCGACAAAGCAGGGATCGGTAAAGCAGGCGGAGAGCAGGCGGCGCAGTTGCCGGTCCAGCGTATCGGTTACGCCGCTGTCTTCGAGATAGGTGACGACAGTCGCTTTCACGACAATGGAATTTGCGGGCGACAAGCCCCGCCGCGATGTCCCATCCGCGACGGTCTTGGAATAATTGCGGGACAGAGCAGTGCAGGCATCAGCGGGCTTTCGGGGATCGGAGCGATACGAGAACCTGTTGTGATCAAGGGAACGGATTGAGGTTGCACCTTCACTCGATCTGCAGGGACAGCATGTAGAGGGCGAAGCCATCGCGGCCAGGATCGCATGTGACTTCGATGGGCAGTTTTCCGTCCTTCATCGCGGCAGCGAGTGCGCTGGAAGGAATCGCAACCTCCGTGACGACATGCTGTGAGCCTTCGGTCGTGGTCGGTGGCAGGGGGATCGTAGATGAGCCGAGCTTGATGGCCGCCTCTCCGGTTTGGATATCGCCGGCGACGATGCGAAGCCGTGCGGCAGCTGCGGATTTCAGCGCCTCTGGAGGAACGGTGATCGAGCCGGTGACAGGCCTGCCCGGCAGGACATCCGCGACAACGATGTCGGAGAAATACTGGCGGGTTTCGCGCTTTGCCGTTGGCGCTGGAACACCGGCCACTGTGATCTTTGCGATCTCGCGCGGAGCAAGGGGTTCTTTGAGCGAGAGGACGAGATCGCCGCCTGAGTCCGAGGAGGTGAATACAGACGGAAGGATCGCGAGGTGCGAGGAATCAGGGGCTAGGCGGAGGCCGGATGCCTGAACGGTGGAGGCCGGCTTGACGCCTTTGACCTTCACGCAGGCCTGGCGCTGGAACGGCGAGTCGTTGAGGAGGTAAATGGTGAGGCGCGACGGCATTTCGACACGCGGCCGTGGAAGGTCGCCGGAGGGCGGAAGATCAATATTTTCGGAAGCATGGAATACGGCCACAGGAAGGATCGCGGGATCCGAAGAATCGCTGACCACGATGGTTCCGCGCAGGTCGGCCGCGTGGAGATACATGAGCTGCTCGCCCTCGTTTTTGAACCATCCCCTGCCCCAGAGAGCATGGATCGCGCGACCGGCCGCCTTGTCCCGCGAGCGGAGGATCATTTCCAAAATATCCCGGTAGTTGTAGTAGGCACGGTTTTGGTCGGTAAACGCCTTTGCCGCCTCGGCGGAGCGCTTGTCGCCGGGCGCGATGTCATCGAGGTCGTTGGCCTCGGTGTTCCAGATCGGCCAGCGCTTGCCGTGCTTCGCGAGCGACCAGGCGGTCACGACCTCGTAGCCCGCGGCAAAGCTCGGGGCGTTCCCGCTGTAGTGGTGCTCGGTGAGAAAATGGATGTTGTCGGTCGAGCCCGAGAGAAAGTGGGCGACGTAGTTCGTGAGCTGACTGAAAAAATCCTCCCCGAATGTCCCCGATGACATCCCGCCGATCCGGACATGCGGATTGGTCTCCTTGAGACCGCCGGCGGCGGCATTAAAGAATTTCGAATACATTTCGGCGCCGAGTTTTCCCGGCATGAATGTGAACTGTGTCGGATCGTCCCAAGCCTTGCGCCCGCGGTTGCCGCCCGGATCGCCCGGCCCGGCGCTCACCGAACTCTGCCCGCGGTTGATTTGCCGCGCCCACATGAACGGCTCGTTCCAGAATTCGATCCGGCGCAGCGTGTTGTCCGGCTTGTCAGGTGTCCATCCCATGCTGCCGACCTGGCGGAACATTTCGCGGATCCCCTCCGCATACGAATCGGGGTCGGTATCCATCCATTTCGGGCGCGCCCAGAGGTTCTCGTTTGTGATCGTGTGCATGATCCCGTCGAGAGCGTCCGCCTTTTTGGCGATGTCGGCGGGGAAGAGGTGGATCATTCCCGCGCCTGACTCGGGCGAGAGGTTCGTATGGTCGAGCGGGCGCAGAGAGCCCGGGCGGGCAAGCTCCAAAAGTTTCATTCCATCGCCCGAGACCGGCGGCGCATCAAAAAACTCCGGGGCGGCACCGGTGCTTTGGAAAGAGGGGTTGGCGAGGTGATAGCCGAAAAGTTCTTTTGGCACGGTATCCACGCCATTGAAGGCATCGCTCCGCGCGGCATCGACCGTCACGGTTACGACTTCTGCCGGCGCCTCTCCAGCGCCGCGGTCCCCGTGGCGCACAGCCTCTATGCCCGTCGCGACGAACGTCACGTCCCCGACTCCGAACGGGTTGGCCACCCCGATCGCGATGGCATCCACCTGCGAGAGATCGGCGAAGTGGGCGATATTCGGCCCGCCGGCAAATCCGGGATTTGCGGTGCCCCGGGCGAAGAAATCAAAATCAACGACATGGCTCTGCTCGCCTCCAAGAAGCGGGGCGACCGTCCGGCAAGCAAACCACGGTTGGCCTTTCACACGAAATGCCACCGCAACGCCGGCCGGGATCGGCTTCCCGGCGGCGGCTATATCGGATTTGACCGTGAGGCGGATCCCGTTGAATTTGCGCAGGTCGACCGCCCGCTCGAATTCTTTGACCGCCCACTGCGATTCATTGGCATCCACGCGATGGGGCGAAGCATGTGCGGTGATGTCCATTCCTCCGGCACCCGGCGAGAGATCGAGCGCCTGGATCGGAAAAAATTTCCCCCGCACCGGGCTGAGGCGCAGGCATCCCCGCGGGCCGGCGATTTTTCCTTCGAGCTCGAGAACCTTGTCCGGCCGCGATTCGAAGGTCTTCCATGTGCCCGAGACCTTGAATCCCGACGGCTGCGATTTGTCCGCACGCCAGGGCGGGATGCTAGGGTCCGGATCCGGGGTGTAGCCGAACCGATCGGATTTGATGTCGAGATCAAGCTGGATCGAGAGCGTGAGTATCCTCGCGTTGTCATTTTTCGGCTCTTTGATTTCGACAGGAAAAAGAATGTTGCCGGAGGCCTTGGATCCGATGATTTGAAACGGCTTCTCGGGGTCTTCTTTCAGCGGCCCCTTGAAGCCAATGCGGTTCACTCCGAGGTAGTTCACCTGGCCGGTGGATTTTGCGTAATCCGGTTTTCCGTCCGTGATAGGAAGCAGAAGAGTAATGTTCCCATAGGCAGCCACCGCGACGTCGCGCACCCCGCCGCCTCCCTTGATCCCCTGCTTTTCGATGTCAGTGAGAGTGATCGCATCGCGCAGGACCAGACGGAACTCGCGCGGCGCATCGGTGCCGGGGGCATCGCTCTGAAAATCCGCCAGCGGGAGCGCCTCGGAAATTTTCACCCCCTTTGCCGGTCCTGAGTAGGGTTCGGCGAGCCCAGGAAAGACAAAGGCAAAAAGGAAAAACAAGGCGATGAAACTCTCAAAAACGATCTTTTTCATAGATGGGCAGCGGCGCAAGTAAGTGCTTGAAAGAATGGATTATTCGTAGCGGAACGGCGAGGCCGCTTCTCTCTTTCGGACGAAATGGGTTCCCCACCCCGCTACGGGAGGCCGCGCTTTCGGAATCAGCATGTGCTTTTCGTAGGGTCGCGTCTCCGGCTTCATGGCTGTGTGACCTTCAGGCGGATATAGCGTTTGGTGTTGGATCCGCCGAGAGCAGAGTTGTCGCGGACAACCAGGGTGCTAACGGAATCGGTGATCGTCGTGGTATGGGAGGGCCCGCTGTTCCATGTCGTCAGGTCGCCGGTTACCTCAACCGCATAGCTGATGCCGGTGGCGGATGTGTTTTTATCAACAGTGAGAGTGAGATACTCGCTGCCGTTCACTTTCGTGATTCCCAAGACCGGAGCGATACCTGCACCGGCAATCGAAGGGTTGCCGTTGAGGAGCGAATATTCGAGGAGGTTGGCGATCCCGTCGCCATCGGGATCATCCTTCACTCCGTTAAGATTCCCCACCCCCGCGAATCCGGCGATCCATGTGGAGAAAGAGGGATTCACGGAAACTGCGGTGACCGCGACATCGTCGAAAACCCGCACTTCTCCGTCGTCTGCCGTCAACCGCAAAACATAAGTTCCTGCAGACTCGAAGCTGGCATTTGTCTCAGCACCCGTTTCGCTGGAAAACAACACGCCGCCGGGACCGCTTACTCTTGTCCACTGAAGGGCAACTGACGCAGGCGGGGCGGGCAGCCCGTCATCCAAGGCGCTCCCCTGCAAGGCGAATGCGGACCCGACCGCAGTGTCGCCGCCGGAGCCGGCGCTCACATCGGGAGCCGCATTCACGGGCCCGGCCAGCATCAGCATTGCCACTTCGGCGGCAGGCACGATCCGGTTGTGAAACCGCACCTCGTCGATCCGCCCGAGCCAGGAGCTCGCCGAGGACGCATTTCCTCCGACACGGAAGGAGGTCGACGCAACCTGCGCACCGGCAGGGGCATTCCCGATCTGCGCCGAGGAGACTGCTTTTCCGTTGATGTAGAAGACCGGCACCGCGGAGGCAGAGGAGGTATCATAGGTCACGGCAACATGGAACCACTCGTAGGCGGGGACAGGGAATTGCGCCTCCCAGAGCCCGTCGGTGGAACGGTCGGAGAACCACCTCAGCCTGCTTGTCCCGCTCGCCATATACAGGCGCAGGCGGCTGGTGCCGCTGGTGTGGAAATTGAAAATATAGCGGTCGCTGGCGGCCGGCGAGGCCATCGCATACACCCAACCGGAAACCGTCAGCTGGGCGGGCGGGGCAAGCGACGCGTTTTCTGCGCTCTGTGCGGCTGCGGCATCAGCGGTGTAGGCCTTGCCGGAATATCCATCGCCCGCCATGGTGGCCGATGTCAGCGTGAGTGCGCGGTTGTTGCCGGAGCTGTCCGCCGCGGAGGTTCCGCTACCCTCGTCAAATTTCCACCAGCCCTGAAGTCCGCTCGCCGCCACCGCATCCCCGTCGCTTTCAACGAAGACATGGACATCACGTGTCGATGCTGAGGCACCATCGGATGCCGTGATACGAAGAATGTAGGATCCCGCCGCGGAGAATTTGGCCGTGGTGATTGCGGAAGTAGCGGAGCCGAACGCGACGGAGCCGGGGCCGCTCACGAGCGACCAACCCGCAGCAACGCTCGATCCGGCAGGCAGCGAATCGTCCGAGACCAAGGCCTCGAGCAGGAGCGTCAGTCCGGCGCCGGGCAACTCGACGAAGCCTGACGACGGGCTTGATAGCGAGATAACCGGCGCCCGGTTAAGGGTGATGTCAAAGCTCTGCGCCGTGGAGGCGATGCCATCGGATACCAGCAGGGTCACGGAATGACCCTGGACGCCCGTGTCGGGTGCCGTGCCTGAAAGTGTGGCCGTTCCGTTGCCATTGTCGCTCAGAACAAGCCATGCCGGAAGTTCCGTGGAGGATATGGCAAGGCTGTGGCCATCGGCATCCGAGGTTGTCACCGTGGAGGAATACATGGAACCAGCAGAAGCCACGGTCAACGGCGAGCCAGTGAATTGGGGCGGGGTGTTTCCTCCAGATGGAACAACCAGGACCGAAAATGCCTGTTGGACCGGCGTCGAACCGTCAGTCACCTGCAAAACAACCGGATACGACCCGGATGCTGCCGGGGTGCCTGAAAGTATGGCAGTGCCGTTTCCGTTGTCCGTGAAACTCAACCACGCAGGCTTCGTGGGTGCGGTGATGGATAGCAAACCATTCTCCTGATCCGTGCAGGCGACAAGGTATGCGAACCCCTGCCCGGTCGTGGCGAGCGTCTGCGGGATGCTGGCAAACTGCGGCGCGGCGTTCGCGGTGGTCCCGCCGTATGCGCTCAGATCGCTTTCAAAAAACGGGCTCGTTCCCGTGCCGTCGTAAGGAGACGAAGGCATGGTGCCGGTAACCCCGCTGCTCAACCCGGCAACGCATGCGTCGGATGGAGTGGAATTCAACCAGCTGATCCGGATACGCCCGTCGTCGAAAAGCTCGATCTGGAAGGAGACCGTCGTTGACTGGTTGTAGTTTTTGACGGCGTTCCAGAAAAAGATCGAGCGTTGCTGGCCCGCAGTCGCATCCCGCTTGTAGCCGACCGAACCACCCGATCCCGGATTCAGATCGCGGGCCAACCCTGAGATGCGGGGCACCCCGGTGAGAAAATGCGAGATCGGCAATCCGGCCGTCGTGGAAGTTCCGACCCCAAAAGTAATATATCCATTTGTCCCGATATACGCCGTCGCCTGGCTCACACCAAAATACGGGAACGCGACCGCGAGTGCCTGGCTCCACCAGCCGTCGTCCGCACTGCCTCCGGCCATCGAGGAGGTGCTGAAATTTGTAAATCCCGTGGTCCCGGATGGAAAAGATCCGACAGCGGCAGCGGAGACGGCGTATGTCCCGTCTGAAGGAGTGAATGTGAGCGATTTTCCGTTGAGATCGAACGCGGCCGCGCTCTCAAAATGCTCTGTCAGGTAATCCTTCGCGTCGTCATCGGTGACACTGAGCGTGGCGGCACCCGGGCTGCCTGGCGAATATTCCGACGAAGCCGTGACCGTGAGGGTTGCGGACTCCGCTCCCTCGGCCGCCGCATCGTTCACCGGAGTCAACGTGAGAAATACCTGGGCCTGGCCCCCAGGGATCGTGACGGTTCCAGCCCCGATTGCAGGCGTGAATGAGACCGAAGCTCCGGAAAGCGTGTAGTCTGCGGCCGGATCGGCGGTGCCGCTCATCTGGAACGCGACGGCCAGCGGCGCAGCCAGTGAACCGACCCCGCCACGCGCAATCTGGAATGTCCCGGACACCGGAGAAGCCGCTTCGGCGGCGGTTCCACTCGACCGCACGGTGACAATCGGTTGGTCCTCATCGGCGATCGAAACCGTGAGCGATGGTGCGACCACGCCGCTATAATTTCCTGGGGCAGTCACCGAGTGGGCGATCAATCCCGAGTGCGCACCCTCGGGCGCGCTGTCATTGACCGCGGAGACGTTCACTGTTTGCGGCATGTTCCAGTTTGCAGGAGTGAATGTCAGCGACGACGGAGAGGCGAGAAGCTGCGCGCCGCTGTTAACGGATACCGTGACATTGGAATCCGGCGCGTAGCCGAGGACGACCGAGTAGCTGTCCCCCGCACCGCCTTCCGTGACAGCGGTGGCCCCATCGGTCTGCCGGATCAGGACAAGCGGGGCGGTCGGATTCGAACGGACGATTTGGACCGCGCTGAAGCCGAGCTTTTGCTGGGTGCCGGCGATTTGCCGCTCGGCCTTCACAGTGAATCCGGAGCTGCGCACGTTGCGGAAGACCACGTAGTTGCCCAGCAGCGCGTCGTTCGAGGCCGTGGCTGTTGCGGCGGTGGACTCCTTGAACCCGACCCATGTGTCGTAGGTCGGGTAATCGCCGACCGCATCGGCCGACGAGAGGGAGTTTTTTCCAAAGATGTCGGCGGGAGCGGTCCCCTCGGCGGGCGTGCAGACGAACCGCTGCGGGAGCGTATCCTTGGCATCCGATCCGCGAAGATCGAAATACACATACACATCATATTGCGGGTAGGGCACGTTCGTCGCCGTGAGAGACGGCCGGTTCGCCTCGTCCTGCCGGATCTCGGCAAGGCCTTTGAACATGCGGCCAGGACCGGTGGACGTGTCGGCGTCATTCGAGCCGTCCCCGTAGTTATTATTCGCGCTTCCCACCCATGAGACCGGCATGGCGACGGTGTTGCCCAGGTAATCTTTCACCGTTGTGGCGCTGCCGGAAAGCCCGGTGAGGTTGTTCCAGTTCGACTGCTGATACACGGCACCGCTCAGGTCGTTGAAATACATGCTGCCGCCCGCGACCCCCTCGGTATTCATGTTCAAGCCGATCGATGGCTGCGGGGTTGGGCTGACCACATTGATCGTGACCGCCTGGCTCTGCGCCCAGCTCCCGGCAGCATCGTAGGCCAGCGCAACAACCGACTTCGTGCCGACGGAAACCTTCGGCCAGGAGAACGCATAGGGGGCGGTCGCATCCGCTCCGATATAAGCCCCGTCAGCAAAAAAGACCACCGAGGCAATGCCGTCTGCATCGGCTGCACTGGCCTGAAGGAGAATATCCGATCCGACAACATAGCTTGCGTTGTTGAGCGGTTGGACAAGCGCGACAGCCGGCGCGGAATTCGCACTCGGATCAAGCTGCGAAATGCTGCCGGACGGGAGCGCGACGGAGGAGGATGTGCGCGTGCTCCACTCTACTCCAAGCGTCTCGGCCCCGTCCTTGTGGAAAAACTCGATGTGAATTTTGTGCTTTCCAGCATTCAGGGCAATATTGCCGGTCTTGTAGATTGCCGAGGCTTGGACCGCGTTGTTGTCCACGACGAGCGTGTTCCCTATGTAGAGGCGCGCGCCGTCGTCGCTGGTCACTTTGAACGTGTAGATGTCGCTGGCCGGGACATCGATATATCCGTCGAACTGGAACGCGAAGCTGTCGTTCCGGTTGCGGGGCGAAAGCTCGACGGATGCCACCGTCCCGCTCTTGATGGGCAGGAGCGTTGAAAAATCCGGCATCGTCGTGAACGTCCCCTCGTAATAGCGGTAGTTGAATCCGGAGAGCGTCGCGGAAGGGTTGTCAGGCGGCCGGTAGGCGACCGCACCGACATTCACCCAGCAGGTGGCGGCCGCCGTCCCGCCCTTCATGTCGCTCACTGTGCATGTCACCAGATAGAGGCCCGCCGCGCCCCATGTTTTGCTCTGCGAAGCGCTGTTGGTGAGGGAGTAGGTTCCGTCGCCGAAATCCCAGTCGTAAGCAAGCGTGTCTCCGTCGGGATCGGAGGCGTTGACCGCAAGCGCCAGCGGGGCTCCGGCCGCGGCCGCGTAGGAGGATTGGGAGAACGACGCGGACGGCGGGTTGGCGGAAGCCGCCCCGTAATTGACGGTCACATCCATCCACTCGTGCGTGGTGCCGGAGACAACCGTGCTGCCGCGCAGCACGGGCGTGACGCTGAAGCCGCCATACATCTGGCTGCCGTTCACATTCGCGCCTTCGGTGTAGGTGCGGCCGATCTTGATCGAGCTATCGTTGGCGTCGGTCGCCTGCTGCGAGTAGGGGGTCGTGTCGATCCGGTTGCTACCGTCGCTGAGCCCGCAGTGGACGGTCACCGCATTCCGATTCCAGTCGGAGCGCCCGGTGCCGCCGTCGGTGCCGGACACGTGTCCGAAGCCGAGGAAGATCCGCTTGGAATCGGTGAAGCCCGACATCGGGATGAGAAGCGCACGGGCGTTCGACGTGTTATTGCGTGAATAGGGGTCGATGTAGTCGTAGAGGCGGTAGGTTCCGGACGAGGTCACATCCAAAACCTCGCCGCGCGAGCGCTCGAGAAACCCGAGCTCCTCCAGGAACTGGGTGTTGAACCCGGTCGTCATGCTTCCGCCACCCATGATGTCCCAGCCGTCGTTGTATTCGCCGCTCGTTCCGCTGGAAGCGCGTGGAGGAGCCCCTTGGGGGACCGTCCAGGAATTCGCGTGAACCACCCCCCAGTTGTGTCCCCACTCGTGCTCGGCAACGCTGCCGCTGAGCGCCCCGCCGGTCCAGGCAATCGCCCCGCCCACGTAGGCGAGGCCGGTCGAGGTGACGAGCTTCGAGTTGCTCATCACCACCCACCTGTCGAAGTTGTCGGGATCCTTCGGGCCGTTGTTTGTGTAGTCGCCGCCCATGGCCTCGATGAGCGCTTTGGCGTCGTAGGCCTGCGTGGCGATGGCGTTCACCAACTCGGCCGTGCTCTTCGAAAGGCGGACCACCGGGGAGACGACCAGCCGCGGGACGAGCACTTCGCTGCCTGTTCCCGGGTTCTTGAATTTCGGCCCGAACCAGGTCTGCCGGTAGCTGACGTTGTAGTAGTTTTGCGAAGCGGTGTTGAGCTGGCTGTCGAAGGTGGCGAACGTCGGCGCATTGCTCCACGCCGGTCCGTCGCTCGGCTCGATGAGAAAAACAAAAACGGTTTTCGGTCCTTTCTGGTGCGACCAGGTTCCGGTGTATTCGTTGTAGGCTTCGGTCGGTGGCACAGGGCCGGTCGGCGGGGTCTCGGGGTCAAACGTGGGGCCGGACGCGGCGAGTGGGAGTTCCGCAGGGGCCAATAGATTTTTTGCGAGGCTTTCGAGTTCGGCTTTGTCCGCCACGATGGACGTATCGCCCTTGAATGTGACGGCAAAACCGCCATCCGGCACCGCGCCGGCAGGCATCTCATCCTGCGCCCGCACAAGGACATCCTCCTCGCGGAGCGCGAGGTGGCCATCGAGGGCAATTCCGGAAAGCGACGCATCCTTTTGCGTCGGCGATTTCAGTCGCCGCCCATAAACGTGAGCCGCGTAGCGCTTGTCGCCGATGATCGCCTCGCGTTCGATGCGGCTGGAATGGCCCCCCTCATCACCGCAGACGGCAAGAACCCCGTAGAACCCCTCCCCCTCGACAACCTGCTCGAACTGCGAGTTGAAGTCAGCAGGCAAAGCGGCTCTCGCGGCAGGCGAAGGCGACATCAGAAGCGCGGCCCCCGGATCGGATGCGATGAGCCCGGCCATCGCCTTGCGGCGGGCCGGGAGGAGCGCCCGGCCGGCATCAAGCATCGCAGCGCGGTCACCGGGGGCGGCCGAGACATACCTGCCCAACCATGTGTCAAACTCAGCGACGGCTGCGGAGACATTCACAGCAATGGGTTCCCGGTCCACCTTTGGCCGGGCACCGCGGGCAATCGTGCCATCGGGCGCGGTGGGATACCTGACGACATACCGCTCCATGCGTTTCTCAAGCAGAGCCGGAGCGGGATCCGCCGGCTGCGGCGTGTCCTGCCACGATAGGATCACCAGTGCACAGACAAAGCCAACAGCAAGAAGGCTCGGCACGATATGGCGGGAGGCGGGTGACATTTAGCTCTGGGACAGGAAAAACCTAGCAGTGATGGCATCGGAAATCTGGCGCGTTATGCGGCTTCTATTGGCCGGTTTTTGCGGCGGAGGTTTTGACGGAGAGAAATGGCCGTGCTCCGCTTCACTACGGGTCGCTTTCCGTAGAGGAACGCGGAAAACCAGCGCGCCAGCGCATCGGATTACAGGGATAGTCGAATGTTTGGCCGGGAAGGCAACCGGAGCGGAGCAACGCGTTTCTCGAGCGCCAGACGAAATGGCTGCTCCACATGTTGGTCGCGCTCTCTGCGTAGCGGAACGGGGAACCCGTTTCGTCCGACGGGCCTCCTACTGCTCGCTCATGAAGGTCGGCTTGTCGTCGGCTTTGTCCGGAACACCCTCGATGCTGCGTTTGGGAACGAGATTCGCGGGCTGAGGGGATCCGATGGCAGGAAGCGATGCGGCGATGACGGATTCCTTCCCGTCTCGGACGATCTTCACCGGCTGTCCGGTGGCGAGCGTGACGGTTTCGGATTGTCCGCCGGCGGTAACCTTGATCGATTTTCCGCCGTCAAGGGATTCGAATTGCGGGGAGGGTTTTCCTTTCGCGACCGGATAGAGGACAACGGTCATCTCATCTTTTCCTTGAAAAGGAAGCGAGACCCACTGGGCCATCTCGCCGAATGCGTAGGGCGGCAGGTTGGATTTGTCGTCGGAAAGCCGGACGTCGCGCCCGATCACAAACCCGTGGCGATACGAATGCCAGGGGCCGCCGTTCCACGGAAGCGTCTCCTCTCCCTTCGCCCCCTCGGGTCCCTTGGCAAAATCCGCCGGTCGTTTGTTGTGCCCCCAACCGAACCAGTTGATATCCGCCTGCGAGGCGTCCTGTCCGGTGGCGACGAAGACCGCGATATCCGTTCCCATCTGGCCTTTGAAATCCAGGCGGTCTTTTGTCCTGGCCGGATTGTCGAGGGCGAGGAGATGGATGTTCGAGCGGGGCTCATGGCTGAACTGGAATTTCGGAAGTGCTTCCAGCATCGCCTTTTTGAGATCCGGCGCATCGCGGTCGAGCGATATGCCGGTCCCTCGCCCGGGCACGACCGCCTTCCGCGCCGCGGCAACGAGGGCGGAGGCGGTGGCCTCGTCGGCGCCGAGCATGCGCAGGTGGGTTTGGAGTTCGGCGAAGAGCTCGTCGGCCTGCGATGGCGCAAACGAGGCATCGCGCACGACGGCGGCCAGGTTTTCCTCGACGACCAGCTCGAGCCGCTTCTGGAGTTGAGTGGCATCCAGCTTGTCGCGGATCTCCCCTTTCAATTCATCGCGGATGACGAGGTAGTCGGCGAACGGCGAGCCTTCGGGGTGCTTCACGAGGAGCATGAGGCGCCGGTCGGTCTTCGGCGAGGTCCGGATATCCTGATAATCCCAGAGCCCCCGGGCCGAGGCGTAGGGACGGGTCATGAAGACAAGGGAGCCGTTCACATTTTCCGCCACAGAGAGATCCGCCTCCGGCGTGGACTCGTAGGCCATCATCGTGGCGACCGGCGAGCTGGCTGTGAGCCCGAACGTGACTTTGTTGTGTGTCCAGTCGGGATTCATGCGCGGGTTGTAGAAGCTGCTGTAGTCCACGGCGAGATAGTCTCCCGCGCCCCAGAATGTGAAGGCAAGCTCATCCCCCTGATAATGATTGCGGGCCGGCCCGGCTTTGAAGGTCACGAGCGCCTCGTCAGGCTTCCCGAACCGGCTGCGGAGAAACGCGCCGATGCCGCCGTAGTATTTGGAATCCAGCTTCCAGTCTGGGTTGGTCGGGAGGGCGGGATTTGTAGTGGTGAGGGTGTTCCCGAGAGATCCGTTCTTGATGTCATCGCCTTTCGGGATTGCCGATTTGGCTGCTGCGGCAAGATCTGCAGCCAGCGCGGGATCGCTTTTCTCGTAGCCCATCGCAGCCTGCTGCAGAATCTCGAATCGAGCATCGTTTCCGGAATCGCCGATCGAGACCAGGCCGCGAACGCCTTTGCGCTTATCCAACGGCGTCAGGAGGTTCTCCACAAATCCGAGGGCGCCTTTGAAATTCGGATCCTGAAACGGATCGGTGAGGCCGGCGCGTCGGAATGCGTGGGCGGTTGGAAGGAACACGCTGAAGGCGTGGCCTGTGTAGCCCGGCGACTCGGTCCATCCTCCGCCCGGCTGCCAACTGGAGCGCGCGACGTCGGCAAAGATTTCACGCTTCGAATAGTCGGCCCACTTTTTGGCATCCGGGTGGGTGTTGATCTGGGCGGCAACCATGCCGGGGATGTTGTGCATGTCTGTGTGAAAGTTCGGGTTTCCGATCCCCCAGTCGTAGTAGCGCCCGTTCCAGAAATCCGGGTCGCTGAAGATGTAGGCCATCGCCGCCATATCGCGGTTCTTGGCGGTAAGCCCGGTTTTCTTCCACGCGAAGTTCACCGAGTTGTCCCAGATGACGGCGCGAATCCCGCGTGGAGCTGTCGTGGGGTTGAGGGTGCCCTCGGTGTAACCGCCGTTGTAGATCCAGTTGGCATTCGGCTTGAAAACCCCGGGCGGCGAAAAGAAGAAGACCGTCTCGGTTGCGGCGTCGCCGTTAAGGATCTTCGAGGCGGTCAGCCAGTCCTTGCCGAATTTGGCATCCGTGGTTTCCGTCACCTTTCCCTTGGCATCGGTGGCGGTGGTGAGAGTTTTTTTGATTTCGCCGATCCGCTCGTTGACCATTTTTGCCAGCGGCGACTTGCCCTCCCGGATTTCTTTCTGGAGCGCAACATAGTCGTCGAGGCCGCGGAAGATCCCCTTGTCAACATTCTTGTCCATGTCCGGCCAGGTGAGGACCCAATCCTTGATTTTCGTGACGGGAAGATGGGCGTTCCGGACGAGCGACTGCACGGATGCGTCGCGGGCCGGGGCGGCTGTTGCCGCCGCCATTTTTTCCGCGCGGCGCATGATGTCGTCCGCGGGTGGCTCGGGATTTTTTGCGAGGCGTTCGCTGACGATTTCTTCATCCGGCTTCGACGGCCACCCGAGCTTTGCGAGTTGTGCATCGATCGCTTCCGGAGTGAGCTGGAAATCTTTATTGCCGGCGTTCGCGGCCTTCAGCTCTTTTTCGGCCTGCTTGCGCAAGTCGCCCTTTTCCTTTGAGACTTGGTTTTTGATGGTTTTGTCGAGTTCCGCCTTCGCCTCTTCGGTTGCCTGCGCCATAAATGCCGCGGCGGTTTTGATATCCGGGGTTGGGAAGGCCCCGATCCCCCACGAGCGCTCGGCGGTGGAGGTGCGCACGACCCGCGCAATCGGGTCCGCAGGATCCTCGCTTTCGAGAGTGCGGGTGTGCGGACCACCGGCGAGCGGCACGCGGATGCGCAGGATCCCCTTCGCCTCACCCTGAACATAAGCGCGAGGGCGGCTCGCGTAGGATGGATGCCATTTCGACATGTTCCAGGCAAACATGGCAAAGGCGGTCTGCTTGTTCGCGCGGTCGGCCTTGTTGTAATACCAGGCATACGGCCCCTTCATGTATTGGTAGTCGTGCCACTTCGGGTCGAGCCGGAAGAACTCGTTGAGGTCCGGCCAGTCGCCGCCGCGGATATCTTTTGCCTTCCAGGCGCGGAGCGGCTTCTCCGAGGCCGCTCCCCGCTGGTTCCCGCTTTCCCAGTCGAACCACGGGCAGGCAAACTGGGTATCCGGCGCCATGTCTTTGGAAAGGTCGATCACCCACATGCCCTGAAGATCCGTCGTGTCGAGGATCTGCACGACCGGGGATCCGGAGGTGAACGTGAGCTCGCTCCGCCAGGAAAGGTCCTCCGCGTCGGCAAATGTCACCGCGATTTTCACGGTCGCCGGACCATTTTCCAGAACCTCGGTTTTGACGGAGGCAATTCTGGCTCCCTCGATGAAGTTTCCGGTGCCAACCCAGTTGGGATCGGCTCCGGCGCTGATCCCGGCGATCGGCCCCTGCGGGCCATCGGGTGTCATCACAAGTTTATTGTCCGGCACGCGGAACCGCGCGACGCCGGTGTTCACGACCAGATAATCGCCTTCCTTTGTCACCTTAACCGGTGTTCCGGAGAACCCCGCAGACTGGGCAGGTGCCTGCCCCCACGTGAGTTTGACATCGAGCTTCGGCTTGGATCCCGCAGGGGCTTCGCCCTTTTTGTTCGGGCTGGCGAGGTGGAGCCAGAGCACCCACTCGCCGGTCTTCACCGAACCGTCGGGGAATGTCTCGATCGCGCGACGCTGGAAGAATGCCGGCGATCCATCCAAAGTGGCACCAAGAGTTTCGAGCTTCACGCCCGGTTGCTCGAATGTCTGGGTAAACCGCACGGCCTGGCTGCCGTGATCCACACCGAAAGGATCCTCGATGACATAGGAGCGCTCGCCGGCAAACAACGGGGCCGCGAAAATCAGCATGAGGGCGCAAAGGGAGAACTTCATGGAAACTGGGTTATGGAAAATGATCCTACTCTGCAACCTCGACTTGCGCACACCGGTGGCGGCGTTTTGCGGAATGTGGCAAGAAGGCGCGCATTTCTGTGTAGCGGAACGGGGAACCCGTTTCGGCGAGAGCATATCCGTGCACGCACGACGGAGAAATAGCCTCGCCATTCCTCTTCATGTCGCCGCTATTTCGTATCGAGGATCCCGAGTATCATTGACTCGCCGTCCGGCGTGGCGCGGCCCCAGGCGGGAACGTTTGCCGTGGGGATCGTGTTCCCTGTGCCATTGTGAGAACCGACGATAACAAGCTTTCCGTTCGGAAGGGACACAGCGGCGCTGATGCGCGTGTTGCCCGCCCCTTCGCCGGTCGCGGTGTCCCAACCTTCGCCGGTGAGCGCTGTGGCGTAGGAGACGGTCGAAAGGTCGGGGACATGCACGCGGACAAAGTCGTGCCAGGGGGCCTTTCCAGCGAGCGGGTTTGTCATTTTTTGGAAGGCTCCCGCCGTGGTGATGGCCGCGCGCGAGGTGCCCGCCACGATCACGCTGCCGTCAGCCGCAACAGTCAGGCCGCGGCCCTGCGCGCCTTTCAGATTGGCATTCCCTCCGTTGTGGTCCGGCCATCCGTCCAGGTTGGGATCGGAGTAGGGCTTTCCGAAACTGGCGCCGAAGGGGTCGAGGCCAACGAACCATGTGGAGTTGACGAACGCCCCATCCGATTCCTTGAGGCGTCCGATCCATTGGTAGTGCTCGTTCCCCTTGGTTCCGGTTTGCCTCCGCATGAAGGATTTCCCCTCAAGGCCGCTCCAATAATTGGTGACGTTATTGCCATGGGCGCGGGCGAGAACAACAAGATCCCCCTTGCCGGCGGGTTGCGAGTAGTCAACAGCAAGCCCGTCCACATATTGGTCGGGCGATGAGGTATTGCCGGCCCCGTCGCAAAAGGCGAGCAGGCGGCCGGGAGCGGCCGAATCTGCCACCAGACAGAGGACCGATTGCCGGGCCCCTTCCAGGCCGGGGGCCTTATCGAGGCGGGTCCAATCGTTCTTGCCATCACGGCCGCGTCGGAAAAGCCCGCGATCCAAACTTCCGCAAAAGACGCCGCCGGAGGCCGGAAGACAGACGATAGTTTCGATTTTTTCATTTCCGACCTTCTCTTCGGTCCAGGTTTGTCCGCCGTCCGTGCTCACGCGGATGCCGCTTCCGCCTTTGCTGCTCCCCACGAACAATGTCTCCGGGGCATCGGGATCGAGTGCGACGGATGTGAAGTTGGTCCCCGGGACGGCAAGTCTGGCCCAAGTGGCACCGCCGTCGGTGGATTTTTCCAAACCTCCACTCGAGAGCGCATAGACCGTGTCCGGGTTGCCCGGCGATATTGCAAGGTCCACGAGCGGACCTTTGCTGGCTGATGTTTTGGTCCATGTGGCCCCTGAATCCTGGGAGACGAAGACTCCGGTATCTGCGACTGCGGCAAAAAGGCGGGAGGGCGCCACCCTGCCTGCACCAGATTCCGGCATCTTTCGTTCCCCTGACGCAAGGTCAGGGGGGGCAGCCAGAGCGACGACCGGCTTCTTGCCGGCAGGAAATGGCAGGGGCGTCCAGGTCTCGCCGCTGTCGGTGGATTTCAGAACACGTCCGCCGCCACCACCTGCAAACAATGTCTTCCCCTCCCCGTGCACGATGCAGTGAAGGTCACCCGTGCCTTGAACTGTCTCCCACTTTCCGCCGGGCTTGAGACGGATGATTCCGGTGGGGCCGGCGACGAGCACCGTCTTGTCCGCGACGACCGCCTGTCGGGGTCTGCCGAAAATGAACCCTTCACCCAGCTTCGACCACGATTTCCCCGAGTCGCTGGAAACAAACGGGCCCGAGTTCGATGAGATCTCGGAATAAAGCCGGCTCCACCAGCGCAGGGCGCCATCCTTGGAAAATGCCACGACCGCCGGCTCGAAATCCGGCGCGTTGGGGATGTCGTTCCATGGCGGGAGGATGCTTTGAACGTTGTATCCGACAAAAAAATCATTTGTCCGGCGGTCCACCGCAATGGCCGCCGTCGTGGCGGCGTTGTTGCGGGAGGCGTAGCCGGAATAGCCTCGCCCGGAAACATCGGAGCCGAGAGGGCCCGCATAATAAAAGTCGTCGGGAAACGTCCCCTGCCTGAACCCTCCGTTACCATCCGGAGTCAGGGCAAGAAACTCATCCCACGTTTTCGAACGCAGCGAGCCATTGCCGGATTTTAGCGAGAGAACTTGTGCCTCCGATCCGTCAGCTTGTGTGCCGCCGCTGATGCTCCACATCGGGACAGAGTCGAGCCCTGAACCGTCGGCTTTAAGCCGGCAGACCACTCCCCAATCCTTCTTTGCGTAGTTGTAGAAAACGATCTTGCCGTCTCCGCCGACATCCCACATCACATCGAGCGGGATTTTTCCGGCACTGCCAGTATCTTGATCATACCCCCAGGAAAGTTTGGATGGCTTTGCATCGAGGAAATTGGCGTCGAGTTTTCCGAGCCAATACTTTCCGCCGTTCGCACCCGCGAGGTAGATCGCGCCGGTCTTTGCTCCCGGGACAGAATCGGCTTTGAGCGAGGCGACGTTTCCTCCGCCCTGGCCGGCCGGGAGTGCCGCCGCGCCAAGGATTGTCCCCAGGTCTGGCGAGAGGTGGAGGATAAATCCCCTCCTTGCAGCATTCTCTCCCTCGGTGGCCGGCAGCGACCATCCGTTGCCCGCCTTGGAGGGAAGTTCCACGAGCGGGGTGCCCGGCGGCAGCCAGTCGAGGTTGGCAGCCGATCCTCCCGCGAGGATCGTCCCGTCACTCAGGGGCAGGACGCTGAGCAGACGGGCGTCCTTTCCGGCGAGGAAAACGCGGGGCGAGTCGGCAGCAAACGCGGAGGCTAGGAGAAGTGCACACAGCGCGGCAGAGAGGATAAGCGTCCGGAGAAACGGGTTCGTCTTCGTAGCGGAACGGGGAACCCGTTTCGTTCCGAGGAGGAGAAATGGCCTCTCCATTCCTCTACAGGGCTACGCGGCCGCCGCGGGTTATGGATTCCTCGGCAGCGAATGCGAGACGCATGGTTGCAAGCGCCTCGGAGACCGGGACGAGCGGCCCGCGTCCGGCGGCGATGTTTTCGAGGTAGCGCTTCAGAAAACCGGTCATGTCGTGGTGGAGTTCGTTTTGCGCGTCAGCGGAGAAATCCTCGGTGCGCTCGAGCACGGTATCTTTGATGGCGTGTTCGTAGCGGAAGAGGTGGAGCTTGGCACCGTAAAAATCCGCCAGGCAGGAGGCGCGGGTGCCCATGAGGGAGAGCCGGAACTCGTGGCCCGGAATGGCGGCCCAGTTCACGGGGATCTGCGGATGCCGGCGATACCAACACGGGGCGCGGTTGTGAAAGATCTCGAAGCTGGCCGCCCGGCCATCTGCCGTTTCGAGCGCAAGAAACACGTGGTCCGGGACATCGGCCGGATAGAACGGCAACGAGTTCGCCTTCGAGCGGAACGCCTGGACGCTTGAAAACCCGCCGAAGAACGTGCGCAGCATGTCGAGCTGATGGATCCCGCAATGCAGGACGATCCCCCCGCCGAGCTCGCGGCGAAGCCGGACCTGTGAGGCCGGGTCGGCATCCGGGTCGTCCGACCACCAGTGGCCGCGCGAGTCGGTGCAACTCGCGGAGACGAGGTCTCCGAAGAAGCCCTCTCGCTGGAGCTCCAGGAGGCGGCGTGGCATCTTCGAGTGGATGTATTCGAGGTTGATCTGCAGGCTTCCGCGCGATGCCCCGGCCGCACGGGCCATTTCCTCGCACTCGCCGATTGTCGCAGCCATCGGCTTTTCGCAGAGCACGTGGAGCCCGCGGGCGAGCGCATCGAGCGTCGAGGCATGGTGCTGGTGGTTCGCATTGATGACGAGCGCTGTGTTGGTTTCCGGATGTGCCACGAGCAGGTCGCCAAGCGAGGTGAAACCCACGATCCCGCTCTCGCGTGAAAATTCCGCGGCCCTCGCGGCGCTGCCGCTTACAAACCCTGTCACCGGCACGCGGAAAGCCGCGAGATCGCGGAGGAACCCGCGCGCGACGCGGCCGGTGCCGATGATGGCGACATGTGGCCCCTTCATGGGAGGGATTGACGTGTAGCGGAACGCAGAATGCGTTTCGTTCTGAGGAGGAGAAATGCGTTCCGCATTCCTCTACAACAAATCGAGCCTCGTTTCGTGCTTTTCATGGCAGTGCACGATACACGGGCAGGTCGCCGGAAAAATCCACGGCATAGCCGGACTTCCCGTCGCTGACTTCGAGCAGGCACTTGTCCAGCTTCACGAATGGCCCCGAATAGATCGCGCCACCAGGCGGCTTGATCCCGGTGGTTTGCGCGATGCCGGACTGGGCATCGTGACGGACAACAATTGGCTCCATCCCCTTGATCGCAACACCGACCTCGACGTCGCCGCGGAATTTTTTCGTGTCGAACTGGTAGTTTTCTTCACTCCATTTGGCGAACGCTGCCGGATCCTGGAAATCCTTCCCTTCGGCGGCGATGACGGCGAACCCGGACGGACGTCCGAAGATTTTGAGGATCGGGGGCAGCGGCGGCGGAGTCTCCCCCTTGGAAGCCGCCTTCTCGCGGGATGCGATTTCCTTGGGGTTCATGTCCGGCGCCCCGATTTCCGATTTCCCGCCGAACGGCACCACGCAAGCCCAGGCATCGCCCATCCGGAATATCCAGCGGTCGCCGATCCGCTCGGGCTTCACGCCGTCAGGGATCGAGACAAATGTGTAGTCGAGTGGTTCGTCGTCAGGGATCCGGCTCAGGGAAATGTAAAGCGGGCCGGCCTGCGCCGACTGGTCGTAGCGCCCACCGCCATCGCGATACGTGATCTCGTCGAGCTTCTTGCCGGTGTGGTCGCTCTTGCGCGGGTGCCCACCGGTAAGTGCAAGCGGCCCGGCAGGCCCGTTGGCGACGAGCTGGAAACGGGTGATCTGGCTTCCAAATCCCTGCCAGATCGAACCCATCGTGAACGACTTCGCGATATGCAGAGTCTCCGGGTATTCGCCGGCCTTTGGCGGAATCCCCTGCCCGAACCAGTAGTTGGGTTTGGTGTTTTCAAGAGTCACCGGAAGACCGGGAAGTTCCTTGCGGGCAATGCGGGTCAGCGCGGCATTCGGACGCCATGACGACGTGGACGGGTGGATCGCGTAGTTGAACGACGCGGCGGATTCCGGTTTCACCGAACTCCCCCACCACAACCATCCGGTCTGGCCGGCGATCGACTGCATCGCCTGATCGTAATACCCCCGCTGGTTCGGGCCGCAGTAGATGCCGTCGCGGTATTTCAGCGCGTAGGCCGCTGTGAACCAGTCGAGTGCCGCGGCGGCGATAAGCCGCATCTCCGGATCACTGGAGAAATCGTAGATATTCAGAAACCCGTGCAGGTCGAACATCAGATACGTCGGCGAGTCCCACTCACCCTGCCCGGCCGCGTAGAGGCCTTTCACATACGCCCGCAGCTTCTCCTTCGCCTCACGCAGCGCGGCCTCCTTGTCCTTGTTCGCGATGCGTCCGCCCTCGAGATACTCCGGCAGGACAGCCGCCGCGCAGAGGTTCATCATCTTGTGGTTCTCGGTTCCTCCAAGGTTGAGATACGCGCTGTATTTACCTGCCTCGGCCGCCAACGTATGCTTAGTCTCCGGCGTCAGCGCACTTCCGAAAACCGGCAGGAACCGCGCCCAGTTGATTGCAGCGAAATGGTAGTGCTCCTTCGGGCTCCGCGCGTCGTTCATAAACTGCCTCGCCTCCGCATCGTCCGGGTTCAGCAGCAGCTTCGCCATCGCCGGGCCCGGAATGTATTTCCCCGGATCACCCCCGGCAAAATACCCGCGCCGCCATTTCGAGAGGTCGTTGGTCGCGAGCGCAGTGATCAGCTCCTGCCGCCGTTGCTTGAACCCCGCACCGTCGGAATATGTCTGCGGATCCGCAGCCGTCCCGGCTGCCGGATGCGGGCGGTGGCCCGGCGCTGGCAACGGCCACGGCCCTTCGGCAAATGCTGTGCAGCACAGCAAGGCAGCTGCAAGAAATGTGATTTTCACTCTCACGAGGATAAAAAATGGCAGTCGCCCACACCATGCGGTTTAGCGACCGCAAATATCCGTTATTGCGGCTGATCGCACGGCCCCCCCCCCGGAGAAGAGAAGAGCCGCCGCATTCAAGCGAACCGACCTGCCGAAGGCCGATGTAGAGGAATGGCGAAGTCATTTCTTTTCATTCCAGCACGAAATGGGGGGTCGTCCGTTTCGCTGCGGTATCAGTTGACTCGTTGGCTCCCGCTCAGTTGCCTCCCGGCCACACATTTGCCGCTGCCGGGCTTAAAAAAATCTTACCGACCAGACGATGCCGCCGAGAAAGAGGGCGATGAAGAGGAGTGAGCCCGCGATGCCGGCGAAGTCGATCCAGTAATCCGAGAGCCGGGCACGGCCACTCAGCACGAGCCGGGGCCATGTGAAGAAATCCAGGAGCAGGAGCCGGCGGGAAACGTCACGGTCGGTTTCCGAGGCGTTGACGTTGTGCTGGTCCATGTCCTCCAGCGTATCGGCCTGGTATCCGGCATCGCGGAGGAGTTGTTCCTGGCCCAGCGGGGTATCGGCCCGGGCGTAGAACTCCGCCACCGAGCGCCCGCAATGCTGGCGGGTGCGCAGCGAGACCACCACGAGGACGCCGATCCCGGCGCCGAGGAAGACGGGCGTCGTGAGCTGGACGAGTTGCTCCGGACGCAGCCCCGGCGCTGCGAGATCAACATGCGTCGGGATACCCGCCATCTGGTAGAGGGCATCGACCTTGATGATGCTCCAGCGATACCAGTCCGGCCAGGTGTTCACGGGACGGTTGCCCCAGACGAAGAGCGGGGCCATGGAGACCGCCGCGGCCGTGGCACCCGAGGCGGTGACCCGCCGCCATGTCAGCGCG
>CAZRIL010000052.1:6320-33720 GCA_964600115.1 uncultured Chthoniobacter sp. | reverse complement strand
ATTCCCTCCATCCCCCGCTTTGGCGTGGATGCGAATCTGGTCAACAAATCTCATGCATGCAAGGTGCTTGAGTTCCGGCGGCGCGTCGAATCAAAAGGGATTCTGGAAAAACGGGAAACATTCCATTCCCGGTTTCACGTCTCAGATAACCCAGCGCATAATGGGGGGCTACCCGGCGCACTGAAGCTCGACCGGCAGGAAATATCTGCATGTCCGGGGCACCCCCGGGCTTACTGATTCTTCGGAGTGGCGGAAGACCCGGGCGTTGCCTCGGGGGCAGGGGCTTTTTTATCGGCGTTCTTCTTCGGCTTTGCTTCGGCAGAAACGGGTTTGTCAGCACCTTCCTTGACGGCAGCACCGGCGTCTTTCTTGTCTGCCGCCGGTTTGTCCTTGCTCTGCGCAGGCTTGTCTCCCGTCTCCTTGGCAGGCGCTTTGGCGTCGCCGTCCTTTTTCGGATTTTTCCCTTCTGGCGCCGCAGGCTTGGTGCCCGCCTTCTCGACTTTGGCGATTTCCTTGTTCGCCATCTCCGCGAGACTTGGATCAAGCTCGGCCACTTTCTTCAAGGCCATGATATTGGCGGATTCGAATGCTGCCGCCACCGCCGGATCCTTCTTGGCTTCCTTGAGAGCTTTTTGAAATGTTTCCTTTGCCGCCTTCACATCGACAGCCGGATCCTGGGAAGGTTTCTGATCCTGCGCCCAGAGAGGAGCCAAAAGGAATGCGGCGACAATTGCAACGACAAGGGGAGAACAAGAATTTGATTTCATGAGGGGGATTTTGCGTTCTGGCGCACCAAAGAGCAACCAATATGATTCGCGTAGCATCACCGCTAAAGGCCACTGAAATTCACTAACCCATGAGGCTGAATAGCAACTTGTGCAAACCACCCTCTTTCAATTAGTGGCTTTTAGTGTGATTTAGTGGTTCAACTGCAGAAAAGTCTCGAGTCAAATCAGGGCGGCGAACTGCTCGGCCTGGTCGCTCAATGCAGACAGCCCGCCGTCATTCCAGACCACGTGGCTCGATCTGGCGATCTTGTCCGGCACCGGCATTTGGGAATGGATGATCTTCTTCGCCAGCACGGTCTCGATCCCCCTCTCCACAAGACGGAGTAGTTGCACATCCGGCGAACATGCGACCGTGACAATGAAGTCGAAATGACCGGCGGCGTCGGTTTCAAAGAGCAACGGGATGTCGACAATCAGGTTGCATTCCTCGGATCTCGCGGCGCTGGCCGCTTCCACCCAGATCTTCCTCACGCGGGGGTGCAGGATCGCCTCAAGCCGCACCTTTGCAGCCGGGTCGTTGTAGATGATCCGACGGATTTCGCTCCGGTCCGGTGTCCCGTCCGGCTTGTAGGCATCCGGTGAAATCGCCGACAAAACCTCCCGGCGCACACACTCATCCTTCTCAAGCAGATTCCGTGCAATGGCGTCGGCATCCATAACCTCGGAGGCAAGGATCTTCACGAGCAGGTCTTTGAATGTGGATTTGCCAGAGGCGATGCTCCCGGTGATTCCAATGACGGCCATGGATACGATTATGCGCCGCAACAGACTCGCGAGTCAACCGCCGCCCGGTTGATGCGTTTGCTGCTCAGGGAGCATGGGGCGCCCGCCCGTGTGGGCACTTGTCGGGCAGGCGAATCCAGTCCCCGAATAGAGGGCCCCACCCGGTTTAGGCGACTTTAGACCTGCACCCTACTGCGCCGGAGGTTGCAGACCCACGATCCGTCCCGCATACCCGGTCATTTCCAGGTAGCCGACCGCTTCAACCGGCTTGGCATTTCTCATCCCGCTGGCATGGACGGCGCCCTCCCAATACACAAACGGCTTTGAATCGAGTTCCTGACGACGCAGCCGGGGTTTGATTTCGACCACGAGATCAAGAGCCCGCACGGAAAGCCTCCACTCAACCGGATAATTGGCGCCCGATTCATCGCTGCGCCACCAGGCCACCGGCTCGAGCGAAAATCCCGCCTGCCCGATCTGGAGCTCCGAGCCATCCTCAAAAACAAACGTCCCAGCAGAATGCGGATCCTGCTTGTCATCGTCCGTGCGGATCTGGAACAGCATGAGCTCGGTTCCATCGTTGAACTGCAGACTGAACCAATCCCATCCCTTCTGATGGGCCGCAAGTTGGTTGCTTCCCCATTCGTGGTCAAACCAGCTCGTTCCCGTCACCGCAAACGGCTTTCCGGAAATCGTGATCGTCCCCTTTGTCTCCAGGCGGGTCAGCGAGTAATAATGCGAAGCTCTCCCCTCGCCTTCCGACTTCTGGCTCACCCCATTCCGACCATGAACAACCGGCCCCTTCGCACTGGTCATGTCCAGTTCGATGGAGATCCCCTCCTCTTTCGCCGAGATCCGGAATCCGTTTTCGCCCGTCCGCTCGCAGGTCCAGTCGCGGATCCAGGCCAGACGCTCTGCCTCATCGAACCCGGCCTCGCCGAATGCTCCCCGCGCAAGACGCTGGAAATGGTGGAACTGGTTGCTGGCAATGTCCGAGACCGCAAAATGCGCGAACTTCACGTCATTGACAACAAACCGGCTGGTTGCGGGTGAGGCCCCGGGCTCCCTCACGCCGTGCCGGAAAAATGTGAGCTGATACCCGAATTCCCTGCCATCCGCAGAGCGCAGATTCCCCGTGAAATACCACCACTCCGTCTTGAATCCGGCGTGGCTGCCATGATCGGCCGGAAACCGGTAGTCCCATCCAGGAAGCGCGGGTTTCCAATCCGCGTTTACTTCCGGACAAACTACCGTGAGAAAAATCAACAGAGCAACCTTGCGCACCGCTCACAAATAGCCTGCTGCAAATCCCCCCTCCAGAAGGAAATCAGTTGTGTCCAGGAATTGTCTCCGCAAACTAATTTTGCGAAACAGATTCCCCGTTTCGCGGCCCCCAAATGCGGCTTCCGGTTTTTTTTATTTCAGGGACAAATCCTCAGAAGCCTTTCCAGATAATCCTGCAAATCCCGTCGAATATGTGGCTCTCCCAAACCCGGCGATTATTCACCACGGAGGGAAGAGCAGGAACGGATCGTGAGACCTGAAAAGAACATGTGCAGCATGTTTGAAGAACTATCCTCCGTGTTCTCCGTGCCCTCCGTGGTAAAAAAAACTCTTCAGGCTACGCCGTCTGCGTTGATTCCTGCCTTGTCTCCGGGGATTTCGGGCGGAGCATGTGGAGGGTAATGCCGAGGAATCCGACGCTGCCGACGATGAGGAAGAGGGATCCGAGGCCGAGCATTTTTTCGATGCCGAGCCAGGCACCGGGGATGATCATGAGGACGCCGACTGCGTAGTTGAAAAAGGCGGCGAGGAGAATCTGGGCCGAGAACTTGACGTCCAGAGGGGCATCGGCTCCGCGTTCATCGCCGCGGATCAGCGAGGAGGTTTGGTAGAAGAGCGCAACCAGGGCAGGCACGCAGACACCGAGGACAATCGCCAGCAGGGTCGAGGCTTCGAGCTGTAGAGGAGCATCCTTCTGGGCGTGCCGTGTCCATACGGCGAAACCGAAAAGCAGAATGCTCACAGGGATCATCCAGAGCGCGGTGTAGAGGAACTTGCTGTCCCATTCGAGGGATTCCTCCTCGCGGCGCTGGAGCAGTCCGGTGAATCCCGCGAGAAAGACCAGCACGCCCAGCAGGTAAAGTCCGGCGCAGAAGAGGATAAACTCCGATGGCCCGAACGCGGTGGCCGCAAACAACCATGCGGCGCCCGAATTCACCAGTGCGAGGGCGAACCAGGGCAGATTCGAGCCTTCCAGTCCGCTGGCGATGCGGAGAGAGGTTGTGCGCAGAGCCACCCCGAATATCGCATTCAGAACAGCTCCTGCGAGGCAGAGCTCGAGCGTGGCCGGACTCCAATCGGTGCCGCCAAAGAATGGAACCAATGGGGATTTTGCAAACGGGATCCCGACGACGATCATGATCCCGAGCCAGAGCAGGGAGGCTGCGAGGAATGCGGCCGGTGCGTTGGGCCTCTCCTCACGTTTGAACGAAGCCCCGATGTTGACGATAAATGTAATCGCCCCGCAGGCCAGGAATGTCTGCCCCATCACGCCCTGCGGCACATCCGGATTGAACGCGGCCGGAAGCAGGATGATGAGCCCGACGAGGTGGAACGCAATGTTCAGGATCACCATTTGCGGGCTGTAAAGCGGAACGTCGAGGACGATCGGCACAGCCCGATAAACGAGCCCATACATGCCGGACAGCGCAAATCCGTAGACGGCCAAATACACCCAGGCGGTGCTCTCCGGAGAGATTTTCGGATCCGCGAGCAGGGACGGATTCAGCGCCAGCCATACTGCCGACAGGCAGAGCAGGACGAGCGAGGCAATGGTGAAGGCCAGCGGGCCTTTGACGGCATCCGCCGGGACGTTCGGGTTGGTGGTTTCCATAGTATTTTGTCAGGTTGGTTTGTTTTGAAATCCGAAAAGAACGATGCCGATCGAGGCGAGTGAGCTCAGCGGCATGATGATCGCGGCAACAAGCGGGTTCATAAAGCCTGCAAGCGACGCGGTGACAGCGAGAGCGTTGTAGCTGATGGCAAATGCAAAGACCGCCCGCGTTGTGCGGTCATGCCGGCCGGAGGCACGGAGCAATGCGGTGATCCCGCGCAATCCGCTGCCGGGCATATAGAAGTCCGCCTTGTGTTCGAGCAGGCCGGTATCCACCGAAGGAGTCCCGCGGCAAAGTGCGGCATCGAAGGCGAGGCTGTCATTCGCCCCATCGCCGATCATCAGAGCGTTTCCGGACCAGCGGGATTTCACGAGGTCGGCCTTGCCTTCTGGCGAGAGACCGCCGAAGGCGTTGGCGGCACCGATCCCGAGGTCTGCCGCCATCCGACACACACGGGCAGGATCGTCTCCGCTGAGGATAAAGATTCCGCGTCCTCTTGCGCCCAGTTCGGCGAGTTCCTCCGCAGCACCCGGACGGATGTCCTCGCGGAAGGTAAACGCGGCCAGCTCGCGGCCATCCAGTGTGAACGTCGTCGCTCCGACGCTTTCTCCACCGGCCCATGAAGTCCGGCCCAGGCGCCAAGTGCCCCCGGCGTTCCTCCATTCGAGGCCGTAGCCGGTAATCTCTGTCACGTCGCCGCTGTCCGCCGCCGGCTCCACGCCGGCAGGCAGCAGGGATTCCCGCAAGCAGGCGGCCACGGGATGCAGGCTGGACCGGACAAGACGCAGGAGGACCGACTTCTCTCCGGGGGAGAGTCCTTCGAGATCGTGCGGATTTTTCAGCGCAAGCGTCTCGAGCGTGATCGTGCCGGTTTTATCAAAGAGGATGTTCGTGACCTGCCGGAGGCGCGCCCACAGCGAGCCCTCCCGGATGTAGATGCCGGATTTCTGGACCCTCGCAGCCGCAATATCATCGAGAAGCGGCAGGGCGACACCGATCGCGCAGGGGCACGAGACGACGAGCACCGAGACGAGCACCTGCGTGGCGTGGATCCAGTCTCCCCCGACCAATCCCCATGCCGTGAAGCCGGCTACCGCTGTCACAAGCACAACGGCCAGATAGGAGGTGATCAGCTTTTGCATCGAGGCGTTTCTCCATGTCATTCCGGATTCGACCTTCATGAGCGCCTCCAGTTTCGAATCAGACCAGCGCTCCAAGGCTTCCATCTCGAATTCTCCCGTTGCGAGGCTGCGGGCACCGGCCGGGACGATGCTCCCGCGCACAAATTCCCGGGGGGCGGGTTCTCCGGTAATCCAGTTGAGGGCGAAAAGTGCCCTCTCCGCCAGAAGCCTCGAGCGGACCGGAAGGATGCCGCCCTTGCCGAGGCGAAACCGGTCGCCGGCTGTCAGGGACTCAGCGGCAGCATCCGTGCCATCCCGCACGAGCACGACTTTCCCCGGCCCCGCCTTCATCGCCAGCAGGCGGCGGCGGTTGCTCTCGACCGCCCGTTCCTGCATCCAGCGGCCGAGTAGCATCAGAAAAGTGAAAATGGAGATGAAATCAAAATAGGCGAAGGAAGGCACGCGGTTCGCCCAGGCGATGCAGGATCCCGAATATGCCACGATCAGGCCAAGCGAAATCGGAAGGTCGATATGAAGCATTCCGGACTTCAGCCCTGCGGCGGCCCGCCGGAAAAAGTAGCTTCCGCCAATAAGGATACTTGCCGTGGCGATCCCGAGCGAAATGACGTCGAACAGATGCGAAAGCTCATCGCCGGGATTCAGTCCCAGATACCTTGGGAGGGCGAAGAGCATGGCGTTGAGCGCCAATGCGCCGCAGAGTCCAAGTTTGCGCGCGAGCGGACGTGTGGAGGGCGGTTGCGAATTTCCTGCGGGACCGAGCAGGTATCCGAACTTCCGCACATCTTCCGCGTAGGCGGTCAGGTCGCACTGCCCTTTGGCCCACTCGATGGTCAGCGTGCCAGTCGTGGAATTGACCCTGCACGAAATCGCGCCGGGGTGTTCCAGGAAAACACGCTCCAGCAGCCAGACGCAACCCGCGCAGGAAATTCCCTGGATATCCATCGTCGCGGAGGCGGTTTCGTCTGCTGCCGCCTCAGCCTGATTCCGCAGATCCTCCAGCCAGGCCAGATCGCGCCCGTGAAATACAAAGGCCCCTGCCGGAGATTTTCTCTCACCGTAATTGTAAAACTCCTCGAACCCCCGCTTGTGCAGGAGGTGGTTCACGAACTGGCATCCAGCGCAGCAGAATTCCTTCCGCTGTGGAGTCGGGCGGAACGGGGTCCCGCAATGGATGCAAACGGCTGTGGCGACGGCGTTCATCGGCAGAGAAGGGTCGGGTCCATACTTCCGCGGTAAAGCAGCAGGCCCACGCTCACGGCTGCCAGCACCCGGCGGATGCGGTCCAGCGTGAGCGGGGAAAACTTTGCGCCGAGACGAAAATACTGGCTCTGCAGCGCGAACATCAATGGGACCGTGCCGGCCGCAAAGGCGATCAAAACCATAGCCCCGGTCAGAGCGGATCCGGAGAGCGCAGCGGCAGCAACGATCATGTAGAGCGGGCCGCAGGGGATGAATGGCGTGAGAGACCCCAGAATCGCCGAGCGAACCGGGGCGGTATCGTGCGAGCCGAGGCACTTGGCCATCCACGCCCCGGCCAACGGAATCCGCATACGCTTGTCGAGGCCGGTGGCGACAACGACAAAAAAGACAACGAAGGCCCATGTGAGCCAGCGGGCAGTTCCGAGAAGCAGGACATCCGAAACCGCACGTCCGATCCAGCCGGCCAGAAGCCCGAGCATTCCATAGGAGATGATGCGCGTGCCATGGTAAAGGGCGGCTGCGGAAAGGCTGCCCTCCCCGTTCGATCTGACGCACGTCGAGCACGCGATCGGACCGCACATGCCGGCGCAATGCAGGCTGGTGACAAGCCCCGCGACAAGTGCGGCGAACGGTCCGGCCATTGCGGATGTCATGGCCCCCCGGCCCTCCGTTGGAGAATCGCCGCTTCTTGCTCGGCCGTGAGCCGGCTTCCCGGGACCCCGCTGCTCAACCTGATCGTGGCCGCCCATCCAAAAATCAGCAACACGAATGCCAGCACAACCAGCAGCCATGGCCTGGAGCGAAGGGATGACCAGAGCGCATTCATTCGCGGAACGGGCCCAGAAATGGAACGGATTTCACTGCTTCGACCTTGCCGCCCTCTCCTTTAACGGAAACCTCCACCTGAAACTGGCCTGGAAAATCGGCATCCGGCAGCGAGAGGATGAGCGGCTCCTGGATTTCCTCCCCCGCCCCGAGGCGAAGGACCTTATTGTTCCCGCCCGCAACTTCTATCCCGGTCACCTTGGAGTCCACCGAAATGGTATAGGTCTGAGGAGTAGCGAGCTTGTTCGCGATGCGCATCAGGAAGTTGTTCCGGACAGTGGTCTCATCCCGGAAATACGGCGAGCCCTGCATGCGGAGCACAGAGACAATGACGGGCTTGACCTGCTGGGTTGCGAACAGGAACACCCCGCCCCCGATCATCATCAGGGCAAAATAGATGAAAAGTCTCGGACGCAGGAAGCGTCCCGGTTTTCCGGCCAGCGAGTTCATTGAGTCGTGGCGCACGAGGCCCAGCCGCCTCCCGAGCTTTTTCATCACGTCATCGCAGGCATCCACGCAGGCCGCGCACGAGATGCATTCGAGCTGGAGGCCCTGCCGGATATCGATGCCGGTCGGGCAAACCTGCACGCACCTCCGGCAATCCACGCAGTCGCCGGTCGTGGTCCCGGCTTTCCCGCGCGGCTCGCCACGGAGTTCGTCGTAGCCCACCACGATCGAATTGTCGTCGATCAGCACAGATTGCAGCCGCCCATACGGGCAGAGGACGATACAGAACTGCTCTCGGAACCATGCGAAGTTGAAGTAGAGGACCCCGGTGAGTGAGAGCACGAACAGGAACACGCTCCAGTTTTCAAGCGGCGAACGATGGATCATCCCATACAGGGCCGGCATCGAAACGAAATAGGAGAGAAACATGTGGGCGATCAGGGCCGAGAGCAGGATATAGATCCCGTGCTTGAGAAGACGGCGGAACAGCTTGACGGCGGTCCATGGCTCTCTGTCGAGCTTCCTCCTTGCCATGGCATCCCCGTCGATGAGGCGCTCGATCCGCCGGAACACATGATCGAGAAAGACAGTCTCCGGACAGGCCCAACCACACCAGATCCGTCCGAGAATTGCTGTCACCAGAAAAAGCGAGAACCCGAGGCCTGTAATCAAGAAGAACAGCAGCCAGAGATCCTGGAACATGAGCGTGATGCCGAAGAGGTGCATCTTCCCGTGCATCAGGTCGAGGAAGACCGCCGGCTCGCCATTGATCCTGATAAACGGTAGCAGCACGTACACAGCAATGAGAAAGACCGCAGAGACCCTCCTCAGGGTTGTGAAACGCCCATGCACATCGGCGGCGTGGACGAAATACCGTGATCCATCCTCATTGATCGTCGTAACCGAATCGATCGTGGGTGCCTTGGGTTTCATGGAAAGCGGTAGTGGGAAATGGGACATCGGACAGGAAGCCGGCAGCGGCTTCTTTCCGGTCTCCGGGGTCCGCTTTCCGGCTCGGATCTCACTGAGCGGGCTTCTCGATGGTGCTGTTTTTGCTGATCACGAAAGCGACAACCTCGGCGACGCGCGATGGCCCGAGGACCGGTCCCCATGTGGGCATGCCCTTGGCGGCGACACCTGTCGTCACGGTGTTGTAGATGTCGATCGGTTTTCCTCCGTGGATCCAGGTGGCGTCGGTCAGGTTCTGGCCGATCCCGCCCTTGAGCTCAGCTCCATGGCAGGCGACGCAATTCGTTTTATAGAGCTTCTCTCCGGACGCGACCACCGCCGGATCGGTGCTCATCGTCCAGAGCTGGGAGTCGGTCGGGGCGGCTC
This sequence comes from uncultured Chthoniobacter sp., assembly GCA_964600115.1. GTDB lineage: Bacteria > Verrucomicrobiota > Verrucomicrobiia > Chthoniobacterales > Terrimicrobiaceae > QYQL01. The sequence goes on along the minus strand of CAZRIL010000052.1, from coordinate 24,363 downwards.
CGCTGTTGAGGGCATTTTTTTGGAACTCCACCAACCGCTGCTCCACGCGCACATAGCCGGGCTGCATGTGGCCGGTCCACTCATAATACGCCCAGTAGCCGGCTGCGAAGACAATCGCCCCGTAGAGCGTGAAAAGCCACCAGTTCGGGAGCTTCTTGTCGTATTCTTGAATCCCATCATACGAGTGGTGCCGAAGGTCGTCGGTATCGTGGTGTTCGGTTTTCATGATCTGTTTTCTTTCTCAAGCGGCATGTTGGCGAGGTGGTTGACCTTGTCTTTCGAGCAGCGGATCGCGCCGACAACGACGGTGACAAACACGCAGAAGCTCACAGCAAATGCGATGACGGTGACAAGGGCGCTCCAGTTGGCAAATTCGACCTGGTAAAACATATCAGTTGGAGCTGGCTTGTTTCGGGGCCGCGGGTGCCGCGGGGACGGTCGGAAGAGCCGGATCCGCAGGTGTCACGGCCGGGACGCTGTATTTCCCGAGCTGTTGAAGATAGGCGATGACTGCGATGATTTCCTTGTCCGGGGAAATCTTGATCCCGCTTGTCGCAAGGTCATCCGTGATCAGGCGGCCCTGGTCGATGCAGGCCTGCTGGATGTCCGCCGGCGAACGCGGGGGAAACGGAACCCCGTAGCCGGTGAGCACCCGGATCTTCGAGGACAGCGCCGGAACGTCGGTCACCTGCTTGTAGAGCCACGGATAGTTCGGCATCACGCTGCCGATCGATGTCGAGCGCGGGTCCATCATGTGCTGGAAGTGCCAGATGTTCGGGTATTTCCCTCCTTCGCGCTGGAGATCCGGTCCGGTGCGCTTCGAGCCCCACTGGAACGGGAAGTCGTAAACCGATTCGGTGAGGCGTCCGCTTTTTCCGTAGCGAAGGACATCGCCGACCAGCGAGCGGATCATCTGGCTGTGGCAGTTGTAGCACCCCTCCCGGATATAGATGTCCCGCCCGGCCAGTTCGAGGGGCGTGTAGACATTCTGGAGCGGGGCGTCGGCCCCGGCGGTCTGCTTGATGAACACGGTCGGGAGAATTTGGATCATTCCACCCGCCACAACCGCGACAAAGGTCAGCACCGTGAACGGCAGCCAGCTTTCGAGCAGTTTCTCATACCACTCGTTCCACTTCTTTCCGGAAAGCCCGAGATGGATCATCGCCACCAGCGCCGTCTCAACAAGCAGGACCAGGGAAATGGAACTCAACATCCCTTGAGCGAATCCCCATCCGCAGGCGAAGAGAACCAGCAGGAACGAGTAGATGACCGGCGGATTGAAAAAACCTGCGATCAATGACATGCCCTCCTTCGGCGCCACATCGGGCACCTGCACCTCGATGGTCGAAACCGCCACGTGCCCGGACCGGATCGTCCGGAACAGGTTGTAGGCCATCAGGATCATTCCACCCAGGAAGAGGGCCCCGCCCAGGATGCGCATGTGGAGCATCGCACGGGTCGAGTTCACGACCTCCAGGAAATTCGGATACGCAAGCACCCCGTCCGGTGTCACGGCATTGAGCATGAGCCCCTGCGTGATCCCCGAGACCCACATCGAGGCGATGTAGAGGAGAATGCCCACCATGCCGATCCAGAAGTGGATGTCCGCGAGCTTGGGTGAGAAGAGCTTTGTGTTCCAGAGTCTCGGAGCGAGCCAGTAGAACATGCCTGCGGCCATGAAGCTGTTCCAGCCGAGCGTGCCGCTGTGAACATGCCCGATCGTCCAGTCGCTGTAGTGCGAGACAGCATTCACCGAGCGGATCGCCATGAGCGGCCCCTCGAAGGTGGACATTCCGTAGAATGTCACTCCGGCCGCAAGAAACTTCAGCACAGGGTCCGTCCGGACTTTGTTCCAGGCGCCGCGCAGGGTCAGCAGCCCGTTGAGCATGCCACCCCAGGACGGAGCCCAGAGCATCAGGCTGAAAACCATTCCAAGCGTCTGCAGCCATTCAGGCAGCGCCGTGTTGAGCAAGTGGTGCGGGCCAGCCCAGATGTAGATGAAGACGAGCGACCAGAAATGAACGACCGAGAGTCGGTAGCTGTAGACCGGACGCTCGGCGGCCTTCGGCATGTAGTAATACATGATTCCCAGCACGGGAGTGGTCAGGAAGAACGCCACCGCGTTGTGCCCATACCACCACTGAACGAGCGCATCCTGGACGCCGCCGAAAATCGGATACGAATGCAACAGGCTCGTCGGAATCTGAAGGTGGTTCGTGATATAGAGCATCGCCACCGTGATGATCGTCGCGATGTAGAACCAGATCGCGACATACAGCGACTTCTCGTTCCGGATCGCCAGCGTCCAGAAAAAGTTGATCGCAAAGACCACCCAGATCAGGACGACCGCAATGTTGATCGGCCAGATCAGCTCGGCATATTCCTTGCCGCGCGAAAAACCGAGAGGCAGGGTGATGGCCGCTCCCACGATGATCAGCTGCCACCCCCAGAAATGGAGCTGCGACAGAAAATCCGACGCGAGGCGGGTCCTCACCAGCCGCTGGGTCGAATGGTAGATCCCGCAGAAAATCATATTCCCCACAAATGCGAAAATCGCGGCATTCGTGTGCAGCGGGCGCAGGCGGCCGAATGTCAGCCACGGCGTGTTGAAATTCAACACGTGAAAGGCGAGCTGCGAGGCAATCAGCACCCCGGCCAGCATGGCCACCAATCCCCAAAAGACGGAGGCCAGCATAAACTGCCGCACCACCAGGTCGTTATACTCAATCGTTTTTGTCTTCATTTGTGATCGTCTTGCCCGCCGGGCCCCGGCGGATTTTCTTTCTGAAAGGGAAGCAGGCTGTCGCGCAACGGGTCGCCGCCGGAAAAATCATGGTGGTAGATGAACCCTGCCACAAAGAACAACGCGAGCATCACACTCACAAAAATCGTGAGATAAAGAACGCTCATCTGGAGGGCATGCAGACCATTTGTTTGACCTGAGTCTAAACAATTGCAGCACTTCGTCTCCGCATGGTTTTGGGCTCACTGCGCAGTTTTTTGGAAAAAGAGGTGATTTAAATTGAGCGGACGGAAACCCAAAGTAGAATCGCCCGGAAGAATGAAGTCCAAGGCACCATCGCCCCCATCAGCAACTGGAAGCGACCTGTTCCGCCAGTTTCAAGCGGCCTTCGGAAAGGTCACCGGCCTGACATTGGATGTCATGTCGCCGGGGGAATACCGCATTCCGGACGGTGCGCCGGATTTTTGCAGGATCATGGGCCTCACCAGGCAGTCGTGCGACTCCTGCCATGAAACGCACCGTCAGCTTCAAGACTCATCGCACGGCGGGACGCACACGCTGGAGTGCATTGCCGGGATGACATCGACATCGGTGCCGGTAAAAGCGAGGGGAAAGCCGGTTGCATACCTGCACACCGGGCATGTCTTTCTCGGCAAAGGCGCAAAATCCAACTGGGGGAAGTTGAAGAAGTTTCTCACGAAGCAGGGCCTCGATCCGGACGCGTGTGAGCAGGCGCTCGCAGCGGCGAGAATCACGGATCCTGCGCACTACGAATCCGCCATCCGCCTTCTCGAGATCTTCGCGCTTCAGCTTTCCGAGTCCATTCCCTCCAGCGCACATGGCAACCCGTATCCGGCGGTCGACAAGGTCCTGCGACTCGTCCGGGAGGACCTGGAGGCGGACTGGACGCTGGCCAAGGTGGCGGGAAAGGCAAAAATGAATCCCAGTTATTTCAGCGACACGTTCCGGAGATCCACCGGCGAGACGTTCACAGCCTGCCTGGCACGGCTGCGGACGGAAAGGGCCTGCCGCCTGCTCGAATCCACCCGACTTGGAATCAGCGAGGTCGCATTCGCATCGGGCTTCCGCTCGATCTCGCAGTTCAACCGCGTTTTTAAGAAGCACACGAACGTGTCTCCAGGGCAATTCCGGATCAAGCGTAACGGAATCCGGGGAGAAGGGGCTCCGGGCTCTCGCTGAATGCGACGCTGACGGATCGGCCTAAAGCCAATGCTTCCTGCAGCGGAACGAACGTGTTCCGTGGATGGGATTTTCGGATCAGGCGAGCGTGTCGTCGAGCGCGTCGAGCAGCATGGCAATTCTCCCGGGAGTTTCGTCTCCCATGTTCGAGATCCGGAACGTCTTCCCTTTGATCTTGCCGTATCCGCCGTCGATGACGAAGCGATGCTTTTCCCTCAAACTCTTGATCCAGGTCGCCACGTCGACCTCGCGGTTGTTTTTCACGCAGGTGAGCGAAAGCGACCGGTAGCCCTCGGGGGCGAAGAACTCGAACCCGCGTGCCTTCACCCAGTCGTGGACCTGGGCATTGAGCGCGGCATGTCGGGCATAGCGGTTCTGCAATCCTTCGGCAAAGATGTCGTCCAGTTTTGAGGCCAGCGCGTTGATCAGCGGAATCACCGGCGTGCTTGGCGTCATGTCCTGTTCCTGGTTTTTTGCAAACTCGACGAAATCGAAATAATACCCGCGGTCCTGCACGGTTGCTGCACGGGCCAGCGCCCGGTCGGACACGGCGAACAACGCCAGGCCGGGAGGCATCGCGAGCGCCTTCTGGCTGCCGGTCAGCAGCACGTCGATGCCGAGTTCGTCCATCGGAATCGCCTCGGTGGAGAATGAGGATACGCTGTCCACAATGAACAGGACATCGGGAAATTCCCGGAGCACTTCTGCAATCTCCGCCAGCGGATTCCGGATTCCGCACGAGGTCTCATTATGGATGAGAGTGAACGTGTCGAAGTCTCCCGTGGAAAGTTTCTCGCGCACCATGGCGGGCAGGATCGGAGTCCCCCATTCGACCTGCAGTCCTTCAGCCTGCTTGCCGCAGCGCCGGCTGACATCGAGCCACTTGTCTGAAAACGCCCCGCACATCGCATTGAGCACTTTGGTTTTGGTGAGATTGCGGATGGAACCTTCCATCACCCCCCATGCTGAAGAGGTGGAAAGAAACACCGGACGCTTGGTGCCGAACAGTTCCTGAAGCCTGGGCTGGATCCCCCCATACAGCTTTTTGAACTCCCCTCCCCGGTGTCCGATCATCGGCGCACACATGGCGCGGAAGGTTTTTTCAGATACTTCGATCGGTCCCGGAATATACAGTCTGATGTGCGAGTCTTCTGGCATGGCGCTGGCATGTTACGATGGACCCAGCCGGTTGATCGAAGAAAAAAAATTGTTTTTGAGCCGTCGAATGATCCCGGACAAGAAAAGCGGAACCCTCCTGTTGACGCATAGGCATGGGCAGGCATAAATTTGCAGGGACATGACGACTTACGTTTACGAGACCATCCCGGCCAAGAAGGGGGAGAAAGTCCGCCACTTCGAGATCAAGCAGAGCATGAAGGACAATGCGCTCACCAAGCACCCGGAGACCGGCGAAGCGATCCGCAGGGTGGTTGTCGGAGGCTATGGCGTCCTGAAATCAGGCCAGCCAGCCCCGCGGGTTCCTGCACCCGCCCGGGGCGGACACTGCTGCGGCTCTGCGTGCGGCTGTCACTAGACAGAAACTACTCCGCCTCCGCACTGGCCAGCCACTCGGCATTGGCTTTTTCCAGGGCATCGGCAACTCCTGCAAGCTGGCGGTTGATCTCCATCGCGAGCGACGGATTCTCGTAGGTCTCGGGATTTTCCAATTTCTCAGTGAGTTCCAATTGCCGGGCTTCGAGCGTTGCGATTTCTGTCTCCAGTTCGGCAACCCGCTTTTCCCGCTCCCGCTTTTCCTTGTTTGCCGCCTGCCTGGCCTCTGATTCCGCCCGCCTTTGTGCCCGGACTTCTTTCATGCCGGGTCCGGAGGCAACGCGCTGGACCGGCGCAGCCTCGGGCTGGTGGTTTCCGAGCGAGGCAATCGTACCAGCCCTAGCGCCGGATGCGCGGGTCTTGTCGAGGTAGTACGCGTAGTCGCCCGCATAAGGCGTCAGGTGCCCGCGCTGAACATGGATGACCGAGGTCGCGAGAGCCCGGATAAAGTGCACGTCGTGGCTGACAAAAACAATCGTTCCCTCATACGGCCCGAGAGCCCGGATGAGCGCATCAATGCTGGGCATGTCGAGGTGGGTTGTGGGCTCGTCGAGCAGAAGAAGGTTCGGGGGATCCAGCAGGAGTTTGACAAGCGCAAGCCGGCTCTTCTCTCCCCCGCTCAGGACGGATACGGATTTGAAGACATCATCTCCCCGGAAGAGAAACGCGCCGAGAATATTCCTGGCCGCCTGTTCGGGGACCGGACGGGAAATGCTTTGGACCTCTGCAAGAACGGTCTTCTTCAAATCCAAAGCGTCCGAGCGGTGCTGGGCGAAATACCCGATGCTGACATTGTGGCCCGGAGTTCTCTCCCCGGCCTCGAGCGGCAGGTCGCCGGCAAGAATTTTCAGCAGGGTGGATTTGCCTGCGCCGTTCGGACCGACCAACACGATCCGCTGGCCCCGCTCGACCCGTATATGGAGATTCTCGTAAACCACGTGATCCCCATACGCCTGGCGGACTCCCTCAAGGCTCATCACCCGCTGCCCGCTACGCACCGGTTGAGGAAACTTAAAATGAACGGTTGGCTCATCTGACTCAGGAGCTTCGATCCGCTCCATCCGTGCGAGCTGCTTGATGCGGTCCTGCGCCTGCGCGGCTTTGCTGGCTTTGGCGCGGAACCTGTTGATGAAATCCTGGAGGTGTTCAATCTCCTTCTGCTGGTTTCTGTAGGCGGCGAGCTGCTGCTCCTCGCGGGCCTTCTTCAACTCGACGAAGGCATCATAATTCCCGTGATACCGGATCAGCTTCCGGTGCCGGATCTCCACAATACCGCGGCAGAGGATGTTTAGAAATTCGCGGTCGTGCGAGATCGTGAGGATCGCGCCTGGATATCCCAGAAGGTGGTTCTGGAACCATCCGAGCGTTTCGAGATCCAGATGGTTTGTCGGCTCATCGAGCAAAAGTAGATCCGGTTGCTCGACCAGCAGACGCGCCAGATGCGCGCGCATGACCCACCCTCCGCTCAGCTCGTTGACTGGCCGGTCGAAGTCCTGCTCGCGGAACGCCAGACCTGCCAGGATCCGTTTAGCCGCAGCCTCGGCGCGCCCATCAGCTTCCTCGCCGGCAGCGAGTTCCATCACCGTGCCATCGGTGGACGCGGCAGTTTCCTGCGGAAGATACCCGCAACGAACCCCTCGCTGCAGGCTGATCGTCCCCTCGTCCGGCTCGTCGGTTCGCAGGAGCAGCGAAAAAAGCGTCGTCTTGCCGGCTCCGTTCGGCCCGATCAGACCAATCCGGTCACCGGTATTAACCTGCAGCGACGCCTCCTCAAAAAGGGTGCGGCCGGCGAAGGATTTACTGACACGGGAAACAGTGAGCATGGAAAAGTGCGACAGAGTCGTGCAGAGAAGCCGTCACGGCAAGCAGGGAATGCCTCCGGGCTGGCTAACGCGCGGCGGAGCCGGTCAGAGAAGCCGCTGCATCTCCGCGCGGAGCTCGCTGCGGTTGGCGCCGGCGTAATTGGCGGGCAGGAACCGTTTGTCCGAGCAGGCGAGGACAGCCGCCAGTTCCTGAAGGCGCAGGAGAGCCGGGTCCAGAGGGTCGATAAAGCTGGTGATGGCCTCTTCGATGTCAGCCTTCGTAGGGGTGGGACTGTCCCTGAGTTCGGCGGCTTCCTGCGCGCGGATGAGGATGGCTTCGGCATCGCTGCCGGTGATGGGGTGATCTTTGAACGCGAGGCAGGCGGCGTTCAGTTCGGCCTCGCCGAGAGTGATGCCACGGGTCCTGGCCACTACTTGAAAGAGCGTCGATGTTTCCGCATCATTCTGGGAAGGAAACAGGGGGATGCAGAGTCCGAAGCGTCCCTGCCTCTTCATGTCGATGGCGAGGAGGTCCGGGCGTGAGGTCATCGCGATCCAGATTTCTCTGCCCCGCATTTTGTCGTCGCCGATATGGGCGGCCAGCGTGGCGAAAATCCGGTTTCCGATTCCGCTGTCGTTGTTGTTTCCCTCACGCGAGTTTCCGAGCACGGCGTCCGCCTCGTCAATGACGACGATCACAGGGCCGAGCGCCTTGATCGTCATGAGGATTTTCGAGAGTTGCTTCTCTGTTTCTCCCACCCATTGGGATCGGAAGTTCCCAAGCTCAAGCATGGGCATGCCACAATCGCTGGCGAAACAATCGACGAGGTAGCTTTTTCCGACGCCGATCCGCCCGGGCAGAAGAATCCCTTTTTCGAGGACATGAAGCTTCCCCTCCCGGACGAGTTGGGCGATCTGCCTCAGCTTCGACTTGGCGGCCTCGTGGTTCGCGACACGGTCGAGATTCTTTTTCGGGTCCGCCTCTTTGAACGTGACGAGTCCCTGGCAGAATTCCTCAATCAGCCGCTTTTTGCCCTGCGCGATATGAGCGGGGTCGAATGGCGTCTTCGTCTGGAACGCCCAGGCAATCAGGTTTTGCAGCCGCCTCAGGTTGAGCCCGGCCGTGCGCTTGGCAATGTCATCAGGGGCCATCCCGCACCAGGATTTCGTGTCGGTGTCACCGATGGATTTCCGCAGCGGCTTGGAGTTTAGAAATTGCGCCCGCTCCGCCTCCTCCGGCATTTCGATCCGGATCTGGGACACATAGGGATTGTTGGTCAGTGTCTCGCTGAGGTTGGCAGTGGTTTCCGTGATGAGGAAAATACCGGCATCCTCCTGGGTATGGCTGGCGGCAAATTTGAGCAGCGCGACTTCCGCCATGCGCTCGGAATCGCTGAGGGAACCGGCCGGCGAGGGAATGATCTTCTCGGCAAAATCGACGACAAGCGTGGTCCCCGTGGTCTCGTTGTCCTTGATCTTCTCATCCCGGTGCTGGGCGGAGTAAGCCCGCACCAGCTTGAGGGCATCCACAAATTTCGTGGGAGCCTGAAACGGGACTCCGGCGGCCTGGGCATGAACCTCGAGCCACTTCATGAACTCCGCCTGCATCTCCCTGGTGGAAAATGTCAGCCCGTCGGCGATATCGAAGAAGAGGAGCATCCGCCGCTTGGGGAATATCCGCTGGGCGAGAAGCGTCTTGAGATTTACGAAAATGGGCTCCCCGTCGGCCTCGGCGATCGGGAAAAGGTCGAAGATGTTGCCGTGAAGAATGAAGACGCCATGTGTTCCGGCATTCCAGGCCCGGGCAAGTTCTTTTGTCCAATTGGGAGAGATCATCTGGTTCGGGTGCGTGTGCGGGAGGGTAGCGGCGGGGGAACCGTTTCCGGAATTTCAAAGTCGAGGCTCGCCGCCTGGGCGGGGATATCGAGCGTGAGTTCCTCGACATTGCTCATTGTCTGGAGAATGGATTTGCTCTGCTGGAGGCTTTCGACGCTGGCGTTGATTTTTGCGGAGAGGACGTCGCTGCTGCGGTTGGCGATGGCGTCCGCCCGGAGCAATTGGATTTCGTGTTCGAGCCGGGTGAGCTCGCTGTTGAGCACGAGCAGATTTTCTTTTGCATCCGCAACCGATTTGCGGTGCTGCGAGAGCGTGTCTCTCAGGCTTTCCTTTGACGAGCGAAGCCGCTGCTTGTCGGTGCCCAGGGTTTTGAGCTCCTCCTCGACATCGGCGAGGTTGCGTTCGAGCACGGATTCATCCGTCTCGGCCAGATAGGTTTGGATCCCCTGCTGCATCAGAAGCATTTTGAGGTAGGTCCAGAGGAGCTCTTGGAGCTTGCCGTTTATCAGGGCATTTCCGGGGGTGTTTCCCGCAACCTCCGCACACGTCTTTGTCAGGTTGTCATATCGTGCGCGGTTATCGCCGGAAAGCCGTTCCAGGAGGGCATTTCTGCGGGTCTGAAAACCCGCGAGTTCGGCAGCCTGGGCCGCCTTTTCGGCCCCGTCGAGCTTGCCCTGCACCTGCGCGGTGAAAAACTTCGATGTCGGGAGGTAAACCCACCCGAGGATGTAACCCGCGGCCGCGCACATCAGGAGCAGCGGATTGGCGGCGGCAAATGCGGCGGCAATCCCGACGCCGAGAGCCGCGTGGGTTTTGGAAGTGGCGAATTCCTTGTAGTAGTTTATGCCCATCACGGTTTCTCCAGCTTCTCCCGTATGTGGTCGCAGAGCTCGCGGAAGACCGGCTCCTTGCGCATGACGCTGAGCGGTCTGTCCGGGCGCGGGACCGGGATGATCTCCGCGATCGAGCCGGGGTTTGCCCGCATGCGAAGCACCCGGTCTCCCAGATACACGGCCTCTTCTGCGGAGTGCGTCACAAAGAATACCGTGGATTTTTGCTCGTTCCAAAGATTGATGAGGAGGGTCTGCATCTGGATCCGGATTTTTGGATCCAGGGCTCCGAACGGTTCGTCCATGAGGATAACCCTCGGGTGCAGAATAAGCGTGGCGGCAATCGCAACGCGCTGCTGCATCCCGCCCGACAGTTCGAACGGATATTTTCCAGCGGTCCCATCGAGTTCGACTTTCCGGATCCATTCGGCCGCGCGGGCCTCGCGCTCCCTGCGTGGGACCCCTTGGAGCTTGAGTCCGAACGCGATATTTCCGAGAACGGTGAGATGAGGCAGAAGCGAGTATCGCTGGTCCACAACTCCCCGGTCCGGCGATGGCCCGTCCACCACTTTCCCGAAGGAAAGCACCTCGCCCTTTGTGGGCGGATAGTGGGGCTGCAAGCCTGCAATCAGCTTGCAGAGAGTGGATTTTCCGCAGCCGGATTGCCCGACAACCGTGATGAGTTCCCCCTGGTTCGGCATGTCTTCGACAAAAAACGAAATGTCCTCAAGAACCGGTTTCCCGTTGAAGCATTTGGTCACGTTCTTGAACTCCACCACATGCGGAGCCGTGGTGTAGACCAGATTCTTCACTTCGTTGGCAGGTGGAACGGACATGGTTTCAGGACTTTTCCTGGATGGCCACGTAGGGGAAGAGGCGTCTTCCGATGCGCAGCCAGGCTTGGTCGCAAAGCACGGCCATGACGATAATCACTAGGATGATGGCGTAGATCGATGAGGTTTGGCCGCGCCGCTCGGAGAGCGAGATGAGGTAGCCGATACCGCGGTCGCCATTCACGATTTCCGCAAGGATAATCCATCCCCACCCGATGCCGTAAACGATTCTCAGGCTGTTCCAGATCGAGGGACCTGCGACCGGGAGAAGCACGTTGGTGATGATTTGCCATTGCGTCGCACCCTTTGTGGTCGCGAGATTGATATAGTCGTTCGGCACGTCGTTGATGGCGCGGATGACGGCTGGCAGGAGCGCCACGAAGCAGCCGATGAAGAGGAATCCGACTTTTTGGGTTTCGCCGATTCCAAACCAGGCTAGCGAGAGCGGGATGAAAACAACAATGGGAACATAGCCGCTCGCGATGGACAGCGGTTTGAAAAATGCCGCCACCTTTGGATAGGACGCCATGAGGACGCCCAGCGGGACGGCTGTAATCGCCGCCAAAGTAAACCCGGCGGCAATGCGCTCGAAGGAGATGAGAACTCCCCTTGCAAGCCCCTGATGGAAGTGGAGCCGGGGGAATGCCTGGATCACCTCCATCGGGCTCGGGAGAATAAGGGGTGCCAGCATCCGGTCCTCGACCTGGTTCCCGGTGGTTGCGAGGAACCAGAACCCGAGGATGAGGAAGCTGAAGATCGCCGTAAGGGCGAGCCCGCCGGCATGCGATACTTCCTTGCGGACCCTCATGCCGCCAAACCGGCCAAGCGCTGCCAGCGCGAACGCAAACCCAAGGGCGATCAGGAAAAATGCCAGCATTTTAGTTCATACCGAATCCTGGAAATATGGATACGATATTGCATCGAGCGCAAAACAGGGAGCACAGGCGTCCCGCCTGTGAAAGACATCGGCTTGCGCTTGCAGAGTCAGTGCCCAAACGGGCGGGACGCCCGTTCTCCCTGATCAACTGCAGAGTCGGATTACTTCGAAGTGTTGGCATCATTCAGCGATCCCGTTCGCGGGCGGGACGCCCGCGCTCCTTTTTCCGGCAGCAACGGCGTCAATCGCTCTCAAACGGGAAAACTTTAACCTCCACCCGCAGGTTCGCTTTGTTGTGCTCGGGATTGCTCGGGTCGGTGGAGTTGGCCAGCGGGTTTTTCCATCCGTTGCCGACAACCTTGAACTGGTCGGGATTGAATTTGAACTTCGCGAGAATGGCCTTCTTCACGGCATCGGCCCGGTCGTAAGAAAACTGAACAACGAGATCCTCGGGAACCACGCCGCGACGGGAAGCATCGGTGTTTCCCTCCACCACGATGTAGGCGTTTCCGAATCCTCCGGCCAGCTTGCCGATTTCATCGAGATATTTCGGGATATTCGCGTCGTATTCGGCATCGAGTTCGGCGCTGTTGGGTTTGAATGTGAAGTTGACCGAGCGGCTGAGGATCTGGTTGGTCGGGGCTTCCAGCGAGGTGAAGGACATCCCCGGCTTGAACATCGGCTGGGAGACGTCGCGGGAGTCTTTGAATGTCTCCCGGAGCGCTTCAAGTGGCTTCGTGTATTTGACCTGTGAGGCAGGAACAATCGTGTCGATCGCCCCGAGCGTTTTGAAAATTCCGGCTGCCGAGGAATAGATGACCTCAAAATTGGCCGGGTTCATCGGCTCGAAGAAGAAGTTCGAGTTCTCGCGGTAATTGGTCAGGTGGGCGTCACCGGTTGCAATGCCGCCGTCTTTTCCAACCATGGCTTTGCAGTCATCGATCGGAAGCCCGTAGGCCTTGCTGAGCTGCGCCGCTGCGAGCTCGGGATTTTTCCGGACCAGGTCGGTCCCTTCCAGGATCCCCTGCACGAGCCCTTGCACGATGTCGGGATGGTCTTTGACGAAATCGTTCCGGGCCGCCCAGACGTCGGCGATGCGGCGGTTGGCCGAGGCGGTCGAGAGCACGATGTGGGTGGAGGGATCCATGTCGGAAATGGTGTAGATGTCGGGTGAGAAGCCCACGAAGGCGTCCGCTTTTTTGTCCTGCACAAAGATCTTCGCAGCTGCGGGGGCATCGCTGGCCCAGACAAAATCAACATCATCGGGATCGATTTTTGCGTCGAGCAGGAGGCTCATGATGAAGTAGTGGCTCGGGCTGTTCTGCGCGACGACCACCCGCTTCTTGACGCCATTGACCATCTTGAGGTCATTGATGGAGCGCAGATCCCCGCGGGCGACCACCCCGTCGCCACCGGCTGAGAAGTCCACCTGCATGGGAACATTCGGAATCGTGCGCGAATCCTTCGCGAGTTCCGGCGCAAAGAGCGCGATCATGTCGAGCGTGGCCCACATGACCGGGGTTTGGCCGCTCGCGTAGAGGTCGCGGTTTTTCACCGGGTCATCAACGATGGTCAGCTTGACATAGAAGCCGAATTTGGTGAACAGGCTCTGGTCGTTCGGCTCCAGTCCGTTGTTAGCCACGATGATCGGGGCCCAGCCCGGCCAGACATTGATCGGAAACACGACCAGCGGCTTGCCGTTGAACTGCTCGAGCTTATATGCGCTCACCCCCTTGACTGGAGGGATGGACGATGTCCCCACAGCCTGGGCGTCCCGGTCGGCTGCCAGAAGCTTGCTGATAATGGCCTGCATGTCGCCGATTTTCTCGGAAACAGCCTTCTCACCCGTGGCTCCCGCAGCAGCTGTGGCGCCGGCCGTGTGCGGCTTGCCAGGCTCCGGGAAAAGCTGGTCTTTCCAGCGGAATATTCCCCAGCCCAGCAGGGCCAGGACGAGGATCGTGATAAGGAGTTTTCCTTTGCTTGTCATGGTGTTTGGTTTTGGTTGATGGTGGCGGCTGAATTATTCGGTGACCTTCTGCCGTTCGGCAGGCTTGCTTTCCGTGGTCACCTCGGGGTTGGTGAGAGTTCCGGTCTGTTTGAACTGCTCGAAGAGAGCGCGCCCGCGTGCGCTGCGGGCCGCCTGATCGGAGGCGATATTTTTTCCCATGGCTGTCGCGAGGTCGATGGTGGCGGTCATTTGACCTTCACCGGCCGCCGCCCGTTCTTTCATGCGGCCCATCGCCTGGCCGACTTCGGACATGCCCTGAAGTTCCTGGATGGAATTTTTGACCAGCTCGGCGAGCCCTCTCTGGGCCTCGGAGGTTTTGACGCGGGCCTTCATCATTTCAAACTCACGCTGGTAGCGCTCGATCTCTTTCAGCGAGGTGGCGATAATCTGCACGTTGTTTTTGTAAACAATATCGTATTGCGCCATCTGCTCCTTGTTCCGCAGGATCTCCTGCTGGACGTTGTCGAGGAGCTCAGCATAGTGGGCTCCGGTGACTTCATCGTTGGTCTGTGCGGCCAGCTTGAGCTGCGCCGTGTATTCCGCCACCTGACGCTCCTCGCTGCGGATCTGCTCTTTGAGCAGGAGCATCTGGGTCTTCATCTGCCCGTTTGCGTGATTGGCAGAATCGGCTTTTGCCCGCTGGTCGCGGATGCCGCGTTCGATCATGGCCTCGTCGATCGCCTGGGTTTCGGTGGATTTTTCCGCAAGGATACCGAGGTAGACGAACAGTCTGTGGAGTGCTTTGAACATGCTGGGATTATGGTTGGTTTATTCGCTGCAAAGGGTGGCCCTATTCCTCCTCCTCGAGGAGGATTTTTTCACTGAAGAGGTTGCGGAGCCCGCTTTCGAGGTTCTTTCCACTGGCTGGCAAAATTGTTGAGCCCGCCTTCTTCACGGGGTCGAACGCCTTGGAATTGACATCGAAAGCGACAACATAAACTTGCGGGCTCCCGGCTCCTTCCCGCTTTTTCATGTCCCGGATCGCAGTTTCCGGACTGATTGCCCCATTCGATTCCCCGTCGGTCAGGACGACGATGTGCTTGCGGGAGAGCTTGGAGGATTTAAGCGCATCCGACGCAGAGCCAATGGCTTCACCCAACGGGGTCCCTCCAGCGGGATTGTTGAATTTCGAAAGCCAGATGTCGAAGGCCGCGCGGTTCCATTTTCCGAGGGGAACGGGGGTTCCTTGAAAGGTGATCAGGGTGGCCTCGACCGGATGGGTCCGAGCATATTCGTCGATTTTCCCGACAATGTTTTGCATGGCCTCGCTTGCAATTTTGAACTTGGCCTCCATCTGATTCCTTGTGTTCGGAACGCTGCCGGTCATGCTGCCCGACGTGTCATAGACGATGGCGATGGCGACTCCTGGCTGCGGATCCGCGGAGGAAGCGACACTTGCCATGGAGCACAAGGTTGCGAGCGTAAGGAGGAATGCGGAATGGATTGTCTTCATATCGTGTTACTGATTGTTCTAAACTCTCGCCCTCCTCCGTTGCCCGGCCCTCCACACTGCCTTCCCTGCTTACGTGGCCGCGCTGAAGAGGAGCATCTGGTCTTTGTTAACTTCCTCCTCCCCTCGCCGGCTGCGTTCGACGCGGCGGATGTAGTAATCCAGAACGGAATCCGGAATTCCGGTGATGCGTGCCTTTGAAAACTCCTCGATCGCCTTGTCCCATTGGCGCTCGCGGTAGTGGAGGACGCCTGTCCAGTAATGATTGCGGCTGCGCTCGCGCTCGGGAGACAAGCCATGCTTCGGGGCGAGGATCTCGTAGAGCTCGACCCGGCGGCGTTCCCCCGCGGATTTCACAACCTCAATCGGGCGGACCTCAAGAGTGTCGGCTGCGGGCTCGTAGGTCTCTGGACCAATGAGGATCCTGCACCCGTAGGTGGCGCAAGCCGAGCACAGTCGGCGAGAGAATTCGACCACCGGACCCGCAACGCTGAAGCTCCCCAAACGGGATCCCCCATAGGCGGCCGCGATCATCTCGCCGGAATTGATGCCGATCCTGAAGTCGAGGCGCCTCTGCCAGGTCGCATCGCATTCCCGGTTGAGGTCATCCAGTCTGGCGGCAAGGTCCAAGGCTGCCCGGCACGCCTTCGCCGCATGCCGGTCGTCCGGAACTGGCGCTCCGAAAACCACACGCACGCTTTCGCCGCCGCACTCGTCGAGATATCCCCCGACTTCAACCAGGTAGTCGGACGCGGTCCGCAGGTAGAGATTTGTCATCGCCGCATAGTTCTGCGGCGTGAGCAACTCCATCAGCTCAGAGTGATTGTGAACGGCCACGACAAGAACAGTTCCTTCCTGAAGCGAACCTGGAAAATCCAGCGGTGTATCGGAATTCACTAGTTCGCTGAATGCCCCGCGGGAAAGCCTTTGCCCGAACAGGCGCTCCATGACTTTTTTCCGGGAACCGCTTCCCGTGCGCCCGTAGGCCAAGCCGATGAAGAAGCTGGTGAAAATCGCGAAGATCGAAGGGAACGGCGAGAAAAAGACATTGTAAAGCGCCAGGACCATGGACCCGGTCAGCAGCAAAATCATCCCCCCCAACGCCACAATCGCCTTCAGGACGGGCCGCGTGATATCCACGGTTGTCCAGGCGGCGGCAAACGCAAGGATCGCAATGAGCGCCACATGCACCCCCTGCTGGGTCACCATCGGCTTCTTCATTTTGTAGGCCTGGAGGGAGACGAGATCGAGGGTGTTCGTCAGCCAGCCCGTGGCATACAGGACAAGCACGAGGACGGCCGAAACCGTCCCGATCAGAATAGTGGCTTTAAGATATCTCATGAATTGTCGCGATAGGAGGCCACGACCCACTGGCTCAGGACGCGATCGGGAGCATCCACCGCACCTGCGGGGATCAAAAACTCCGAGCGTCCGCTGTTGCGGCGGATCAGGCCTAGCCCGAATTCGTAATCTTTAAACAGACTTTCGCACAAGTCACGCACAGGAATGCTTTTTTCGACGGCCAATTCCATAAGGCGGATGACTGCTTCCTCCTCAAACCGGAGGACCAACCCATGCTGCTCCCCGAACCTTGCGGCAAATTGCCCGATCACGAGGCGCTGCGCGCTCCGGATTTCGACCTCGCCGGCTTCGAGGTGGCGCTGGATCGCCTCGTCCGGATGGTTGAGGACCTCGGGGGTGATCTCAAAATTTCTCACCCCGGATCCGGGAAATTCGTATTTAAAATCCCTGAGCAGCCGTTCGCAGACCGTCAGCAAGCCACGGGCACCGGTGCTCTCAAGGGCTGCAAGGCTCGAAATGAGGACAAGAGCGTCATCAGAAAACACCGCCTCGATCCCGTAGGACTTGAAGGCCCGCTCGTATTGGCGGATCAGGCTCCCCTCGGATTGCTTGAGAATATCGAAAAGGTCCCGTTCATTCAGGGGCTCGCACACGACCCGGACGGGCAGGCGGCCGATGAACTCGGGCTCAAGCCCGTAGTCCACAAAGTCGCGCGTGCCGGCCAGCCTCAGCAGTTTGGATGGATCTTCCGTCTGGATCGCGGGGTCGGCTCCAAATCCAATGCTGGACGCCTTCAACCGGCGGGCAACCCGGTCGGACAGCTTGTCGAATGCCCCGCTGACGATGAAAAGGATGTGCCGCGTGTTGATCGACTCGCGTTGAATTTTGCCGCGCTTCTGAAACTCCATCGCCGCCTGCAGCTGCCCCTGCAGGTCGTTCGCGCTGCGCAGCGGGACCTCGGTCTCCTCCATCAATTTGAGCAGGGCTGTCTGGACACCACGGCCGCTGACATCGCGCCCGGCCATCTCGCCAATGCTCGCGATTTTGTCGATCTCATCGATGTAGATGATTCCGAATCGCGCCAGATTCAGGTCCCCATCGGCCTTGTGCACGAGCTCCCTGACCAGGTCCTCGACGTCTCCACCCACGTAGCCTGTCTCGCTGAACTTTGTCGCATCCGCTTTCACGAACGGCACCCCGATGAGGTCGGCGACATGCTTCACAAGATAGGTCTTTCCGACTCCGGTGGGACCGACAAGGATCACGTTCTGCTTCGCATATTCCAGCCTGGCCTCATCGGATGTGACCGCGAGGCTTTCCCGCGCATGGTTGTAATGGTCACAAACCGCGATCCCGAGAACCTTCTTCGCATCGTCCTGACGAATCACGAAGCGATCGAGGTGTTTCTTGATTTCACGGGGGGTCAGCGCAAAATCCCGTATCGGATCCTTCGCGCTCCCATCCGTGGCAACCGGGTCGGGGCCGGCCGGGTCCGCCTCCGCGGCCGGGTTCGCAAATCCGGACTTCAAGAACTCCTGGAGTCTTTGCTGCAGCTGTTCAGGCGAAGGAAAATCGCTCATCGCTACCCGTTATCAACGAAAATGACTTCTT
>CAZRIL010000052.1:0-6220 GCA_964600115.1 uncultured Chthoniobacter sp. | reverse complement strand
TATTCGAGCCGGCATTTACATGCGGAAAATGCCCTCTACGAATAGAACCATGTCATCCGTTCTGTTATCCGCTAAGGACCTCAAGCTTGCCTACGGCAACCAGATTTTGCTCAAGGGAGTTTCGCTCACCGTCGCCCCCGGCGAGAAGGTCGGACTTGTCGGACGCAACGGCTGCGGAAAGACCAGCCTGTTCAAGATTCTGGCGAAGGAGACGGAAGCGGATTCCGGGGAGATCTCGCTGCGGCGCGGTGTTCGCGTCGGCTATCTGCCGCAGGAGTTTGAGTTGGATGGCTCGAAATCCGTCCTCGAAAACATCGAGGCGGGTGCGGCTGATCTCGTGGAGTGGATGCGGCGATACGAGGAGGGTGACGGGCATGAGAATGAACTGCACGACCTCCTGGAGCTCATCCAGCATGCGGACGGCTGGAACCTTCAGACCAGGATCCGCGCGGAGGCCGGCTCGCTGGCGGCTCCCCCGCTGGATGCGCTGGTCGGGCCGCTCTCGGGTGGAGAGAAGCGCCGGGTGGCCCTCTGCAGAGCACTGGCTTCCCAACCGGATCTTCTCCTTCTCGACGAACCGACGAACCACTTGGACTCGGAGACAATCCGCTGGCTTGAGGACTTCCTGCGCGAATTTCCCGGCGCGCTTATCTTTGTCACCCACGACCGGTATTTTTTGGAGACGATCGCCACGCGGATCATCGAGATCTCGGATGGCCGCGCCTTTTCCCATCCGGGAAACTACACCGCGTTTCTGGAGGCGAAGGCCCTCCGCCAGCAAATTGCGGAGCAGTCGGAGCGCAGGCGCCAGCGCTTTCTCCGCGCCGAGCTGGAATACGTGCGCGCCGGAGTGCGGGCACAAAGGTCAAAATCCAAAAACCGGCTGGATTCGTTCTACCAGATTGCGGGCATGGAAGCTCCGCCCGAAGAGCGTGAAATGGATCTCCTCATTCCTCCTGCGCCGGAAATCGGAAATACCGCCGTCGAGCTTGCCGGAGCAGGCGTCAGAGCCGGCGGGACCGGAAGGTGGCTTTTCCGGAATCTGAACCTGTCGCTCAGAGCCGGGCAGTGCACAGGGGTGGTCGGAAGGAATGGAGTGGGAAAGACCACGCTCCTCAAGCTGTGCCTCGGAGAGTTGGAACCAACGGAAGGAAAAGCCACCGTCGGAAAGCGCGTCGTGTTCAACTATATCGACCAATCCCGGATGCAGCTTGACGGCAAGGGAACTGTCATGGACGAGGTCTCCGATTCCGGCGAGATGGTGGCATTCGGTGAACAAACCCTTACCGCCCGATCCTACTTGCGCAGATTTCTCTTCGACGAATCGCGCGTGAAAGAACGCGTGGACAAGCTCTCCGGCGGCGAGCGCGCCCGCCTGCTCCTCGCGAAAGTGCTCCGCCGCGGCGGCAATGTCATCATACTCGACGAACCCACCAACGACCTCGATCTGGCCAGCCTCCGTATGCTGGAGGAGGCGCTCGCACATTTCGATGGCACGATCCTTGTCGTCAGCCACGACCGGTATTTTCTGGACCGCATCTGTGACCAGATCGTGGCCTTCGAGGATGGCGGCGTTTTCGTCCAGCCCGGCAACTATTCGTATTACCTCGAGAAGAAAAAGGCGCGCAGCCAGCAGGCGCAATCGTCGTTCAGGGCGCTCCCGCCTCCCCCCCCGCCGGCAAAGCCCGCACCAAAGCCAAAGCGGCTCAGCTACAAGGAACAGCAGGAACTCGACGGGATGGAGGAAACGATTCTCGCTGCGGAAAACTCGGTCAAGGAAATGGAATCCACTCTTAACGATCCCGCGTTCTTCGTCTCCCGGGCTGCGGAAGCTCCGGCCCTCGTCGAAAAGCTCGCCGAGACAAAGAACGAAGTCGCACGCCTTTACGAAAGGTGGGAAGAGTTGGCCAAGAGAATTTGAACGGCGGCAGCCCGTGGCGTGTCTAAGCCGGTAACAAAAGGTATGAAAAACTATTACCGCAAAATCAATCGCAGCCACTACTCGCTGGGCGATCTCGTCTCTATCGTCGGCTCCTGTGCCCGCGACAGCAAGGAAACCCTTGCAGCCTTGGTCGATCTTTTCGAAAGCGGACGTGTCCAGATCAAAAACCACGGCCAGCTCAAACGCGTGAAAGTGGCGGTCGCCAGATAGACCGCTTGCGATGTTCCATGCAGCCCGGCCACTCGGTCAGGCTGCGCTTTATGTTGTCCCCCCTCCTCTAGCTATGGGTGGAAAACGACGGAGCGGGTGCATTCCGTTTGTTTAAAATCCCGGGATCTGCGATGGCTGTGGCGATCTGCCCGAAACTCCCAAAAGCCTGACAATGCCAGCCAGCCCCAAGTCATTCCTTCCCGAAAAGCCTCTCCTTGTGCTGCTGGCGATGGTCCAGTTCACGCACATCATGGATTTCATGATCATGATGCCGCTGGGGCCGCAGCTGATGCGCGAGCTCTCCATTTCTGCGTCGGAGTTCAGCCTGCTGATTGCCGCCTATACGATGACGGCCGGAGTCATCGGTTTTCTCACAGCTCCTTTTATCGACCGCTTTGACCGGAGGCGGGTTCTTCTGGTTTGCTACGCGGGATTTATTGCGGGGACATATGCCTGCGCGGCGTCGGAATCCGTCGGGCAGCTTCTGCTTGCGCGGGCGATCTGCGGAGCATTCGGCGGCGTGTCCAACGCGACAATTCTGGCCATCGTGGGCGATCTTGTTCCATCCGAGCGGCGAGGTGCGGCCATGGGGATCATCATGACCTCATTCTCCGCGGCTGCGGCGCTCGGTGTTCCGTTCGGCTTGTTTCTTGCCCAGAGATTCCGTTGGGAAACCCCATTCTATCTGCTCGTTGGAATCGCATTGGTCATCGAACTCCTTTTGATGCTCCGCCTGCCGCACGTCCGGGGTCACCTTTTGGGAGGTCCTCCACCCTCCCTGAAGAACTTTGCCACCCTGCTGTCGAATCCAAATGCCTGGAGGGGAATTCTGCTGATGGTATCATTGGTCTTCGGCCACTTCACGATCATCCCGTTCTTGTCACCGCACCTGGTCTTCAATTTGAACTATCCGGAAACAAGGCTTCCGTTGGTTTATATTGTCGGAGGTGTTCTGACCATCATCACGGCTCCCCTGATCGGCAGGCTGTCGGACCGTTTCGGGAGAGCGAGGGTGTTCACGGTTCTTGTCGTGGTGGCCGCTGGAATCATTATGCTTCTCACCCATGTTGGCCCGATGCCGGTGTCTGCCATACTGGTCATCACCGGCCTGTTCTTTGTTTTTGCGAGCGGTCGCTACGTGCCCGCACAGGCCGTCCTCACATCGGCTGTCCCATCCGTAAGCCGGGGTGCTTTCATGAGCCTGACCGCCTGCACGCGCGATATCTGCAGCGGGCTGGCGGCCGTGCTGGCAGGACGGGTGGTCGTGCAGACATCATCCGGGCTGCTGCACGTTGGCTGGCTCGGCTGGCTTGCCGCGGCGACAAGCATTCTAAGCATCTGGCTGATACGAAGAGTGAAGATCGTGGCGGACAAGGTCCCCTCAGCAAGCCAATCGGCTGTCCCTCTGGGCGTGGCGGCTGAGGGATAACGGTTTTAGTGGCCACTGTGCCAAGGGCACTTGGCAGAACCGCCACTACAGCAACGGCGGCATTCTATCAGCTCTTGGCCGCGCGTTTGCGCGCGTTGGCATCGAGAAGCTTTTTCCTGAGACGCAGCGATTTCGGCGTCACCTCGACATACTCATCGGGGGCGATATACTCGAGCGATCGCTCGAGGCTCATCACGAGAGGCGGTTGGAGGGAAATTCCTTTCCCATCCCCCTGGCTTCGCATGTTGGTGAGCTTTTTGGCCTTGCAAGGATTAACCGGCATATCATCCGGACGGGCGTTTTCGCCGATAATCATCCCCTCGTAGATTTCCTCTTGGGGTCCGATGAAGAGGCGTCCGCGTTCCTGGATCGTATCCAAGGCGTAGGCCATGCTGATGCCGCCCTCCATCGAGACGAGGACTCCATTGTTCCGGCTCGGGATGTCCCCTTTGTGGGCTCCGTATTCTTTGAAAAGGTGGCTTGCGATACCGTGCCCCTTTGTCACGTTTACCAGATCGGTTTCGAAGCCGATGAGTCCGCGGGTCGGGATCGTGCACTCGACGAGGACGCTGTGGGATTTGTGCTCCATGCTTGTGATTTCCGCTTTACGGGAGGCCAGCGACTGCAGGATGTCGCCGAGATTGTCGGTGGGGACATCCACGTATAGCGTTTCCAGCGGCTCGAGAAGCGTGCCGTCTTCCTCGCGCTTGAAGATGACTTCCGGCCGTGAAACCAGAATCTCAAACCCTTCACGGCGCATCTGCTCGACAAGGATCGCGATCTGCATTTCGCCGCGGGCCTTGACGTCAAAATGTCCGGCGATATCGGTGTCGCTCACCATGATCGAGACGTTCGTCCGGGTTTCCTTGATCAGCCGGTCGCGGATCTGACGGGCGGTCAGGAGTTTGCCGTCACGCCCCGCGAGAGGAGAATCATTCACGCAGATTTTCATCGCGATCGTCGGCGGATCGATGTCCACAAAGTGCAGCGCCTCGCGGTCCTCGGTATCGGTGAGTGTTTCGCCGATGAAGACCTCCTCGAATCCGGTCAGGCCGATGATATCGCCGGAGAATGCCTCCTCGATCTGAACCTTCTCCAATCCCTCATGGCCAAACAATGCGGTCACTTTGCCGCGTTCCTTGCGTCCGCCCGCATGGATGCAGACGATGCTCTGGCCGACTTTGACCGAACCGCTGATGATCCGGCCGTAAGCGATTCGTCCCAGATAGTCGCTGTAGTCGAGGTTCGACACGAGCATCTGGAAAAAACCGGCATCCGAGGCTTTCGGGGCCGGGATGTGCCAGGCGATCGCCTCGTAGAGCGGCGTCATCGTGTCGCTCGGGTCCACGAGTTCGCGCTTGGCATAGCCGTCCCGGGCGCTCGCGTAGATATGGGGAAAATCGAGTTGCTCATCGCTGGCGTTGAGTTCCAGAAAGAGCTCGAACACCATGTCCAGCACCTTGTGCGGGCGGGCGTTCTCGCGGTCGATCTTGTTGATCACCACGATCGGTTTGAGGCCGTTCTCCATCGCCTTGCGGAGCACAAATTTTGTCTGGGCCTGCGGGCCGTCGTAGGCGTCGACGACCAGAAGGACGCCGTCCACCATTTTCATGATCCGCTCGACTTCGCCGCCGAAGTCCGCGTGCCCCGGAGTATCCACAATGTTGACGTGGTAGCCGTTCCACCGGAATGCCGCGTTCTTCGCCCGGATGGTGATGCCTTTTTCCTTTTCCAAATCCATGGAATCCATCATGCGGATTTCGGTCTTTTGGTTGGCACGGAATGTTCCCGCCTGCTTGAGAAGCTGGTCGACGAGCGTGGTCTTCCCGTGGTCAACGTGGGCGATGATTGCAATATTACGAATTTTATCCATAGGGTCAGCCGCTGATAGGCGGGGCCGGACTATGCTGAGGCAAATGCCCCCTGTCAACATACCGTCGTGTTCTTTTCAAACCGGCTTGATGCAACGGATTCCTGTTGAACAGGAACGGGAGCCTGCAAGACTGGGGGGATGAACAGGGAAACTCTTCTGGATATTCTGGCAACCCCCTCCCCCTCGGGATGGGAGAAAGCCGGACAAGCAAAGTGGATGGACATGGTCGGGCCGGTCGCCGACCGCGTGGAGACCGATGCCTACGGCAATGCGTGGGCCGAGTTGACTGGAATTTCAAAGTCGGCGCCCCGGGTCATGCTCGAGGCTCACTCCGACGAAATCGGCTTTATCGTGCGGCATGTGGATGAGAAGGGATTCCTCTCGATCGGCCCCATCGGCGGCTCGGATAGAACGCTCGTGGCCGCCCGCCGCATTACAATCTTCGGCTCGAAGGGGCTGGTTCCGGGCATCATTGGAAATACCGCAATCCATCTTAGAAACACGGAGAAGGACAAAATTCCTGAATGGAAGGACCATTTTGTCGATATCGGGGCCCGCTCCGCCGACGAAGTCAGGAAGCTGGGTGTCCGGGTCGGAAATCCGGCAATATTTGATTCCGCGTCCACGGAATTTCACGGGGACCACATTGTCGGCCGGGCGCTGGACAACCGGATTGGCGGCTTCATCCTGGCGCTCACGCTTGAACGGCTCCACTCGATGAAGAAAAGACCGCTCGCGACAACGCTGGCAGTGAATTGCGTTCAGG
>CAZRIL010000051.1:0-33789 GCA_964600115.1 uncultured Chthoniobacter sp. | reverse complement strand
GACCACGCCCCCTGCCCGTCGTCATGCACAACAATGGGCCGCCCGGCGCGAATGCGGTCCAGATGAGAGGTCCGATTCCCCAGGCTGTGGAGCATCAGGCTGCGCTCGTTGTAAATGTGGGCCGGGCGCACGATCGTCACCGCGCATTCGCCACGGGACTCGGCCTCGCGCAATATCCGCTCGCAGGCGAGTTTATTTTCCCCGTAGGGCGATGGCGGCGCCAGTTTCGCCCCCTCCTCGATCACTGGAACCCGCAGAAACGGACGCCCGTAAACGGTCGTCGTGCTGCAAAAGATCACGTGGGCTCCACGGGCCGCAGCGATCAGGCTTTCGGCATCCGCTGGAACCCCGCCGATCATGTCGATCACGCAATCCCAAGGTGCCGCCGATCGAACCCTTTCGACAAAACCCGCGCGATCGGACCGGTCACCAAGGATTTCGGCAACGGCGGAGTTCTCCGCGCAAGGAGTCGTGCCCCGGTGAAAAATCGTCACCTCCGCGCCCCGGGCCCCCAGATGCCCGACAACCGGACCGCTGATCAGACCGGTCCCGCCAATGACAAGAACTCTCATGGATTCCGCAGAAGGTTTTGTCGCGGGTTAACTGCAACTTTGCACCCAACGGAGCGCGGGCGTCCCGCCCGCGAACAGGAACGATGGCGGGCAGGATGCCCGCGCCCCGTTCTAATGTGAACAGCATTCGGGTTAACTGAATTTCCGCAGATTGAATTTTCACCAAAGACCATACATTGACTGAGCATTGCAGATCAGCATTTCTCCATTCGCAAAGGTCGAATCGAAGGATGCCTGCGGTCTGTCCAGAGGCCAGACCCTACCTGGGTGACATTCGCGGGGAGTGCGCCCTCCAGCAATGGCTTCCGCTATATCTTATTCCGAAACTCCTAGCTTCTGCGACGGCGCAGGACCATGACCGTTGTCAGGCTGAATGCCAAGAGCGCCCATGTCGATGGTTCCGGCACTGCGTAGCTGAGGACTAGATCGTTGCCGGATTGGCTGATCGAAAATGTGCCAATCCATGCCGGGCTGCTTGTGAAGCTGCCAGTCGCGATCGTCCAGTTTGCCGCATTGAACCCCGTAATACCCGTCGTCGTGGTCAGGATCGTCCACGAGGTATTCACCTCGCTGAAGTTCGGCACGTTCCCCGCCAAGTTGCCTGCCGTGAGAGAGTGCAAATCTAGACCATATGCCCCGGAGCCGCCGGTGAGGTTGAGGCTTCCAGTTATCGTGATCCGGTCGAAGTCTGTGCCGGCTGTCGTACCCGTGAAGTTGTTGGTTTCCCAGAGGTAGGTGAACGAATTCCACGTCTGTCCCGTGGCGAAGTTCTGTATGCCGGGACTGTTGCCTGGCGATAACGTGTCGCCGATGTTATTGAGCGTGAGCGCCGCATTGATCGTGCCCGTGCCGCCAAGGGTGGCGCGGTTGGATGCGTCCACGCCGTTCAGCGTGACCGTCCCCGTGCGCGCCGTGCTGCTGTTGTACGCCAGTTTCGCGCCGGCAGCCACCGTCACAGCGCTGGTATTGCTGATGCTGCCTGTGGAGGAAATCACCAGCGTTCCGGCGTTGACCGTCGTGGCACCAGTGTAGGTGCTCGCTGCGGAGAACGTCGCTGTGCCGGTGCCGGTTTTGATTAGCGTGCCAGGCCCCCCTGAGGCGGACGTGATTGCGCCCGCAACATTAATGTCGCCAGCGCCATCCAGAGTGAGAGCTGTTCCACCCAGTGTAATCGAGCTGGCGGCGGAGAGAGACAGGCTACCACTCTCGGATTTGATCGTCGAATCAGCGCTCAGAGCCACAAGGCCCGTAAAGGAATTATTTCCGGATATGTTGCGAAGTGCGCCATTGCCACCCACTCCGACACCGCTGACAAGGACCGTCTCACCGACAATCGAAATATTATTCTGAAATTCGAAAGTGGTTCCGGCACCGACTGAATTGTTACCGCCACCGGCTGCGCCCAGAGCCAAATCATTCCGCAAGCTGATCGTGCCAGCTCCCCCCGTGGCCTCGACGGTTCCCCCGAACGTGTTCGCCCCGGAAAGGATGA
Organism: uncultured Chthoniobacter sp.; assembly: GCA_964600115.1. Lineage (GTDB taxonomy): Bacteria > Verrucomicrobiota > Verrucomicrobiia > Chthoniobacterales > Terrimicrobiaceae > QYQL01. The sequence goes on along the minus strand of CAZRIL010000051.1, from coordinate 31,725 downwards.
GAAGACCAGAGCCCTTATACTGGATTTTCCCGCCGGAGTTCAGGCCATCCGAGATTGTGGAATTGATCGTGAGGTTGCCGCTGCCCGTGAAGATGTGGATCGCACTGGACAGTGCAACGCTTGACAGCACCAAGCCACCGGAAAAGGTCGTCAGCCCGGAATTATTTACTGTATAGGTGCGCCCCGCAGCTTGCGTGTTCGTGATCAGCCCCGAAAAGGTCAGGTCATTCGATCCCGAAGAAATCAGAACATTGACCTGACTGCCGGCGGCTGTCACAGCGTTGGAAATCGTGTGGGAACCACCGCTGCTTTGAAGACCGGACGTAACGTTGGTGGTGTTAAGCGTCAGCGTTCCACTGCCCAATGCGTTGTCACTTCCCACCGCGAGAATACCTGCATTGAGGTTGGTTCCCCCCGTATAACTGTTGGTCCCAGAAAGAAGCAGAAAACTGGATGTAGCACCACCGGTGAAAGACAAAGCCGAGTTTCCACTGAGGTTTGCACTGATGACCGCTGTGGAATTATTCCCAGAGGTAACAGTATAGCCACCGTTTGTTGCAATGGAACCGTTTTGGATCGTGCTGGGAGTGGCGCTGGCCGCCCCCGTAAGAGTGACAGCTCCCACGGTCTGAGACGTTCCTCCCAAATCCAAAATGGTGGACACTCCGCTGACCGAAAGTGAAGCGGTCGTCCCACCGAGGGTCCCGGCCCCGCTGAGCGCTAAAGTACCTGCCGTGACGCTTGTAGTGCCGGTGTAGCTATTCGCGCTGGTAAGAGTGGTCGTTCCAGAACCTGCCTGCGTCAATCCACCGGCGCCGCTAATGCCGGTTGCGGTAAAATCGGTGCCTTGGACAACGGCATTCGTACGGTTGATAGTAAATACGCCGCCATTAACGGTAATGGTGCTGCCGGTTGAGAGTGTGCCCGTTGTGCTGCCGTTACCCAATTGCAATGAACCCGCGTTAATCGTTGTCGCTCCCGTGTAGGTGTTGGCGCCGCTGAGAACCCACTTGCCAGCATCGGACTTCACGACAGCAAGTTTGCCGCCCGCCCCGCCATCCCCAATGACACCAGTAACCAAATTCGAACCAGTGTTCGAGCCGTTGAGCGTGAGAGTTGTGGTATTGCCCGCCGTGGAAACGCCTGTGACCGCACCGATACTCAAGAGACTTGTCGACAGGGTGGCTCCCGACGTGAAGGTTCCTGCTCCGTTAACGCCTTGAATTGATATTGCTGAACTGATCGTATCAACTTGAGCGGCATTTCCACTGGCGGTCTGAATGACCCCGCCATTGCTCAGCAGCAGGCTACCGCCGGAAAGCAAGTATCTGAAAGCACCCGCATTATTAAAAGTGATCCCGCCTATATTCCGGTTCGCATCCACTGTAACAGTGCGTTGAGCAGTGAGAGTTTTGTCAAACGTCGCGACGTCCGTGCTCGTCGTGCCCGAGGTCGCACCGGGAATCACACTGCCAGCCCAATTGGTGTTCAGGCTCCAATTTCCAGCTGCATCCACGTTCCAATTTGAGGATGCCGCCTGGGCGGATTGCCCGACGAGTAAGGTTGCCGCAGCCGCGGCTGCAAGGCAGAATCCGGCAGCAGCCGGACGAGTCAGGTTGCGGAGAATGAGAGGGTTTTTCATAGACGTAGTCATGTTGGGGATTGGCATGGCCGCTGCAGATGCACTTACCATGCTGCGAGATCTCAGGGGTTGCAAGGAATATTTTACGGGATTCAATAAATTTTTGCGCATATTTTTAGTAGAGTTTGAGTCGTGTCGACTATTTCTTTTAGGAAGAGCAGGAGCCGCGCCAACAATCCACAATGCCATTCCCTCCCGATAACCTGAACATTCCGTTTGTATTCGACCAGCATCGGAGCCAGGATTTTGGTGAAGAAGACCCCGGACCGAGGCAGCCTCCATTCGATCAGATCCCATTCAGATGAAAATTGATTTATCCAGAAAAGTGGCCGTGGTGACAGGGGCAACCGGACAATTGGGACGGGTCATGGCGCGGACGCTGGCCGAATGCGGTGCGGATGTGGCCGTCCACTATCTGCAAAATCAGGCCGGAGCGTTAGAAATGTGCGGGAAACTCGAGGATTTGGGCGTCCGCTCGATGGCGTTCCAAGCCGATGTCGGAGATCTATCCTCAGTGCTCAAAATGCGGGACGCGATCCGGGACGGACTGGGTAGCGCCGACATCCTGGTTAACAATGCGGTGGCTCAATATGAGTGGAAAACGATTCTGGAGCAGTCACCGGACGATTTTGAGAGCCAGTTCCGGAGCTGTGTCCTGCAAAATGTCTTCATGGCAAAAGCCTTTCTGCCGGACATGATCGCCAGAAAATCCGGGAGGGTGATCGCGATCAATACGGAGTGCGCGATGCAGAATCTCCCAACACAATCCGCCTATGTCGCCGGCAAGCGAGGGATGGACGGCATGCTGCGGGTTCTTGCCCGGGAAGTGGGCCAATACCAGATCACAGTCAACCAGGTGGCACCGGGCTGGACGATCAGCGCAAACGATCGGGAAAAAGGCACGGAGCGACAGGAGGCTTACGAAAAAACTGTTCCGCTGGGCCGCCGGGGGACCGATCAGGAAATCGCCAACGCGGTGGCCTTTCTGGCCTCAGATTTGGCGAGCTTCATCACCGGAGCCTACCTCCCCGTATGCGGGGGAAATGTCATGGCGGGCATTTAGTCATGCACCTGTGTACAAGACATTTGTTCACTCTTGAATAAAGCGGATTGAATCGTCGTGGCTGCCAAGCTTGTTGTCGGACAACAAGAGGCGGAAGTGCGGCAATCTATTCCGAATAAACACAATGAAATAATGCATATTCAGTATAATTTTTATTAAACGCATTCAAATATCCTTGTCGCCTCATCCTCTTTCTTGAACTATTTTCACTTCCTATGAAAGAAACGCCCCTCGAAGCTGAGGTTGCAGATGTTGTGGTGGTGGGTGCCGGGATGGCCGGCGTGATGGCAGCCCTGGCGGCGAAGACCGCTGCGAACCGCGTGTTGATCATCGAGCCGAGCAACGTGCTTGGCGGGCAGGGCACGGCCGGCGGCGTGGCCGGCTTCTGCGGCGACACCCTGCTGGTCAATGATCTCTTTCAGGAGCTTGTAGCGAAGCTGGCGGAGCATGATTTGATCGCCCCTTACAACCCCTGCTGTGACCGCCGCGACTATGATCTGGAATGGTGCGCGTTTTTCCTGCAGGAGATGGTGGTTGAACGCGGGATCGAGGTTCTGCTGCACTCGCGGGTGGTGGATGCCCGGGCAAGCGGGGGAATGGTCGGCGAATTAACGGTCTCCACGGCCGGGGGCCTGATGACAATCTCGCCGCGATTTGTGATCGATTGTTCAGGCCTGTGCATCGTGCCGTGTCTGACGGGATTCCCGGTAATTCACGAAGGCGCGAACAAGCAACTGCCCATGAGCCTGTATTTCACGATGTGGGATACGGGACAGAAGGTGACGCCGATTCTGCCCGCCGGGTGTCCCCGGTGGAGCAATGACGATGAGATCCCGATGACGAGCCTGCACCGGTTTCCGAGCGGCAAGGTGGAAGTCAAGATGAAGGTGGTCGGCTTCGATGCGGCCGACGGGCGCAGCCGCTCGGAGGCGGAAATGTTCGCGAGGCGGCAAATGCACGGACTGATTTACTATCTGCAGACGCATGGATACCGGGATATCAGACTCGACACGCATGTGCTGGCGTCGGTATCGCGGAGCATTGGAATCCGGGAAGAGCGGCGGATCATCGGGGAGCATTTGCTGACCGAGGAGGAGGCGCGGCGCGCGGTGATCTTCCCGGACGCCGTCGCGGTCAATACCTACCACATCGATTATCATTGGCCGGACCGCATGCAGCGCGCCGGAGTCAATAGCGCCGGAGTCGGTTGCACGGACATGCTCGATCCGCACCACCTGCCGCTGCGGATGATGATCCCCAGAGGGGCGAAGAACCTGCTGGTTGCCGGGCGCGGCGCGTCCGGGGACCAGATGGCGATGAGTGCGTTTCGCGTGATGGCGGTGGTGGCACAAATGGGATTCGCCGCGGGCCACGCGGCCCGGCAGTGCATAGAGCGGGGCATCGACCTGACCGGCATCGACATCAAAGGATTGCAGGCCGCCATCGAGGCGGGAGGACAGACGCTTGACCTCTCGAACTACGGGGCCTACTGGCGTCAGGAGATTTTCGCCCATGAACACATATTCGACGGGACATCCCATCCGATCGGGAAATGCCATGCGGCGACGCTGGTGCGGCTGAGCAACGGGCGCTTCCTCTCCGCATGGTTTGCAGGGACAGGCGAAGGGCATGCCGATACCGGGATCTGGGTGGCCGAGCGGCGAGAGAAACGATGGCGGGCGCCCCGCCTTGCGGCGAAGATATCCAAGGAGGCGCATTGGAATCCGGTTCTTTTCCGGGCACCCGACAAGAGCCTGCGGCTGTATTTTAAAACCGGGGCAAGCCCGCGCGACTGGCGAACCTGGCTGATGTGTTCCAACGATGACGGGGCCACATGGAGTGAAGCGCAGGCGCTTGGCAAAGCGGGCGAGCCCGCGTATGGGCCGGTAAAAAACAAGCCGCTCGTGCTGAAGGATGGAACCTGGCTGGCACCGAACTCGGTCGAGACCGAAGACGGACGCTGGGACGTGCTCGTGGATCGGAGCGAGGATGAGGGCCTGACATGGGTGCACGGGGAACTGGTGCCGCTCGATCACTCAGCATTCAAGGGAACGGGAGTGATCCAGCCCGCCTTGTGGGAATCGGAGCCTGGCCATGTGCACATGCTGATGCGGAGCACCTGTGGCTACGTGTGCCGGAGCGACTCCGCCGATGGGGGGCGCACGTGGGGTCCGGTGGAGGTGACCGATCTGCCGCATGGGAACACGGGTTTGGATGTCGCCAGGCTCACAGATGGGACGCTGGCGCTGGCATTCAACCCGAGCGGGTCAGAGGTCTTTGAACTGCAGCGGACACCGCTGGCCCTGGTGCTCTCCCACGACAACGGGGTGAGTTGGCCGCATCGCCTGAACCTTGAGACAGGGCCCGGGGAGTTTTCCTATCCGGCCATCATCCCGACCGCAACGGGGATGGCGATCGCCTACACATGGAACCGGGAGGAAATCGCTTTCTGGCACGGATCCACGGACAGGGTTGTCAAAAATGTTTGATGACCCAATACGCCGATGAGCGCAAGACAGGACATTCTGGCTGTATTCCGTGGCCGGAAGCCCGCGAGGGTGCCGTGGAGCATTCACAGCGCCTTGCTGCAGCCCGGAACGCTGGAGCGCGAGATGCGCAACGCGGGAATGGGGATCGCGGAAAAGAAGGTTTCCGCCTGCCGGAGCATTACGCCTCACGTGTCGATCGAGGAACAAAGGACCTGGGAGAAGGACTCGATTGTCTGCCACATCACGCACCACACCCCTGTCGGCGATCTCCACAGCCGAAAAGTCGTCGGCCACGAAAGCACCTGGGTGCAGGAATATCCCGTCAAGAGCGCGGACGACATGCGTGTGCTCGAATTCATCTCCAGTGACACGGCCTATTATCCCGACTACGCGGGAATCACGGGCGCACAGGAACGCCTGGGCGAAGACGGCGTAGTCGTCTGCAGGATGCCTCGCTCCCCTCTGCAAAGGTTGTATATCGAATGGATGGGCGTCGAGGCCGCAACCTTTGCGTTTGCAGATTATCCGGACGAAATGGACCGCTTGCTGCAAGGAATGGCGCTCGCCGACGAGACCTCTCTGCAAATCACCGCGCAGTCACCCGCTGAAATCATCTGGAGCGCGGAAAACGTCACAGCGTCCACCACCACGCCGGATCTGTTTATGCGATACGGCTTGCCGTACTACAACCACTGCGCCGAAGTTCTGCATGCGCACCGTAAGTGGTATGGCATCCACCTCGACGGACAACTCGCCGTGTTGAAGGAAGCGATTGCCCAAACCGATCTGGATTTTATCGAAGCGTTCACTCCCCCGCCAATGGGCGATCTGAGCCTGACGGAAGCGCAGGCGGCGTGGGGCGACAAAGTGATCTGGGCAAATTTTCCCGGGAGCGTCTTTCATTCCAGCGATCGGAACGTTGTCGAATACGCACTCGACTTGCTGGAGACAGGTTTGTCGAACGGCCGTTTCCTGCTCACGTTCTCCGAGGACATCCCCGACATGGAGCGGAGCCTGCGCCTGATCGCGCGGGCGGTTGGCCGCTACGAAGCGGATCACTGACACGAAAGACGCGATGAAAAAGTCCCTCCCCGCTTCTGTCGCCATGTTCCTTGCGATCCACATCGCTGCCGCCGATCCGCATGCCGCGAACCCCGGCGATGACTACGATGTGGTGGTGATCGGCGGCACTCCTGGTGGAATTGCCTCCGCTGTGACAGCCGCGCGGTTCGGCCATTCGGTCGCACTTGTGGAATATTCCCCCCATCTGGGAGCAATGTCCTCGAGCGGATTGGGCAAGAGCGACATCACTCATCGCTCCGCTATCCAGGGGTTCTTCCGCGAATTCGTTGACCGCATCAAACAGCATTACATAACAACCGGCGGCGGCGAAACCTCGGAGCCCGCAAAAATGTGCCGCGACGGGTATTTCTACGAACCCTCGGTGGCGGAGAAAATCTTTGAGAGTTTTGTGTCGGAGCAACCCTCGCTTACGGTGTTGAAATCCCGTGAGTTTGAAAACGCCGAAGTGCAGGATAGCCGCATCGTTGCCGTACGCGTCAGGGACCGGGCGACCGGGGAGCATCGCACGCTGCGGGGAAAAGTTTTTGTCGATGCGACTTACGAGGGCGATGTCTATGCCTCGGCCGGCGCGGAGTTCCGGGTCGGGCGCGAATCGCGGGAGGAGTTCGGCGAACCGCATGCCGGCAACATCCATCTGGACTGGCGGGGGCAGAAAAATGCCCCCGCCGGCACCGGCGAGGGGGACGGCCTCATCCCAGCCTACACCTACCGGCTCTGCCTTACGACGGATCCGGCCAACTCCGTGCCGCTTGTCACGCCTCCACCCGACTACGACCGGACGCGGTATCTCGGCTACCTCGATGACCTCGCCTCGGGGCGCTTCGGCAAGGCCGACCTGACCCGGATCGCCCTAACCATCGCCGCGCTCCCGAACCAGAAAACCGATGTCAACATGAGCCCCCGCGGGCTGGGGTTTGTCTTCGCTGAGGAGAATCACGGATACATCGAAGGGACATGGGCGGAACGCGAACGCATCTGCAAAAAAATCCGCAACCTCACACTCGGGTTGCTTTGGTTTCTTCAAAACGACGAAGCCGTTCCCCGGACGTCACGGGAACTGGCCCGGAGATACAGCCTCTGCCGTGATGAGTTCGCTGACAACGGCAATTTCCCGTTTCAGCTTTATGTGAGGGAAGCGCGCCGTCTCGTGGGAGAATTCACCCTCAGCGAGCGGAATCTGACCGAACAGCCCGGCATCGTTTCCGATTGCCGCCACGGGGATGCCATCGCGGTGGGTGAGTTTCCCATCGACAGTTTTCCCGTCCGCAAACGCCAGCCCGGCGATGACGCGGTGCTCGAAGGCTACCTCTCGATGCTCACGGGCATCACGCGGCCCTACCAGATCCCCTATCGTATCATGATCCCCAAGAAGCTGAATGGCCTCATCGTGCCGGTCGCTGCCTCGACCACACACGTGGCGTTTTCATCCATCCGCATGGAGCCGACGTGGATGGCGCTGGGCCAGGCGGCCGGCGTGGCTGCCCACACCGCCATCGAACACGGAGCCGAACTTCGCAAGGTCCCCGTCGGGGAAGTGCAGGAGATTCTCCGCCGGCAGGGCTCGGTGCTGGACTTCACGCCGGAGATGCTCAAATCCAAACAATAACCGGAGCAGTCAGGGGTCAGGCTGGTAGAGGTCTTCGAGTTTGTCCGGGCAGGGCGGACGGTAGTGTTTGTCCCCGCCGAGTTTCTTCCACTCCTTGAAAAGCAGCCACGTGGCAATCAACGAGCAGGTGCAGAAAACGATCGTCCAGAAAGGGATGTAGCGGTAGTAAAATTCGCTGCCGGGGTAAAAGGATTTCACAAAGTCCAGAAGGCATCCTGCCAGCAGACTGCCAATGATCACTGCAACCGCCCGGACCATGGCGTCCGCCGAGCTGAATTGTCCGAAGCGTTCGTGCGGAAGTGTGCGCATCATCATCGGGAGTCCGGCGGCTGTGTAGATCGCTCCGAGCGGGACGGCGAGCGCCGTGATAGTGATATAAATCCAGAAGACCACGGAGGGAGAAAAGTCAAAAAAGAGATAGACCAGCTTGACCGGTGCCAGGATGCAGATCCCGACCTTGGCAATGAGTTGCACCCGGATCGGATGGATGCGATCCACGAGCACCCCCGCAGGATACGAAAGAATTCCCGTCACGACCATTGAGACAGCAGTGATTTTCCCCACCTGGTCGAGGGTCAGTCCCAGCGACAAAGCCCAGAAGATCGTGAATGGCCCAACGCTCAGGTTGGCCAACGACCAGATCGCGCCCGAGAGGAAAACGAGGATAAACATCCGGTGGCTGAAGCATTCCTTCCCATACGTCTTCAGATACGCCCAGGGCGACTTGGAGCCGGCTGTCATGGGGTCGGGGGGAGGATATTCGCCCTCCTTCACATTCAGGCACATCAGGAAGAAAACCACGCCGTAGAGCACTCCAGCCCCCAGAAAAATCCACGAGGCGTGGGATTCGGCAAATCTGAGGACGAAGAAGTTGAAAAGTGCGCCGGCGACCGCTCCCACCACGCGGAACAGCCCCAGAAACCTCCCGAGCAACACTGCGGGAACGACGTCGTTGAACAAATACCAATAAATCGTGTTGATGAAGAGCTCGAACAGGCGGAATCCGAGGACCAGCACGAAAATCACCCCGATCGTCACAGAGTTGGCGTCGAGCCAGGAGAGACCGCCGGATTTCAGCAACTCATGGAGAAAAGCGCCGATCTGTCGGGAAAAACTCATGAGCACCAGAAACAGGGCCACAAAGGGCGTTGCAAACATGAGGAACGGAATCCGGCGCCCGCGCGGCCCGCGATACCGGTCGCTCATCGTGCTCACAATCGGGTTGAGCACGAAGCTGATGACCTGCGGAATCGTTAGCGTGACCAGCGCAAGCAGGATGTTCGGCGCGTTGAGCGAATGAAGTTCGAGAGGTAGAATCTGTCCCCACACCGCCTCCATGAGCGTGAACGCAAAATCCCCCCATAGCAGCCAGGTAAAGAGGGTGAAAAGCCCCGCTTTCGTGTAAACTAACGTGCCCGCGTGGAAGTGCTTCGGAACCTCATCTCCGGGTGGAACCTTTCCACCGGCTGCGTGCGGGGTCAGCATTTCACCGGGGGGTTACGGGAACCCGACGCCGATCGCGCCAGAAGGCGATCAGGCTGGCGAATGTTGCAGGACATGTGGTGCTTCTTCATGAATGGGATTGTTGGGAGCCTCGTGGTCGTCCTTTGTCCGGCGGTTGGGATATCATACCGAATCACGCAAAATGCAAGTAAATTTTAGTAGAATTTTATTTGATTGCGTGGGAATCCCGCCCCCCCCGGAACCTCCTTCCCAGCCAGCTGAGGAACAGACCTATGGCAGTGCAAACAACCCGCCCGGAATGAATCCGATGCCGGAGAGAATGGTTTCCAGATTTCGGAGCCGACACTTGCAGCGAACTTTTCGATCCAATTGGAAGCCCGATACACAACTAAAATTTCAAGGAAAAAGATTCTTTTTAAACAAATTGTATGAGAATCTGAGGGGCATGAAGAAAAAAGCGAAAGTACGCCTGCAGGATATCGCAGAGAAGGCGAATCTCTCGGTTTCTGCGGTTTCGCTGGCTCTGCGGGATCACCCCTCGATCAGCGACGAGAGCAAGCGCCGGATCCAGCAAATCCGCCGCGAGCTTGGTTACCGGCCCGGTGGACAGCAAAACGGAGCCCCCCAGACCAAAACCACACTCAACTTTGGCTACTGTCTCATTGGCGAATCGCTCCAGGATGAAGCCTACCCGCCGATCACCCATGGGATCATCCACGCCTGCCGTGAGTGGCAGACCCATCTGGCCATCGAACAGCTTCCCGCCACCCTCCCGATGCGTCCGGTCACCATGCCCACCGGTGCCACCCCGGATGGATACCTTTTAATGGGATTTCTCACGGACGAATTAGTGGAACCGTTCGCCGCCACGGGAAGTCCGGTTGTCATCATCGGATCCAACCCGCTCTCGGGAAAACACCCGAGCGTCACAGCTGATGTGTTTCAGGCAGGAAAACTCGCGGCGCGGCGCGCGGTTGGCGAGGGATACAAAAACTTTGTGAATATCGCGGCCAACCTGACCTCCCTCCACAACGTTCATTTCCTGCAGGGCGTCCGCCAGGAGTTGGAGACCCACGGGTTCTCGCTCAACGACGACCACGTGATCATCGGCTCGGAATTCGCCCTCCACGAACCTCAGTATCTCGATCGGATCACCCAGCTGTGCAACCAGCCCACCGCGATCCTGATTCCGGGAGTGGTCACCGCCAACTCCTGCGCCTCAATTCTCCACACCAAAGGCTGGATGAAGGAGAAGCAACTGGAGATCTACACGCTGAGGCAATCCGATGCCGGAGAGATCAATCCTCACTATAAATGTCTCAACCTGGCCTTCGAGCGGCTGGGGCAAATCGCGGTCGACCGCCTGGTGCAAAAAATCCTTCACCATGAGACCTATCGCGGTCCCAGCACCACCCTGGTGGCGGTCGAAGGCTGGCTCGACGCGTAACAATCAGAGTGAGCAACTGCCCATGACGGGACCCGGAGGAGGTTGCGCGGACCGGGCAAAGTTGTTTCCCACACATCATTTGGCAGCGTGAGCGCCGGGCAGCCGGGAGGGGCTGTTCGCGGAAGCAGGAACGTCGAGCGCAGAACTCACTCGCGACCATTACACCAAAACTTCTCCCTTGCTTTTTTGTCGCCTCCGATTGCTCAAATTTGAATAAAACTTTTACTTGTTAATTTTGCATTTCGTTCTAGTTTGATTCGCTATGCTATTGAACTCGGAGGAAATTCAAGAGATGGAAGATCTAGCTGTGGCATCAACCAAGGAATGCACTTCCCTGCGAGAGCCGCGCCATTCGGCAGCGCCGACTTTTGATGGAACAGCTTGGGGCGGACGCTTTCCCGATCGGCGTTACTACCCTTTCTATCTCGCGAACGGCCGCGATGCCGCCCTGATCAATATATCCGGATCGGGAGACGGACACTGGGAACGCGCGCCGTATTCAGCCGACGTGCTGAGCAAGCTCCACGCCATGGGCTGGTATAAGGCCGACCGCCGCCTGCTTGCGTCGGATTGCGGGGTCTATGGTCCGTTGGTCTGCCTTGGGGAATTCACGGCCTGCCCGCGCCTGCATAATGACTATGTTGTCCCGCGCGATGTTAGGCAGTATTTTGATCCCAAGTCGGCAACTCTCACGACATTTTTCAGCCAGCGTGATGATCGTTCATATGAGAGTCTGGAGCTCCGGATGCAGACCTACATGTGTTCCAACGGGGTGTTGATCCAGGAGATCGAGGTGCTGCACGCCCCACCCTGCGGCCTGAGCTATGCGTTCTCCCTCAGCACGGTCTCTCCGAACCACCAGAACCACATGCGCCCCCTCATTTCTCCGGAAGCGTGCGAGATTCTCAGCTCGGGAAGCGGAGCCGAGGTCGTGATGACCGAGCGGTGGCCCGGCTTGAATGCCGTGGCATTTTCGCTCACCGGCGGAGTCGGCATCCGGAAAACCGACCGGCGTTCGCTGCCCGGACTCGCCTACGAGGAGATGGAACAAATCATCGAGCCAGTGGTGACCGGCGCGCGGTTCTGGAGAGCGGTTTCCTTTCAGGATGACCGGGAGGGCGGCAATCCGGAGGAGTCAAGCGCGAAGCTGCTCAAGGAGCTTCGGGAAGAAGGCATCGAACCTTTGCGCGAGCGGCATCTCCTCGAGTGGGAGAACTATTTTAACAAGTCGAACGTCGAGCTTCCGGACCCCGCCGCCCAGTATGTTTACGAGCTCTCGCGGTATATGCTCAAGGCGAACCATCACCCTCAGGGATACCAGCCGGTCGGCCTGCTGCCGTATCAATGGCAGGGGGTGATGTTCTGGGATGCCTCCTTTGCCCAGGAAGCGTTCCTCAACTGCGGCAATGTCAACGAGGCCCGGGCGATCTCCGGGCAAATCAAGCGGCTTCTACCGGAAGCAAAAGCGCTCGCCGCCCGTCTCGGAAACTCCGGTGCCAGGATCGAATGGACAGCCAATCTGCACGCCTTCACCACCTATGATCCGCCATCGAGGCAATTCCACAACAACGCCGCCTGGGCGAGAAGCTTTTGCTTGCTGGGAGAATATCTGGGCGCTCCGCCGGCCCGCGGTGATCTTGCGGCCATAGAGGATCTCCTGCGATTTCTCATCGAAGAATTTGAGCGGCACGGCGACGCAACGGAGCACGAATTCGCCTTCTCCGGCATCGATGAATCCACCGACGATCCGAAACTCTACGACACCTGGACATTTGCCATCCTGCTGAAAGCGCTGGAAGACTATTTTCGCCTCTGCCACAAGCATGGCATCAAACCTGCCTTCCCCGCTTCGCTCATGCAACGGATCGAGGAAATTCTGACGGCCAATGTGGACGGCGACGGCGTGCTCCAGTCCTTCCGGGGTGGCCGGCTGCCGCACTGGGGATCCCTGATCTTTGATTTGTTTCCCAACCATCCCGCCGCGCTTCCCACCATCAGTCGGATGTCGGAAAACTATGACGCGGAACGCGATTTATTCAACTTCCATGGGCTCAACCGCTACGCGGAAAAAACCTTTCCCTGGGCGACCTATCTGGTCGTGCGATGCCTGGCAAAAATCGGGCGCCCCGAGGCGTTGGCCTATTTCCTGCACAATCTGAATCACGTCAACTATTTCGGGGGAATCCCCGAGCGGATCTACTACCACGGAGAGCCCTACATCAACTGGTTTTCGACGGGGCATGCCTCGCTGATACTCGCCATGAACACCCTGCTTGCGACCGAGATCGATGGCCACCTGCAACTTCTGGGCGGGCTCGACCTCAAGCGCTGGCACACGCTCTCCTTTGCAGGGCTCCATGCCGGAGACGGCTGGGTCGTCACGCTGGAACTGAAAAATGGCCATGTCAGAAAATGCATGGTGAACAATCTGCTTTCAGAAGCCCGCCCCCTGAAGATTACGATTCCCGTTCTTGGCATCACGCACACCCAGAGCGCGGAGCCCGGAGCCAATGCCATTACGCTCCCGCCGTCCCCGATTTCATGAACGCCTGGGAATAAGCAAGTCCCCATAACGATGTCAACGCGCAGCCCGGTCGCGAAAAACCCCCGATTGCCTGCCCATTGCCATGTGGAACCAATGGGATTCACAATTTTGGAAATGTTGGTTTCCTGCGCGGTTTTCCTCCTCATCCTGACATTGGTCGCCAGCATGATGAGCGGCGCCAGTTCGTTATGGCTGAGGCACCGCAACCAATCCGCCACATTCGAAGCCGCCAATGCCGCCTTCGACAGCCTCTCCCGATCGCTCGCCCAAGCTGTTCTCAACACGTATTGGGAGGTCCAGACCAACCAGGCAGACCGCAGTTATGGCCGTTCCTCCGAACTTCACTTCATCCTCGGCCCCACTTCCGATCTGCTGGGCGTCTCCGCTTCGGGATATCCCGGGGATGCCGTGTTTTTCCAAGCCGCACTGGGACGTTCGTCCGAAACCAGCCTCAAGCGCCTCCCTCTCCTGCTCAACAGCATGGGCTATTTCGTCCGCTTTGACAAAGGGCCCGATCTCCCCGGCTTCCTGAACAATTTGGCCAACATCCGTTCGCGTTACCGTCTCTACCAATGGCTCCAGCCGTCCGAAGATTTCGGCGTTTATCTCCCCGCCACCGGGCAGAAGGACTGGTTTCGCGGCGACCTCGCCAACACCATGAAAAATACCGCCGTGCTCGCCGAAAACGTCATTGGCCTGATTTTTATGGCCGAATATCCGGAGGCGGACGGCACAGTGGTTCCACTCTACTCCTACGACTCGAGAGACACGTCTCAGCCCGACACATTGCACCAGCTGCCTCCGCGTATCCGGGTCCTGATGGTGGTCATTGACGAAGCCTCCGCCGCCCGGCTTTCCAACGGGACAAACGAGCCCACCGGCCTTGTCCCCCGGGCGGACTGGTTCAAAACACCCGGACAATTTGACAGCGATCTCATCGCGTGGGAGAACCAGTTGAAGAGCATCACTCCGCGGGTTGACTATCGGATTTTCACCGCGACAATTGCTATCCAGAATGCGAAATGGAGCCTGTGAGATGAAAGCGCGCATTGTCTCCCACTCAACACTCCGTGCGATGTCGCTGATTGAAGTGGCGATCGCGGTCGGCATTGTCAGTTTCTGTCTCGTGTCCCTCATGGCCCTGTTTCCAAGCATGCTCAAGTCGGTGCGGGAATCCCGCGAGAAGTCGCTCGCGCAGCGCATGTATCAGACCGTTACGGAGGATTTGCATAATTTCCCGGTCGGAGTCGGGTCGAACCGCTCGTATACCTTCGACGCCGAGGGCTTCCTGCTGTCGATTGTCCCTCCCAGGCCGGGACAAACCTTCCGCGGCGGAATCTCCCGGTTTCAGGGAGAGGCGACCAACAACATTACTGCTTTGCTCCCGGCAAATGAGACCAACCCATCCCTTGTCCTTTCCCTCATCCAACTCACCGACACTGTGAGAGACCCGCAAAAAAAATCCCCTCTTTTGCAGCGTGCGGTCTGGACCGCTCTTCCTCCATGAGAAGAAAACCTCCATATCCCGCCCGCTTGAGCGCGGGCTTCACGCTTCTGGAACTTCTGATCGTGGTGGCAATCATGATCACGCTGGCCTCTGTTTCCGTGCCGAAAATCGGCAGCGCGCTGACCGGAATGAAAATCACCACAGCCACCCAGGTTGTGGTGGATGAGATTCAGGTGGCCCGGGCGACCGCGCTTGCGCGCAATGCACCGGTCGAGGTCTGGTTCCTTAAAACATCCGGCCCCTACCAGGCGGTGCGCAGCAAGATAATAAACCCCGACAGCACTCCGACATGGATCTCCCGCCAGCGGAAGCTTCCCGATGGCATAGCGTTCGCTTCGTCGCAGATCTATTCCAATATCATCGGCGCACAAACCGCGGGATCCTCGTCCGACCTGCCGTCTGGAACCACGGGGGTCGGGCTTCGCATATTTCCCTCGGGCCGGCTGGAGATGGGGAATGTTTCGGCGACTGCAGATCCTCTCGGACCCAATGACTTTCTTTACCTCACCATAGCTTCTTTGGCAGGATTTGACCCGGATGGAACGGCCTCGCTCCCTCACAACTTTGCCACCGTCCAGATCAACCCTATCAATGCCCGTGTCGTCACCATGCGCCCCTGAAGCCGGGCTCGAAAGGACGCTTTTTCATTCATGTTGACCCACCTGCTGTTTGATATCGGAGGAACGTGGATCAAATGCGCCGCGTTTGAATCCGGTGAATACGCCGGCTTCCTGGCCCGGCCCGCGTCGCTATCCGGGCGGGTTCTCCGGGCAGCCAGTCCACCCGATCCAAAAGAGTTCCTCGCCACCCTGCTCAACCTGGGGGCGGAATGCGCCGGAGGCCGGGCCATTTCCTCCGCCGTCCTTTCCACGGCGGGAATTGTACATCCGTCCGGGACGCGGCTGACCGCCTGCGCCGAGCACCTCGCCTTCCTGCGGGATTCACCATGGCTTGGCGGACTCGAATCCGCGCTGGGCTGTCCCGCCCGCCTGATCAATGACGCCGAAGCCTTTTTGCTGGGAGCTGCGGAGCGCGGTTACGTCCCGCGGGCCGGGACGCTCTGCTGCCTCGTGATCGGCACCGGGCTCGGCTGCGCCGTGAGCAAGGACGCCCGCCACTGGCGCCCGCAACGCCGGCCGTCGCTTCTTGGAAGCATCCGATGTGCCGGTGAATCGTTCGACTCGCTCGCCAGCGCCTCTCGTCTCGCGGGCAACGAACCGGGAAACGATCTGTCCGCTTGCCTGGCAAACCCGGCCTTCTCCGCGGCGCGTGATGTCTATTTTTCCCGTCTTTCCGACATCCTGATCACGGCGGCGATTCTTCATGACGCGGACGTGCTCCTGATCGGTGGCGGGTTGGTGGATGCGGCGGGAGCGGCGGATTTTGACCTGCGCACCGCGATCCGGCACCACTGGAAGCAGGCTCCGCCGGAGTTGAACCGATGGCCCGAGCTGGTCGTGGCGGTAGAAGGAAATACACTTCCGCTGATCGGTGCCGCGGCGTTGGCGATAGCAAGCGAGCACACGGACAGCCAGCCAGCCCTGGGGTCCGCCTACCATTCGCTCACCACGGAACAGGTTCATCCCGCAGCGAAAGATCTTCATGCCCGGACACCCCGCGAAATAATTGAGATCCTCTGGCAGGCCGAAACCGAGGCGGGAGAAGCCCTGGACACCTCTCTGGACAGCCTTTCCCTGCTCGCCGATCACATCATCAGTCAATGGCCGTCCGGCGGACGCCTGATTTATGTGGGTGCGGGATCGAGCGGTCGGATCGCCGCGCTGGACGCGGTGGAGATTCCCTGCACGTTCGGCTGTTCTCCGGATCGGGTGGTGGCTGTCGTCGCCGGGGGGCTGAACGAGGCGGGCCTCAGCATCGAGGACGGCGGCGAGGAAGATCACAGCGGGGCTCCGGACCTGATTCTCCTACAGCCGCTACCACGCGATACCGTGGTCGGAATCTCCGCCAGCGGGTCATCGGTTTTCGTGCGCACGGCACTCCATCTTGCGCGGCAGCGCGGCGCAAAGACCGCGCTGCTCCGGGCCTCGGAACCGGAGGTCCCCGATCCCTGGGACTGGACCATCTCCCTCGCGAGCGGCATTGAGATCGTCGCGGGCTCCACACGTATGAAGGCGGGCACCGCCACCAAGAAGCTGCTCAACTTTCTAACGACCACGGTCATGGCCCGCACGGGAAAGCTGCGCGGCCCCCATATGATCGACATGGCCTGCCTCAATAGCAAACTTGCCGATCGTGCCAGGCGCATCCTGCGCAATCTCTTCCCGCTCTCCGATGCCGAAGCCTCGGAGTTACTCGCTCAGAACAATTTTCAACTCAGAAAAGCTATCGAAGCAGCGGAGCGCCAATGAAAAAACGAAATCTCAGCCCTCTCAAAATGTTCATGGAAATCGCAGCGGGACAGGCCCCGGAATTCCACTTTCCGACATTTGACGGAGGCTTCGCCAACTGGAAAGCGGCAGCTATTCCCCGCGTTCTTCAGACCCTGGGTGAGTGGCCGGAACGCGTGGATCCGGAGCCTGAGTTTGTCGCGGAATGGATCGACCGCGGTGTGCGGAAACGGCGCTACCTCATCGAAGTGGCCCCGCACAGTTCCGCCTCGCTGCAGGTCAACCTTCCGGAGAATGCCAGCGGCCCGCTTCCGGGTCTCCTGTGCTGGCACGGGCACGGACCGCATGGCAAAGATGCCGTGATGGGCAACGCCGCCAATGCGGAGCTTCGCGACCATATCGGAATCTTCAACTACGACTACGGCCATCAGATGGCTGCGGCCGGTTTCGCGACTATTGCCATCGACTGGATGGGCTGCGGCGAGCGCAACGACACCGTCAAACCCCATTTCTTCAACCACGGCGAAGGCCGCGACTGGTGCAACATCTACTACCTCCACGCCACTATGCTCGGCATGACAAGCCTCTCCATTAACCTCGCGCACGGCCGCGCGGCAACCGATTTCGCCTGCTCACTGCCCGAGGTGGACGCCTCCCGCCTTGGTGTGATGGGGCTCAGCGGGGGCGGCACCATGGCGCTCTGGAGCGCCCTCACCGACGACCGCTTCAAGGCGGCGGAGATAATCTGCTACAGCGATCTCTGGGAACGGTTCGGCATCCGCGATCTGAACTATTGCGGAATGCAGGTGGCTCCCGGGCTTTTAAAGCTGGTGGATCTGCCGGACCTCCAAGGGCTCCTGGCCCCAACGCCCCTGCTCATCGACATCGGCGGGCAGGACACCTGCTTTCATGTGGACAACGCGTTGGAATGTTTCCGGCAGGTGAAGGCGATCTACGCCGCAGCAGGAGCCACCGACCGCCTGGCCCTGGACTTTTTCCCGGGCGGCCACGCCTGGGGTGGAAATCTCTCCCGCGATTTCTTTTGCACTCATCTGGCCGCCCGGGGATCCGACTAAGGGGCGATTCAGCCATCATGCATGGCTTTTCCTCCTGAGAGGGGGCGGGGGCACGTCGGCTTCCCATCGCGCGAGTTCCTCCCGCAAGCGGGCCAGAATGGCGGGCTCATCGGCCTGGCGGTCGCGCGTTTCACCAATGTCCGTGGCGAGGTCGTAAAGCCGTTCCTCCCCTCCCACGACCAGTAGTTTCCAACACCCGCGCCGGGCGGCTTTTTGGTCTCCCATTCGCCAGAAAATCGTGCGCTCGGGAAACGCGGATCCCTTCGAAAGCAGCGGCCAAAAGCTGACGCCGTCAAGGGCGACCTTTTCGGGCACGGGCACTCCGCAGACATCGTGGAATGTCGGGAAGAGATCCATGAGAACCAACGGAGTGTCCACCTCTTGACCGGCCGGCAGCACCCCGGGCCAACGGGCAATGGTTGGAACGCGCTGTCCCCCCTCGCGCAGCGACCCCTTGGCGCCGGAGAGCGGTGAATTGTTGGCCACCAACTGATGCCCGCCGTGGTCGGAGGAGAACAGGAACAAGGTCTTTTCCTTCAAACCCAACTGATCGATTTTCGCCATCAATCGGCCCACATTCCGGTCCATCGCCTCGACCATCTCCCGATAGGTTTCCGCTCGATTCGTCGAGGCTCCGAACTTCCTGTCTCCCGTATCGTTATTCACGCCGGGCTTGAACACCGGCTCGTCGTTCGGCCCCTGCCAGGGAAAATGGACAAGGAAATCGGCCACGTGCAGACAGAATGGCTGATCCCGGTGAGCCTCCATGAATTCCATCGCATGGTTCGCAATCAGGTCGCCGATATATCCCTTCTCGTCGTCGAGTTTCTCCCCTTTCCACCAGTTGGGTTTGCCCCAGCGGGTGACGTGCGAATGATGATCCGCGCCACCGCACAAGCCGCGAAACTCGTCGAAACCGGAGCGGAGCGGAGAGTTTTCGGGCAGGTAACCGGTGTGGTGGTCGCCGAAGAAGCCGGTGGCATAGCCGATCTTCTGGAAGGCATGGCCATAGGTGCAGGCATTCTCGGCCATGGGAGGGTAGTCCCGCTCTTCATGGTTGAGCACATATTCAAGCCCGACCCGCTGCTGGTAGAGGCCGGTAAGGAGCGCCGCCCGCGATGGGCTGCACATCGGCCCGTTGGCGTGGAAGTCGGTGAAACGGACGCCTTCGGCGGCCAGCCTGTCGATGTTCGGGGTCCGATGCGTCGGGTTTCCGTAACAGCCCAGATCGCCGTAACCCAGATCGGATGCCAGAAAGAGCACGATATTCGGCCCGGTCACCGGGCGCGTTTCTGCGGCTGACTTTTCGCCCTCGACTGGCGATGGCAATTTGCCTGCGGTCGGGGAACCGGCCGCGCTTGACTCGGCAGCTGAAAGAATGTGCGTGAAGGCTCCTCCCCCTATGGCCCCCGCGGATGATCGCAGAAAATCACAACGGCTGGTGGAGTTCATGGAGAGGCGGTGGTTTGTCCGTTCCTGTTGTCGAGGTGTGGTAATGTTATTTTTCCCGGAAGTTGTCCTGCGTTAGAAGTGGGAATGGTTTGGAGGGTTTTGATTCCTTCTTGTCGGGACTTACCGACGTGAGGAAAAGGTAGAGCTGCACCCCGGGACGGAATCCCCGGACCACTTTGTTATCCTCCGTGTTCGCCTGCAACAGCTCGGCACCGCGTCCATCGGGGTAGCGCGAGAGGTAGAGATTGTATTTCAGGCCCTTGTCCTCGTCGAAGCGGATGTGCATTCTTCGTCCATCGTTCCAATGGGGCGGCTCCTCGATCGCCTTGATTTCCGGAGCCGGACCGCTGCCTTGAGCGGTAAGTTGTGCGATGGGATTTTCGATCAGGCCGTTCCAATCGGGCACCGGTTTGCGGATTTCATTTTGCGCCACCGCCGCAGGGGATGCGTTGTCCTCCGTGTCGTACTCGGCAAGCAGACCGGACAACTTGTAGCTGCGATCGCTCACCTTCTTCATGTCAGAGAGGTAGGGCACTTCGTTGCGGGCTTCCACGAAGATCTTTTCCACTGTGAGTGGCAGATCCACGATTCCGTCACCATCGCTGGATCCCCACCATGTGCTCTCCAGATCGCGCGCGGAATCGTAGGGTTTGTTTCCCGGCAACGGGAAGCGGACGTATTTCCAACCCTCGAAACCGATATAGGACCACCCGTGCGGGTCGTCGCAGTTCCAATCGTCCTTCGTGCCGTTGGAAGTCCAGACCTCCCCCTTGGCATCGCGAATTTGATAGACAATCCGACCCCAGGAGGAATTGCCTTTTATCCATAGGCCCAGCGCGCTTGCCTTGCCGGGAATCGTCACCGGCTTGACCAGCTTCAGTGTTCCGTAGCGATTGGCGAGAGGACGATCGCCGGGCTCTTCAGGAAGCGTAATAGCAACCGCATCGGCATGTTCGTTTTCTCCTTTTCCAAATTCGGCCTTCAAATTGGAATCTGCAATCCGCCGGATCGCAAAGTGGTGGTCCGAGTACGCCTTGTCCTCGTTACCGTCATAAACCCACTGCTCAGGAGTCATGTCCGCAAGAGGGCGTGTGACTTTTGCGGGAGCAGACGCGTAAGCGGGCGTCCCGAATTCAAAGCCTTCGATCTGTTCCACGCCGGTCAACCAGACGGGTGAGGTGGAAATCTGTACGCGAATAGCGCCGTCCCGAATCGGCAGGCTGGTCGAGTTGCCCATGCTATCAGTGATCACGGCTACCTTGCCGCGAACCTTGAGGGTGGCCTCCACCTTCCCGACCGCACGCCACAACGCGAATATTTTCTCCTTACTTTTTGCGCGCTCAAAAGCCATGCAATACGTGGTCAGGCATCCGGTTTCGATTCCACCCAAGGGATCCGCACCGCACAGCATGGAGGTCGCGGTCGCTATGGCAGCGACGGTCGGCTTGGGATTCATGAGTGGCATGCGATGAAAGACGCCCGCACCATAGTGTTCCGCACCGTAAAAATTTCCGGCATCGTAAGGGACAACTCCGGCTTCAAACCGGTCAACCCCATAGGCCAGCGCGATCAGCCAATAGCGGATTTGATACTCGGCCTGCTCGGTTTCCGTCAGCGCACCCGGATTCGTCGGGAAGAATGGTCCTTCGATCCAATGGATGGGAAGCCTGGGCCAGCCCAAACGCTTCGCCTCCGCCCTGAACTGCCACAGCGAGTTGATGGAACCTGTCACATTCGAAATTTCCGGCAGAAGCTCGAACTGTGGTGCATCCATCCCGAAAGCATCGGCGAGGTCCTTGGGAAAACCCTGCCGGATATAGGCGAGCGAGTTGTTCGGGGCGCCCCACTGCAGAACAAGCTGAACCTTCGGGTATTTCTCCCTGACGGCCTTCGCGGCAGGCGTGATGAATTTCATGTATCGTCCCACCTTCGCTTTTTCTTCGATCGTCAGGTCACGATCCCCATCGCCGGTGTAAAGCGGCCATGGCGCGTGGTCAACCCACTTGCTGACGCTCCACTCCGCACCATAGATGTAAACGGGAGCTTCAAAATCCTTTGCGAGGTATTCGATGTGCTCAACCTCCTTCTCCACCATCTCCTTCATGGCTTGGGGGTCATTCTCGTTAACGGACTGCAAAATCCCGTTGATCGAATGGAACCCGCTGGGCAGGAAGTCCTGCTTCTTCAGCATGGAGGCGTTGATCATGTCCTCAAAATAGGGGGCAATGTCGATGCTGCGTAATCCCAGTTTGCGAAACATGGCAAGCTGCGCATCGTCCGGCAACGGCGTGTAGTGTTGCCACAGGCCCCAAAGGCCGAAGCGGATTTCGTTGGCGGCATTTCCGTAGGTCCGCGTGTTGGGAGGCAGGAGCAACAGGCTGAGCGTGGTTTCTCTCATCACTCCCCCTGCTTCAATACCGGCCTTCAATTCGTGCCAGCCGTTCTTTTGCAGATCAAATGCCAGCTTGACCTCGCCGGTCTTGCCCGGCTCGATCCTCGCGCTGCCCGCGACCGTTTTTTCCTCTTCCCCATCGTAACTTTTCGAGCGAAGCGTTACCTTCGCATCCAAAGGCTCTTCCGAGGTGTTGGTCACGGAGACACTGTAAGCCGGCTGCCCGGGACGCTCGAAAACATGGCTGTATTGGAGGGGCTTGACCTCGTAAGAAAATGGCGCCGCCTCAAGCGTGATTCCCACCACATGGATCGAACTCGGCAGGCCGGACGGGTGATCGCCGTAATAGATCGGATCGGGATAGCTCCGGATGAGCGCCGTCGGCTTGGAGAGTTCAAACTCCAGATACCGGCCGGCAAGGTCGCCCAGGCCATACAGTCCTTCCGTATCGACAGGCACCTTGATCAGATAAAGCTGGCGGCCCTCCGGGGTTTGCTGCCCGAGTTTTTTTACCAGACCTTTCCGAATGGCTTCATCGGAAATCTCAAACTCCGTGCTCGCGGGATAGCCGGCGTGGTGCCGGAAGAACCGGAGAGTTCCTCTCGCGACCGTGTTGGGTTTATCGTCGTGCCATGCAAGTAGCCAGACATTTTGGTAATCCCGGTAGGGCACTCGAAACTCAAACGAGGCGGGATCGATCACGAACGCCCCCCTCCAGTTGCACAACGCATTCACGGTGGGGGCCTCGGGTCCGGTGGCGCGGGTTAGACGGTAGCGGTAAAGCGAATCGCCAAGATCGAGATCCGGCCCGGAAGGATCGGGGATCAAGAGGGGAACGGATCCGATCTCTTCAAGCCGGGTTACACATTGCGATTTCTGCGATTGTTTCGAGTGACTGTAGTCACAGAGAGCGAGGGGCAAAAAGCGGTCGTTGTCCGCCGCCGGTACAAAATCCGCCGAAAGAACATTCGCAGTCTTGGAAAGTTTGATGGCAAATCGGGCTTGCTTGGGACTCGCTGCGTGCTCCTCCGCAACAAGTCGATCATCCAACCAGACCTGTCGGGCTGTTGGAGTAAGTACCAGGCGCATGGTGAAGATCTTCTGATCAAACGGAACAAGCCCGGCATACGCCGCTCCAATCTCCTTGCGATCATTGTCATCCCAAAGGTTTCTTATGATGGGAAAGCGCCATCCGTATTGAAGCACCCCCGCGCCCAGGAGCTTCTTTTTTCCAAGGCGGGTGACCCCCGTGGACGGGAGTGTGGTCGCCATGGCATCTCCGGACGATTTTGCGGTGATCGTGGCCTGGTTGGCTGCCGTCAACGCAAACGTGCATTCCAGCAACGGCTTTTCATCCGCGGCTTCTCCGATGGCCAGAAAGGTGGCCGAATCGCCTGAAGCAGCCCGGAAGCGGAAAGTTGCTTCCACGGGCAGGCTTACCGGAGCGGTTGTTTTCAGCTCAAGGTTTTTGGAATCCTTAGCCTGCACCGCGGACTCGCCCCCTTTCTCTCCCCGGACGATTGTCCAGTTTTGGAGCGATGAGGCATCACGGAAGGAAGGGGAACCCGGGCTATCAGGCGCAGATAAGGCCTGGCTGCAGCTCGCAAAAGCCAGCCCTATCGAAATCGCGGTTTTTCCCGCATTTGTCAGTCGGGACACAAAATGCCCGGCCGGTTTGTTCTCACGTGTTGCAGTCATTCTAGGGATTTCTTTGTTGGCAGGTGTTTGAGTCGTCGCATCCGCACGAGTTGCCGCACTGTCGCGCTATGAGCCAACTGGTTTGCCGACTTTAGGGGTTAGGATTTTTACAAGATCCTTGGTTTTCTCCTCATTCTTTCCCTGAGGCGGGTTTGCGAGGAGAAAGATCCGGTCGTAGCTTCCCGCATGGTCAAATGATTTGAAGACACGAAAGGCGATCGTATTTCTTTGCCCGGGTCTAACGTATTTTGTCACATCAAATTCCTGGTCGTGGTTGTAATTATACCAAAAGGTTTCCGGTCCACGGCAAACGGCATCCTTGTAATCACCATGATCGAACTCGACGGGAGTCCCATTGACCCAGATCTGCAGCGCCCGCGAAATAAGGCTGGGGAAAAATAGGGTTATCTTTTTTCCCACAAATGAGGCGGGCACCTCCACATCGGTCCGATAGAAGAATGCAGCGACCTCATTCTGGGTCTGAAACTTGATGTCTGGAACGACCGTGCAGTCCCAGTCCTCAAGGTCCGCAACTGAGACCTCAGGCAGATACAGTTTTCTGGCGGCAGCGGTATTGTCGGTGTCCAGAATCATTTTCCATTGCCTCGGTAAAATGACGCTTGCGGAGGAAGTTTTGATCTTCTTATCCCACCTAAGGTATTTGTTATACCATCCGCCCGGCATATAAACCCGCCAGGCTTTTGGATCGAGGTTGTTCGGCTGCATGAAGTGCGAATAGATTTTGTTGAGCCTGTCTTTGATTTCCCAAACAGGCTCGATCGCATTCCTGGCGGCGGCGAAATCGCCGGTTTCACGGGCAATTTCAATCCCATCACAAAATGCATCTGTGCTTTTCTGAAGATCGGCGGCGGCCCCTACCTGCTTTTTCGCCCAGGGGTCCTGGACGGCTTCCAAAGCTTTTTGGATTGCCGCGCGACACTTTTGGCGAACCTCCGGCGTCAAGACCAGGTGGCAACCCCAGATTTCATTGCCACAAAGCTCGGGAATTTCATTCATCCGATCTTCCAGGATCTTGCAATATTCCAGCATCGCCGGTCCGGCTTCGGCGTAACGTCGCAGGCAATAATCCTTGAGAATGTCCCGATAATCCTGCTCCGCATTCCAAAACAGCCGCATCATCATCCAATTGTCCACCGCGGAAGAGCCCCAATCGTCAAACCCCTGGGTGGTGTAGCCCATCAATCCCTGTTCATGAAAATAGGGATAATTCCTGCCGATGATAGCCCAGCGCGGGCATACCGTGGCGGAGTTCCACGCGTAGCCCAGAGGCTCGTAGTCGTAATAATAGGTCTCGGCGCCCGCTGCTTTTGCCTGCGCCATCCAGGATTCAAACCATCCGCGATAGGCTGCATTCGACTTGCTCTTCGGATTTCGCACGTCGAACAACGGACTGATCGACAAAGGGGCGAAAACCAAAGCCATGTTCGGATGCACCGTCATGATTCTTGGCGGCGTCATGTTGTTTGCGTAAACCAGGACCCCAAATTTCCGGCCCGGGAGTTCCTGGACAACCTTTTCGATGACACGATTGTGGAAGAACCAAAGCCGGTCAGTTGCGGTAAATGCCCCTCCAAATCTGTCGTATTCATTACTGTCGAGCGCCTTTGATTCGGCGCGCTCATCGAGCACAAGTCCATCTTCAGCGCTGATGGATACGTAGTCTTCAAAGGGTGCCTTGTTATTGAAATAGTCCAGATAGTACTCGGTATAGAGGTCCCAGACCTTTGGATTGGACATATTCGGGGCGCTTCTGTCCGGCTTGCCACCCTTCATGGCATAGTATTCCTCCGGAAGATCCAAATACTCCTTTTCAACCATCTCGATAAGCCGTGTTCCATCCGGGCCGTCTTTCCCCTTCTTTACCATCTCTTTGACTTTGACAACCCCCCGCGTGCCTTGCAGTGCCCCCCAGGCCAACGGAGCGCCTAGTGCATGGTTCTGCCGGACTGGGGAGTCACCAAGCGCAGGAACGAAATTTCCTTTGTTACGCAAAGTCCACTGCGGATAATCCTTGCCCTGACCGTAGGTGCACCACCAGGACCGCTGGACACTAGAAGGGTTCTCCAGCTTGGCGACGTGCGTCACGATGGTTTTTGTCGAAGGAACGATTGCCCCGAATTCTCCAGGCATCAGCCATCGGCATCCCAGGCTTTCGAGGAAGTCGTAAACCGCATAGAGCGTTCCCCGCGCACGCTTTCCTGAGAGGATCAGTTTGTTCCCGGATGCACGGAGAAAAATCCCGTCCTTGTCGAGCTTTTGAATTTCCTTTTCGAAACCCGCCCGGATCGCGAGTTCGCTTCCGAGGAGGATCGCCGGAGAATCCGGAATCTTCTCGTCCTTCTTCAATGTCACGACCTCCATTTTTGCCCCGGAAATCTTTTCGACATGCGATTGCATTTCCGACACTGCCAGCTTCTCTTCGTCCCCCACCCTCTTGGCCTGCTTTTCGCGAAAGGCCCTGTACTCGGTCTTCAACCTGGCGATCCGTTCCTTGTCCGCGTTCGGAAACCGGCCCCTTAGATATGTTTCCACTTCGTCGTCGGGCATCGCCAGATACAGGTCATATTCGGTTGCCTCGGGCATGACTATTTTTACTGCCGGCATTCCGTTGTCAACGATCGGCAGTTCCCCACCAAATGCCGTCAATAGCGATGCCGCATAAAGTGCCGCTGTCAGGAATTTCATTTTGTGCCTGGGCATGGATGGTTTGCCGAGTTGGTTAATTGATCTGTTTGGGAGAGATTTCTATGACGGCAACGATCAACCAGCATCCGGCGCTATGGGATGTAGTCCACCAATCCGAGCAAGTGCTGCTGAAACAGACCGGTAAGGAGCGGGGCTCAATCATTAGGCTTTCCAATTAGTCCGGCCAGACGGGCTGCATCCGGATTGTATCGATCCAATATGTTGTTTTGGGATCGGGCGATTCGCTGATATCGAGTTTATACCCATCGACCGGCGCCGATGGCACCGGGACATCGAGCGTCACGTCCTGCCATGTCGTCCCGATGGCTGCGGTCACAGTGATCGGTTCCGGCGCATCCGCCCAGCGCGGTAACAAGGGCGCCAACCGTGGATCTTTCGCCACGATCTGCCGGACCACCGCCGATTCCCACGATGCCGGACGCACGGGGGTCAGTCGGACGCTAATATCTGCCGGGTGCTCGGCTTTGAGGCGGACCGTGAACCGGTGCGCCAACCCGGGAACATTATGAAACTGGCTGATAGAAAAGCTTCCGGACGGTGCTTTCGCGGATTTGGCCTTCGCGGTCTTGGCGGTCTCAGCAGGAAGTGATTTTGCGGGCTCGATGCGCAGGGATTGTCCGCCGGAGCACGCAGTGTCCTTTTCGGGCTCACCTGCCAATGGCTCCCCACTTTGCTGGTAGAAAGTCAGAGCCTGATCGGCGACATCCCCGTCGACGAAGCAGTTCAACTCGAGATTGGAGACAACCGGCAAAGCAGAAAGATCCTCTGAAGACTGGACCAAGGGCGGCGTTGAAACCAGAACCTCCTTGGCGTCGGTGAGATTGCCCCAGGCAACCAAGGGCAGCCGTCGCGAGGGAATCGGCAACTCTGCCGAGGCGCTATTCCCGGAGATTTTGGCCGGAAACACGAAACTGGCCCGATGCGGCCAGCCCAGCCAGGGGATGTAGTCGCCATAACTGACGACGAGTTCGGCCTTCGCCACGGGATTTTCGCCGGTCCAGGAAAAGGTGGCGATCGCCTTGCCGTGTTCTTCACGGACTTGAAGTTTCCCCGGCGCATTGTAGGCCGGCCGGGGATGGGCGGCAATGGACGTGGTGTCGAGAAAATGAAGCAATGTCTGATCCACCTCGGGCGAAAAACCGTGATCCCTGTGCGGCACAATGAAGAACCTCTTATCCGTGCCTGCGGTCTCTTGGATTGTTTGCGCAACAGCGGGAAATAGGAACCAATGATCGTTGAACGGCACGCCCCACATGAATGGGATGTTGCGCTGTTTGAGGCGGAAGGCCGGGTCGATCGTCCGGTTCCAAACCGCGATATCCTCGGGCGTTTCCATTTTCTGAAACTGCGGAAGGCTGGTGCCCATCGCATGATTGCCGGCTCCGAAGAAGCTGAACCCGGCCTTGACGCGCGGATCGACGCCGGCGATCAGGGTTGCGAAGACGCCGCCATACGAAGCGCCCGCCACGGCCATTCGATCCGGATCCACTTCAGGGCGTTGGGACAACACCGTGATGCCGCGAAGCTGATCGCGGGCCAGCAATGTCAGGTTGGCGGATTCGGTGTTCTTGGTGTCAAAAGGGACCCGAAAGGAATTTCTCAGCTTATGAGGAAGCGTGACAGCCAGGCAGGCGTAGCCGTTGCCGGCCAGAATGCCCGGAAACGAGCGGCTGGCCGGAGCCATCCCGCCCATGCTCCAATACACCGCAGGAAGTTTTGTCCCGCCTTTGGGAAAGGCATAAATCCCCTGAATCCGCTCCGGTTTGCCGTCCACGACCCGGCTCGTGTATTCGATGTTCTGATACACGATGCCGTCAACCTCTTCCGTCGAGAGGACCGTCGCATCCACCGGATCGCTCTGGATCGCCGCCATGTCGAAAAGCAGCTCCTCCTGCGGCGCTTGAGGCGTCGTGCTGGAAACGGCCGCAGGGGTCACAGGTGCGGCGCCGCCTGCGGAAGGCGACTCTGGAGAGGCGGATAATGCCAGGCTGCAACCCGCAAAAATCAGTCCTGCTGAAAGGGCAATGTTTCCCCAAATTGACAATGGCGAAATATGACGGTTGATCCCTTTTTCTTCGTTTTCTGCAGTCATGCTAAGATGCTTTTGATTTTTGGAGTTTGTTTTTCTCCTGTCGTTCCGCCGCGTTAGGGAAGAACAACCTTCAGCCCGTCTTTTTCTGCCACATCTTTTGGCACAAAGATCATTTCCGGACTGAGAGACAGGATGGTTGGAATATCAAGAAACCACAGGCCCCGGAATTTCCCTGTGATGCTCCAGACCTTCCCGTCCGTGCCTTGCTTGACCGGCAGGGGAATGAGTTCGCCTTCCGAGCGGCCTTTGTAGGCCACCTGGCTGTCCGGATCGCGCACCTCCACGGCTCCCCATTGAATATGCATGGTGATTTGGGAAGTGCCTTTGGGAACGTAAAAGTAATAGGTCGTGGGCCGAACCGGACGAAGATCGACATCGCGTTTGATGCAGAGCGCGGTGTTCAGTTCGTCGGGCAATTCCACGCTCCAACCCTGGCCGGTCCGGCGGCAGAAAAAACTATAGACTCCGGGGCCCGGCACATTCAGATCCACCTGGTTCTCCCCTTCGGGCAGTTGCGCACCGCTGATCTCCCTGCCGTCCATAGCCGTGAGGGAATATGTGGCATCTTTCCGTTCGTGCTGGGGCGATGGTATGGACACCAGTTTGAAGCGCAGCGGTTCGCCCTTCAGACTGGCGAACAGCAAAACAGCGCTGCCGGAAAATTGGAGACTTCTCTCCGGAAGGCCCTGCCTCTCTGACTGGACCAACACGAGCTCCTTCGAAAACTTCTTTTCTGTAAAGGCGGGCAAGTCTCCCCACTCCGCCTTGATTTTCTGAAACAGCCCGCTGAGTTCCTCCGGGGTCACCGGCTCGTTATTTTTCCACGGGTTGTCGTCCGTGTTGCGCCAGAACCATGTCTTCTCGCCCAGTTGCTCGGCGGCTGGCCTTCCCACGGTCGAACGAAAGTCGAGCCACCCGTTCATGTAATTGTTCCGCGTCCGGTAAGCCCACGTGAACCAGTCCAGCGTGGCTTTTTTCACGGCCTCCTCGTTCCCCTCCGCCAATTCCACCTTTCTGCCCAAATAGTTGAAGACCAGATTTTCCTTCAGATCATGAATGCGCGCGAGGACATCCGGGCGGGTCGCGGCAAGCGCGGCGGCCTCTTCGAGGTCCGCCAGGCTTTGCCGGAGCAGCGTGCGGCCCGTCATCGGCATGTTCGAGAGGTTCAATCGCTCGAAGTAGCGCTCCATCGGAACAGAGGCGGGGCCAAATGCCTTTTCGTAAAAATCCTTCCGAAGCGCTTTCGTATCCGAGGAGGCATCCCACATCAGCCGGGCCCCGAGGTAGTAGCCGAGCCCGTTGACGCCCCAGTTGTTCGCGGCCTGGGCGCTGATGCTGGCCACCCGGCCGGCGGCGAAGTTGCGCATGCGCGGCCCCAGGTCGTCGAGTTTGTTCTGCACGCCCGTCCCGGGGAGCATGGACTTATCCATCTCCCAGTACGAATAATACTCGTAGATCCCCATGTGGGCACACTTTTGGGTCCAGAACTTGAACAGATCATCAAAGGAAAACTTCGAGGCGTTCATTCCGGCGGTGAGTTGGACGTAAACATTGGGCTCAAGCACAAAATCCGGCGGGTCCGAATGCCAGCTATAGGCCAATAGTCCCACATACTTGCCGGGATGTGTTTTTTGAATCTCCTTCGCGACCAGATTTGCCAGGTAGAATGCCTGGGTGCTGTGAGGTCCGAGTTTTTCGCATTCCGGACAGGTGCACCAACCGGGTTGGTCCGCAGGGTCCAACGAGACCATGTCGGCATCCGGATTCTTTTCAAAATACCGGTTGGCATACTGGATGATCAGCTTTTGTAGCCCGGGATTGGTCACGCAGAATTGCGCGAACTGCGCGGTGCTGCGTTTCCCATCGACGAGAGCAAAATACTCCGGATGCGCCTCGAATTCCTTCTTATAGGGAAAGCCGTCCTCCTTGAACGCGGTCGGGATCGCATGCCAGTTATGGGCGACGTTGAACTTCAGGGACATCCCCATCCGGTTGCCCTTGGCCCAGGAATCGAAGGCGGCATTGGCGTCGGGATCCCCCTTCTCCCATTTCTGTCCCGCGCGACCGAGCCAGATATTGCGGGACCAGATGTCCGGACGGCTGGTTTCGTTCAGGTTGAAGGTGAGGTCCGCGAGGCTGGGCACGATGCTCCAAGTATCCCCTTGAAAGAACCAGCGGCAGCCCAGCAACTCCAGAAAACGGTAGGCGGCGTGCTCAACCCCGAGATCGGTGTTCCCCAGCAGGCGGATGCGGCTACCGTCGCTTCGGATCGCAAACGCCTCAACCCCGTTGTATCCCTCCTTGATCGCCATCGGTTCCTTCAGGCTCTCATCGGGAAACTGCGCCAGTGTCCCCAGCGTGATCCCTTTGGCCTCCGTCCCCTGTTCGATGACAAACTCAGCGCCCGTGATCCGCTTGAGGTAGCCGGATAGTTCACCGGCAGTCTTCTTGATCGCCTCCGAACTATCCGGAGAAATCACGATCGGGAGCAGCGCTTTCCCCCCTTTCGCAATCGGAACAGGGGATTTGCTCGCCTCAAGAGTTTTTCCTTCCGGAGTCGCGGCCCGACCGGAGAGGCACAAACAAAAAACTGCGGCGAAGGCGGCTGTGAACCGTTGACTGCGATAGAGGAATGGACTGCGCATAAGTTTGAGGAAGCTGTTTTCTGTTGGGGAACCGGAAGCGGGCGTGAACGTGGCGATTTCTAAAAAAATCTTTATTGGCCGGTGGCGACTCTCAACCGGCTATTAATACTGTGCCTCGAAGAAGGAACAGGCCAATACATCGGCGCAGGAATCACTTGGAACCAAGGGGAGACCTTCAAAAAATAAACCCTCATTTTGGAAAGCTAATTCCTCATGCGCTATCGTCAAGTTGTTTATTAAAACTTACAGTAAAAAATCGACTTCATTTGACATTTTATGCGTGACCCCCGGCTCTGACAGTCATCAACTCCGACTCCATATCTCGAGTTCCTTTCAGCCCTGACGGCGCGCACCTGATCTTCACCAATCCGCCCTGGTAGATCAGGATCAAAGTCTGCCGCCCCCCCTCCTTTGGTAACCCGGACACGACCGTTACACGCCTCGAGCCC
>CAZRIL010000050.1:0-33886 GCA_964600115.1 uncultured Chthoniobacter sp. | reverse complement strand
ACCCGGCGCTCTGGATCCGCTCGCACGAAACGTCGTAGGAAAACTGGTTCATGATCGGGCTGTCGACGAGGTTCGTCCGGACGCCGGGAACGACGTCCTGGATTGTGCCGATGATATCGCGCACGGTCGCATTGAGGGTGACGATGTTGTAAACTCTGCCGTCAAAGAGGTCATTTTGAAGGAGGAAGGCAATCGCCCGGAGCGCATCGCTCAGGGCCAGATACGGACGCCGTTGGTCGAGGGCCGTCTTCCAGACGGTGAGCGGGGCACCCATGACTGCCTGCCAGCAGAACTTGTTCACGGCGGTGTGAAACCGCATTCCCGGGGAGGTCCCGAAAATCGTCCCGAACCGGCATGTGGCGGCCTTCAGCCCCTGCTTCTGCACAAGGTCCTGAACCAGCTGCTCCTCCTTGAGCTTCGAGGCCGCATACGGGCTCTGCGGGTTCAACTCCTCGGGCAAACAATCTTCGACCACCGTGCGTTCAGAGGCACCGTAGACGCTTGTGGAGGAAGGAAAAAAGAACCGCGCACCGGCTGAGGCGCTCGCCTCGGCGACCTTCAGCACCGCCTGAAAATTATTTTCTTCGACCTGTTCCGGCCGGCTGAAGCTGGCGGCGGCCTCGGTCATGGCCGCGAGGTGGATGACAGCATGCGCGCCCTCAATTGCCGGGCGCAGATCGGCCTTCGTCACGTCAGCCTCCACGAACCGATAGCGGGCTGTGGAGGGAAGATCGAACAGCGAACAAAACCGTTGGGTGAGCAGGCTGTCGATCAGGGTCAGCTCAAGGTTGGGGAGCCCGGCGGGCAGCGACCGGATCAGAGCGGACCCGATATGGCCCAAGGCCCCCGTGACAACGATTTTCATGGCCTCTTCAGGTAACGGTCGAGCTTGTCGCGATAGAACGCGCAGGTTCTCTCCAGCCCCTCATGAAAATGCAGCCGGGGCTGCCATCCGAGCGCCTTCTTGATCTTGGCGTTGGTGAACACCGCGTCTCCGACCTCTAGGGAGGCGCGCATCTGCGGCCAGGGGATTTCCTCCACTCGTCCCGACCCGGAGACCGAGACGATGGCATCCGCAATTTCGCGGACCGAGTAGTGCTCATCCGAGACGGCCAGGTAGACCTCCCCCGTCGCCTCGGCCTGGGCGGCCGCGCAAAGCATCGCCTCGACAGCATCCTCGACCGCGAGGATGTTGCGCATCTGCCCGCCCTTGCCGTAGATCGTGATCGGACGGTCCTTCAGGGCCAGGCCGAGAAAGTAGTTGTTAAATGTAAACTCCGGGCTGTGGATCGCGGCCCGCGGGCCGAAGACGTTTGGCAGCCGCAGGACGGTCGCATGCATGCCGTAGGCCTTCGCGTAGATGAGGACGTACTTTTCCGAGGCGCACTTGTTGGCCGAGTAGATATCGAGCGGGAACTCCGGGTGGCTCTCGTCGGCGGGCCGGTGGATCAGCGGGCCGCACTGTGTGGTCGTTCCCAGAAAAATCATCCGGCAATCCGGGTTGTAACGTTTTGCGGCCTCGAGCACCTGGATCGTGCCCTGGCAGTTGGCGTTGATGTTTGCCTGCGGATCCTTCATTGATCCCGGATGTGAGGTGAGGGCCGCGCAGTGGAAGACGACATCTTTCCCGCTCACGACCTGGGCAGCGGTGCGCATCTCCTCCACGTTTTCGTGGACCACCTGAACCGAATCCCGGAACCCGTCGAGGTTCGCCAGATTTCCTCCGGCATACGGGCTCATGTCGTCAAAGATCGTGACCCGGGCGCCCTCGCGGCAGAGGCGCTCGGCGACGTTGCTTCCAACGAATCCCAGACCTCCGGTGACCGAGACGTTTTTGCCGTTCCAGGAAAAGCTCATCCCCGCACCAGCCTTTCGACCCCATCGCAGACAAAGTCCAGCTGGTCATCAGTGAGCGTGAACGAACACGGCAGGTTGATTCCGCGCGCGGACACGTCGTAGGCGACGGGCGAGTCGATCCGGCCCTGGGCCTCCCGGCCGGCGTAGGCGGGGATTGCGGAGAGCGGGTAGAAAAAAGGCCTCGCCGGCACTCCCATCTCAGCAAGCCGCGCGATCGCCGTCGGCTTGTCGATCCCGAGCTCGCGGCCGAAGACGAGCCCCGTGATCCAGGCCCCGTTCGTCACGTGCGACGGCTCGGCATTGAGCTGGATGCCGGGGAGGTGGCCCAGGCGCTCCCGGTATTTTTGAAACATGTGGCGCTTCATGCCGACCAGCTCCTCGACGCGCTGGAACTGCGCCCAGCCCATGGCGGCCTGGAGGTTGAATGGCATATACTTCGGCGTGATCTCCTCGTTGAAGTAGGGCTTCGTCTTCGGGCCCCGGCCGTGGTCGCGCAGCAACTGGCAGCGCTCGTAGAGCTCCGGATCGTCCAGGAGCAGCATGCCCCCCTCGCCGGTGCAGATCGTCTTCGTGCGGTGGAAGCTGAACACCGATCCGACCCCGAAGCTGCCCGCCCTCCGGCCCCGGTAGGTCGAGCCGACCGCCTCGGCCGCATCCTCAATGAAAAAAATACCACGATCCTTCGCGATCGCCTCCAGCTCGGTCATCCGCGGCATGTTGCCGAAGAGGTCGACCGCAATAAATGCCTTTGTCTTTTTTGTGATCGAGCGCTCGAGCGCTTGGGGGTCCATGCACCAGCTTTCCTCCTCAATGTCGCAGAGGACCGTATGCGCCCGCTGGTAGGTGACCGGAGCCGCCGAGGCGATCCAGGTGCACTCCGGCACCACGACCTCGTCCCCCGCATCCACCCCGAGCCCGAGCAGCAGCAGGTGGATCGCGCTCGTGCAGTTCGGCGTCATCAGCCCGAACCGGCGACCGTGGTAGGCTGCAAACCCGCGCTCGAACCGCTCAACGTAATCGTAGTTGAACCACCCGTTCGCCATGCAGTCGGCGACGGTCCTCACCTCATGGTCGGTGATCGACGGCCCCGCCATCTGGATGTCGCTGCGTAAGCTCATGTGACGCTTCCGATGGGCATCAGGCTTTTTTTCTCAGATACCCGCCGGGCATGTTGCTAAGCAGAAGCTTGTTCTCGATGATGTGGTCGACCTCAAAGTCATCCCGACCGGAGAGGAACTCGCGCAACGCGGTGGCCGGATTGTTCCCCTCGCCCCATGGCCGGGGCCGCTTGTCGGCGGGTGGCTGCTCATCGATGATCGTGTCGCCGCAGATCAGGTAGCAGCCGGGGCTCACCATCGGCCCGTAGAGCTGCAGTTCGCGCAGCACGTGATCGTGGGTATGGTGGGAGTCCAAAATCACCATGACCCGCGAGCCGTCGCCGACAATTTTGCGGACCTGGTCGGCCGTGCCTTCCTCAACCGAGGATCCCTGGATCAGGTCGATGGCCCCCGGAAACGGAAGCTTGGCGGCTATCCGCTTCCGCAAATCGTCCGGTATGAAAATATCCACCCCCACAACCTTCTTTCCCCCAAGCTGGTGCAGGAGGGAGGCGTAAAAGAGCAATGTTCCGCCCCAGGCGACACCGCACTCGACGATGTAGTCCGGCCGGCACTGGTAGATGGCTTCCTGCAGGGCAAACATGTCCTGGGGCAGCTGCAGGCATGGCTCGCCCATCCAGTTCGTCTGGTGCACCCAGTAATACTCGTGGCCGGCCTTCACCTTGACCTCAAGAGCACGGCGGCGGAGATCCTTGTCCGCCGACATCTCGCGGGCGGATTTTATGCGCAGCGCTTCGAATTCTTCTCTCGTCAGTATAGGTTTGCTCATGAAACCAACTCCTCCTAAACCGGGTAGCCGTAGGGCGACAAGCACAATCCCGCCGCCTCGGCGATCGCCCGGTTCCCGGGCGCATAAAACTCCCGGATCCGGGCGGCCCAGCCGGGCGGGATTTCCACGCGGGCCGCGGGGCCTTTGTCGAGCCAGCTCCCGCTTAGTAATTTTAGCGGGGGGACGGACTCGCTCCACTTGTCGAAGAGGTGGCGGCGGTGGGTGAGCCTCGGGCGCTCGCGCTTCCCTTCGAGGCACGAGGCGATGTCCTCCGCAGGAATTCCAAGGATCCCGCCCCACTGGGCGAAATAGCGGGCCGGATCGCGAATGAGGTCCTCGTAGAGGAGGACCTTCATGTTTTCCGGCTTGAAAACCTTGCTGAAGATCTGCCAGTGCCGCCAGTAGTTCATCGCCTCGACAGGCGTCTGATCAGGAAAGGCAAAACAATATTCCAGCCACTCCTCAAAGCTCACATGGCGGCGCCAATACCGCTTCGGAACACCTTTCAGATACGCCCCGTGATTGATATACCATGACGGCCAGGTCGTGAGCTGGTTGCGAAGAACGAGCACCACCGTAGCCCCGGGCATCAGCCGGCCCAGCCGCGCGGCACAGACGGAGGGATGCCTCGCCGTCAGGATATCCTCACTCGAGAAAACCAGCGTCGTGCGGCCGGCTTCGCAGGCGGCCTGATCGACCAGCGCCCTCATACCCGGCTCATCGTAGTAGGACTCATCCTTCTGGATCAGGTCCTCAAGCTGCGGCCGGATGCCGGAATATCCGGCGCAGTCCTCGCCGATGTAGGCCAGGGCATGATGCTTCGCAAAAAGCCGCCTTTGAATGAGCGTGCTCGCGGTTTTATTGGCTCCGATATGTATGACGCGATTCATTAGAAATGGGAGCTGCTGGCAGCTGGAGAAGGCCTGCGGCGGACAACCTTGGAAACGAACTGGCGGACGGCATCGCCCAGGACCAGGGCCGCAACTTTGCAATGGAAGGCCAAGGCACCACGCCGGGGGACGTGTGCCCTTAGCGGATCGCCGTAGTAATGCGCGAACGCAGTCAGCCTCTCGAGGGTGCTTGAGGAGCCTCTCCAGACAACGTGCCATCCATCCTGGACAAACCACCAGAGAAAACTTCCGGTCCATTGGTCAAAACGCTCGGGGCTGACCCTGTTGTCGCAGGCCTTGCGGAACTCGGCCAGAAAGTCATTCTGCGCGGATGCGTATTCCCCAACCTGGCTGGAGCTCGCGGACTGCGAGCCGGCATGCGTCCGGAGAAAAACGAGATCAAAATTCCGGTAGGCGACCGGACCCAACATGGCCACGACGACCGGAATAAAGGTGTCCACGTAAACGGCGAGCCCGGATCCGAACCGGGGGGTGGAGTAGATTGCGTCCCAGGTCTGCCGCTTGAAGACCCCGTAGGCACCTACCGCCCGGATGCGACGAGCGGCATACTCCTCGATAAAGTCGTCTCCCGGCATGAGGGAGAGCTCGCCGTGGGGTTCGTTTTCTATGGGAAAAACCCCCTTGGGATCGGCAGCCGCGGCGTAGCTGCAAAAGAACGAAAGCGCCTTCGACCCCGACAGCGCCTCGTGCGCATACTCCAGAAACCTCGGATGCATGAGGTCATCGTCCGCCAGCCAGGTGAACCAATCTCCGCCGGCATTTTTGATCAGGTAGTAGTTGTTCTGGTAAGCCCCGATATTTTGCGGGTGGTTGACAATTTTGATCCGGGGGTCTGGAGGGATTCCGAGCGACTCGAACGTGACCGGGCCGGGCACATAGTCGTTGCCGATGAGAATCTCGAAGTGCGGATAAGTCTGCCGCAGGATCGACTCCACGCACTCCCGGAGGAGCCCGGGTCGGTTGTAGGTCGTCACGCCGACTGTGATCCGAGGGAGATTTTCCGGTGGTCGCTCGCCAGCGATGCTGCCGGAAGTTGCCGGGGCTGCGGGTTCCGGATTGCTCAGCATGAAGGTTTCACCGGGGCTTATTTTCCAAACACAAGATTCCAATGGGCGGTCTCGGAAATCGGGGGCTCGTAATTGGAAAAGTCGATGCCGCAGGAATAGTTCGCCGACGCATGGAGGAGATCGAATCCCCGCGAGACGATGATATCCGTGATCTCCTGCCGGTTGAAGACCATTCGGGGGATGACCCTGCCGGCCATGTTTACCTGGGCAGCGACAAAGGTCTCCGCGTCGCCCATTGTCGTATCGGAGATCACGATCAGGCCCGGCTCAAGCGCAGTCGAGCGGCCCAGGATTTCCCGGTAGTTCTCGAAATACTGCAGGGAGCTCCCGAAGTGGATCGCTTCGAATCTCTCGCCGGGGTTGGGCATGCAGTCGACAAAGCGGATGTCCGGACAGTCACGAAAAAGTTCCGCCGCGTGCCTGGCAGTGGAGGGCAACTCCATCACGGTTACGTGCACGTCCCGCCCGGGCAGGGCGCTTTTGAGGCTTAAAAATGTCTCTCCGTACCCGCCCCCGATGTCCAATACCGAAACGGTTTTGGCCGGATAGAGCGCGAGCAGGGTCGGCAGGAAATTGAGCCGGCTGAGCGTTGGCGAATCCTCCGGCCACCTCCCTTCCTCAAAACATTTCAGCTTCTTCCGGGCGCACTCAACCTCCTCCAGCTCGGAGGCGGCTGAGTGGTAATTCGTGAAATCCGGATAATGGAGGCGGACCTCTTCAAAGCTCCGGAACTGCCCCTCATAGGTCACCGCCGGGCGGGTGGAAACGATCCGGCTTCGCAGCGCATCCCAGATGACCGGCGGCGTGACCTGCTTGATGAGGGATTTTAGCATGGCTCTCAGGCTGAGGTCGGGGTGGGGGCAAGGGAACGTGACACGGGCTGCTCCGCAGGGTCGACGTATCCCATCCGGAAGTTCCCCGACCGCACAAACGAACGGAGGTCCGCAAGGATCGCCCCGTGCTTTTCCGGGGTCCACTCAGCCAGCCACAGGTCGTAGACAAGGGGACTGAACTGGGATTCATAGCCCCCAAGGCTTTTCATCGCTTTCTGGTAGGAATCAAAAAACAGGTCCCCCGTGTCGTGGATGTGCCGCATGTAGTAATATTCCAGAACCTCGTTCCGATCAATTTTCAGGTGGAGTGAGTCCAGATCGAGCAGCATCCGTCGATAATCGTCCACGTCCTTCGGATGCAGATTGAAATCATACGCAATATGCGGGTTGTTCTGCGAGGCGTTGATCACAGGAACCCCGAGCGCGGCATATTCAAAGGCAATGGTCCCGTACACCGTCAGGGCAACGTCGATGCCCTCCGCGATGATCTGGTGGTGCGAGGCGTCCGACGGGAGCAACGTGAATTTCGGATACCGCGCGACAAACCCGTCGATGATTTCCTTTGTGCCCGGCAGAAAATCCGGATGGGTCTTGATATACCAGTCGTAGTCGGTCACCTCGCTCATTCGACCGAGAAAGTCCAGCCACTCATAAAAGTCGGGAAAGATATTGTTCCCGTAGCTGTGCGGGCTGTCAAAAAAGCAGTGCGTCGCAATCAGGATCTTCTTGCGCGGCGACTCGCGGAGCAGGCGCCCGTGCCGGGCCGATCCGTAGGCGGATTTTGTCGAATACGCCATATCCACCCCGACCTCTCCGGCAAACCGCCTCCGGATCCGCGCGTCCGCCTCCGCCAGACCCGCCGCCTGGGTTTCGGCCGGGAGGGCGGAAAAATGGTGGCGGTAGTCGAAAAATTCGTTGTAAGCAAATAGCCTTTCCGGGCTGAGCCGGTAGGCATGTGTTGCATTGACCTGGAATGCCGGAATGCCCCGCTGCACGGCAATTCGCAGCGGCATGGCCAGGTTGTAAACGCAGTGGCTTACGTTGACCGCCTGCACATCGTGCTCGTTGAAGTAATCCTCCCAGCAGACGAAGAGCTCGAGCGAGGCGCGAAGAAAATCCAGAAATTCCGGCGATGTGAGGTCGATCGTCGGCTTCAGGCGGCTCATGAGAAACGAGTCGTAAATCAGGTCGCCCACCCAGACCCCGTGGACTGTCAGTCCCTCCAGGTCGAGGCGGGTGCGGAGGCAATTTCTGCTTTCTTCAAAGATCGCTGCCGCGCGCATTTTCTGGGCGCTTGTCGGGGACATGCCGAATACGGCAGCCGTGCCGAAGGACTTGTAGATCCCTGCCTCGTTCAAACCGAGTAGCGTCCTCGCGTGGAACATCAACCTTTCCCGGATGTTGGCATGCGCCCGGGGAACATACGCCTGGATTTCAGCCTGGCTGTCCACCGCCAGCACGTTGGCCAGGTAGCTGTAGGCGATGTGCGCCGATTGCATCGCATTAAATTCCATCAGGACGACGCGGCGCTTGGCGGCAGCCCGGGGAACTCCCGGAAACACCTGCCGGTTATGCCGGATAAACCGCTGGACGGACGGGTTTTTCTTGAGGCCCCTGATGGACTGCAGGATGGATTTTAGGATCGTCACGAAAAACGGCTAACCCCCGGAACTAATTTTCCAGCTCGTTTGAAACAATTCCAAAGAGGACGATGTCGTGATATTTGCCGCCCTTAAAAAACGCGCGGCGTCTCCGCCCCTCTTCCTTCATGCCGAGCGCGAGTGCGAGTTTGATCATCCCGGCGTTGTAGTCGGGGGTTCCGCATCCGATCCTTTGCAGGTTCAGCTCCTGGAACCCGTGGCGGAGCAGGAGCCGGCCGGCCTCCTGAGCGTAACCTTTTCCCCAGGCCGTCTTGCTGCCGATGAGGAACGAGATCTCGGCGGACCGGTGGATCGGATCGATGCTTTGGAGGGCGATGTTCCCGATGTGCTCTTGGGTTTCCAGGATCTCGACTGCGAGCACAAGGCTTTGGCGGTCCGAAGCGGCCGCGGAGATGAACGCGGTCGCGGCGGCTGGCCCGAAAGGCCACCGGTGGTGGTCGTTGCCAGCGCAGGCCTCCGCGTCGTTCAGCCAGTCCAGGTAAGGAACGCCGGCGTCATCGGGCGTCAGGCCCCGCAAGCCGATCTTTTCGGACATCAAAAAATAGGTTTTTTTCATAGTTTCCTTTCAGCGTGGCCTCGACCATTTGGCCCAGTCGTAGGCGATCTCACCATCCTGCAGATCGATGCGAATCTCATCGTCGGGATCGTACTCGCCGGACGTCGCGTAAAACACGTGGGCCGGACCCTGCGTGCAGCGGTAGGCCAGCATTACGCCCGGAGGATGCACGGCGGCCCACGGGCGCATCGCGTCGGCGGCGAGCCGCTCGACAAATGTCCCGAAGGTTGGCGAATCCGGCCGCCGATCGCAGAAGACGACCGCTGCCGCCCCGGTTGCGAAATACGTCATCTGCGAAAAACGGACATGTCCGTGCCAACCCTTGGTGATGCCGGTATGCACGAGGGAATGGCTGAGCTGGGCGGCAGAAAATGCCGGCGCCAGCGACCCGGCGCGCAGAATTTCACGAAAAAAACCGCGCTCGTCGGAGTGTGTATCCAGGTCGATCAGGTGCAGTCCGGCGATCATGTGGAAGAGGTGGTGAGGGCGTCCCGCAAGGCGGCGATCACCGCATCCTGCTGGATGTTTGTGAGCTCGGGATAGAGAGGGAGACTGAGCACCGTCTTCGCCGCCTTCTCGGTGACCGGCAGGGGACCCGGACAGCGAACGAGGTTCCGGTATCCGTCCTGAAGGTGCACCGGCCATGGGTAGTGGACAAGGCAGGCGATGCCCTGGTCCTGCAGAAAAATTTTCAGGCGGTCGCGGTCCTCGGCCGCCACCACGTAAAGATGGAAGACCGGGGTGGCATCAGGCAGTGGGTCCGGCAGACGCAGAGGCTGGCCGGCAAGGGCATCCGTGTAACGTGCCGCAAGCTCCCGGCGGCGGCTGTTGTCGTCATCCAAGTGGGCCAGACGGACCCTCAGGATCGCGGCCTGAAGCTCGTCGAGGCGGTTATTTACGCCATGGATCGCGCTTTTGTAGCGCTCGCGCCAGCCATACTCGCGCAACTCGCGGAGGCGGGTGGCAATCTCCGGATCGGAGGTGACGACGACCCCCGCATCGCCGATCGCTCCAAGATTTTTTGTCGGGTAGCAGCTGAAGACGCCGATCCTGCCGATGGTTCCGACCCGCCGGCCGCACCAGTCCGCCCCGTGTGCCTGCGAGCAGTCCTCAATCACCGGGATCTGATGCCGGTCAGCGATCTCCATCACCCGGGTCATGTCCACCGGGTGCCCATAGAGGTGCACGGGAATGATCGCCTTCGTGCGCGGGCTGATGGCTCCCTCCAGCAGGGTGGGGTCCATCGTGTAGGTCCCGGGATTGATATCGATAAGGACCGGGACAGCTCCGAGCTGAACGATCGCGGAGACCGTCGCCA
This sequence comes from uncultured Chthoniobacter sp., assembly GCA_964600115.1. Classification (GTDB taxonomy): domain Bacteria; phylum Verrucomicrobiota; class Verrucomicrobiia; order Chthoniobacterales; family Terrimicrobiaceae; genus QYQL01. The sequence goes on along the minus strand of CAZRIL010000050.1, from coordinate 23,796 downwards.
CGGCTGTATGGCTCACGGTCACGACTTCGTCGCCAGCCCCGACACCCAGGGCGGCCATGGCGAGTGCGAGGCCGTCCGTTCCGCTCGATACGCCGACGGCCCCGGCCGTCCCGCAGAACCGCGCAAACTCCTGCTCAAACGCGCACACCTCCTCGCCGAGGATGTAACGCCCGCCATCCAAAACCCGGTGGATCGCGGCGTCGATTGCCGCACGGTGCTTTTTCACCCCCTCCGAAGGATTGGCGCACAGGATCATGTGAGGGTGACTTCGGGTACGAAGCGGATCCATTTCCCGCCCTGTCTGGTATATTCAGTCTCCTTCGCCATGATCTCCACGGCATGGTTCCAAGCCAGGAGGAGAGCGCAGGGGGGCGGATTGTTTTTAAAGACTTCATACGGCACTACCGGGATGTGAGCGCCGGGGCTGAACTTGCCCTGTTTGATCGGCGTCGTGTCGCAGATGTAGGCGAGGTGGTCGCGGGTGATCCCGCAGTAGTTGATGACCGTCGTGCTCTTCGAGGTGGCGGCATATCCGGCAACGGCCAGCCCCTTGCCCCGCATCTCCTCAAGGACCTCCATCAGGCGGCGCTTGGAAGTCTCGCAGTTGAGACGGAATTTTTCGTAGGCCGCCATCTTGTCGAGGCCGAGCTCGAGCTCCCTGGCCAGCTGGCGCCCGACCGAGGCCCCGGGGGCAATGTCACCCCGCTTGCAAAGCGTGTAGCGCATCGATCCGCCATGTGTGATCTGCGGCTCCGCCTCGATGAGCTCGAGCCCGTGGCGGGCCGCTGCATAGGCGACCGACATTGCGCTGAACATGAAGACGTGCTCGTCATAAAACTGGTCGTAAGAGGTCTTCTCAACCACGCTCCCGAGGTATGGCTCCTCAAAAATAAAGACGCCGTTCTTTTTCAGAAGGATAGCCACGCCCGCGAGAACCCCGTTGAAGTCGGGGATGTGGCAGATCACGTTCGCCGCTGTGATCGTGTTGGCTGGGCCGTCTTCGCTCAGAATTTTTTCCGCCAAGGCCGGCGAAAAGAACTCGCTGATCGTCCGGACCCCGCGGCCGACCGCGACCTGCGCAACATTCGCGGAAGGCTCGACTCCGAGGTGCTTGATTCCCGCCTCGGCATACGAGCTCAGAAATGTGCCGTCGTTCGACCCGATCTCCACCGCGAACGCGTCGCTGCCGCCCAGGAAGCGGCCGCGCACATCGTCGGCAAACTGCCGGAAATGGCGGCACATCCCGGCTGATGTCGACGTGAAAAAGGCGTAGTGGTCATGGAACATCTGCTCCGGGGCCGGCTGGTCGATGAGCTGGACCATCTTCGACTCCTCGCAAAACCCGGCGCGCATGCTGTAAAAATATTCCGAATCGAACTCCTGCTCGGAGAGGAACCCATTGCCCAAAGGCATTTTCCCGAAGTCGATAAATTCGACCACGGGCGCGTCGCTGATGCGGCATTTTGTCATGCGGGAGGTTGTGTCGTTTGTCATAAAAGGAATCAAGTTTCGTTTTTGCAGGAGAGGGAGCAGTGCGGCTCGAGCCGGGGCCTTTCGGCCAGGAATTTTTCTGAAAATGATGTTGTGGCGCTCAAAGGCTTCCACTCCGCTTTTATTGGGGCCACTGCCCCCATAATCGTCATTGTGTCGCAGTCCGGCACTCTCCGATCGCCCGCTGAATAAGAGACGTAAGTCGACTTGTCGGCTCAGGCAAAAAATAGGAACTCCGCGCCGCGCGCGTTTCAGAAGTGCCCGCCAGGAGCAACGGCAGCAACCGGTGGACCTCCTGTCGCGTGCAGGCGCAATCTGTCAGACCGGCTGCAATCGTTGGAAGCCAGTCCTTTTCTAAAAGCCTGGGCAGTATTGCCAGTCCCGGTTTCCCCAGAACCGCACACTCTTGCAGCGACATCGATGTCAGGCCGACGACCAAATCCGCCGCGATGAGATGATCCAGCACCCGCCCCTCTCTTGAAACACAGTCAAACCGTTCGTGATATGCCGCGAACTCTTGGGGGCCGCATTTCGGGTGAAGTCGCAGCACGAGGTAGGGCCTCTCTGGCAATGAGGCAACCGCAAGAATAAACTCATCAAGGACGATCTCCGTTCTTCCGGTCGCTTCCGTGGTTCCGTGCAAAAGATAGTCCGGGCTTTTTTGATAGTCCGAGTGGCGGATTCCCGTTGAAAGCTCAGCGAGAAAGACAATCGCCTTGCGCCCTCGGGCGCCCTCCGGCCAGACCTGGGCGCGCAGCGTTTCTCTTTCTTGGCTGGCGAGTTTGGCTCCCTCCGCCCTGATGTGGTCAAAGTAGGGGTGGCCGGTCACCTCGACTCTGCTGCGCTTGGCTCCGAGCCGGAAATACTGATTTGCCGCCTCCTCATCAGGCGTTGCGATGTAGTCGGGCAGAAAGGCGAGAGGGTCGCAGCCGTTTCCGCGAAAACGGAACTCATGGTTTCCACTCCCGTCCACCAGACCGATGCTGGGGATTCCCAGTTCGCGTGCTGCGGTAATCAGGTCAAAAGCATAGGTCTGCGGATTTTCCGCGGTCCCGCACACCACTCCATCAACCTGATATGCCGTCAGCATTTCGGCTGCGGTCATATCCTTTTTTCTGACCTCCGCCTTCAACCCAAACCGCTGAAGGTAAGTGACCGCTGTCCCGTCGGCAAATAGCATCGGCTTCATGCCATGCTGGCGCAGGGATTCCGGCAGCGTCACGATGAAGTTCGCCGCTCCGGGATCTTCCACGAAGATCAGAATCCGCTTCTGCCTCATGCCTGCAGTGTCCACCATACGCGTTTCAAATGGGATCCCCCGGGACAACCGCCCCTCCACTCCTCTCGGCCGAAAGCAGCACGGCGCGCGCAATCTCCTCCGATTGGATCGCATCGTCAATCGTGCAGCAGGGGGCAGCCGTGCCTGAAATCGAATCCGCCAAGTTCGTATAAAGCCTATAGTAGGCGTGGCCGGCTGTTGATTCCAGGGATTTGGAATATTCTGATGGCAGTTCCAATGCGCCGTCCATTGCCCGGTGGGGGGCGACAGTCCAGTATCGGTTGTTCAAACCTTCAAGGCTGATGCAAAGCCGCCCGGAGGTGCCGATAAAGTCGAGACTGTTTTCCCGGAAAAACCGGAAATCCAATGGTGTGAAAACAGCCTGGACCCCGCTTTTGAATGTCATGACAAACGAAAGGTTGGTGTCTCCGGGCGGGGCTGGAACTTCACGGGGAAGAGGGGCCCCGATCGCGCGCACATGGTCCACTTTTCCAAGCAACCACCGGACCTGGTCAATCAGATGTATCCCGCAGTTCATGATCCCGTTGCCATACATGCACTGGACTGCCTGGACGTTTCCGATCAACTCTCCGAGCCTTCCCTGGGCAAGCCCTTGTGAAAACTCGTCTGCCCTCCTCCACAAGTTGACGCAGGTTGTGATTTTGCCCGATGATAATACATTCCTAATGCGCTCGCCCTCCGCTGAGGAATAGGAGACGGGCTTCTCTATGAGGAGACCACGGAGACGCGGAAACAGGCTGATGATCGAGCTTCGTGTTTCCGGCGGAGTCGCAAGAACAAGGACCTCGGCGTCACAATCTTTTGCCAGTTCCAATGCGGAGGACGCAACATGCGGAACCTTCCATGTTTCAGACGCTGATTTTCTTGATTCAGGATCCGGATCCGCCACCCCGATCAAATGAAATCCCGGGTGATCCCTCAAGACCTGTGCATGGGTGATGTAGCGGTAATGCTCCGCCATCTTTGCATCTGCCGCATAGCCGGCGGCGACACGGCCGAATCCAACAAGCACTGTCCGCAATGGAGCGCGGGAGTTCAGCGGACCGGCTTCAGTTTGCAATCGGCATTCATCTTTGGAAGATCGGGATCGCGAAGCAACAAGTCGACAACCTCCTTGGCTCCGAAGTCATATCCCATCGTGGGGGAGAGGCGCTGCAGAATCTCTTTAACCAGGGCAAGATCCTCGGCTTCGTCGATGAAAACACGGAACTCCGGATATCTGAGGTGTCTGGGAGCCACCAGGTGAACAGGCCGGAAAATGAGAGGGTTCTCCAGCATGTATAAACAAACGTGCTCCCGGATGGCGGGATCGGACTGGGATTTTTCAACTCCTGCCAAATCGGCGGTTCTGCACACCACAAAATCAAAACCTCCCGGGAAGCTCGGGATCCAGGCATTCGTGACAAGGGCACAGTCGTTTTTTAGAAACGTCTCGACGCCCCAGTCGACGATTTCTGGATCGATGAGAGGACAGTCGCCAGTGATTTCCACCACGATATCCGATTCCGCGAGCAAGTGCGCCTCGGTGACCCTTTTCAGAACATCGTTTTCGCTTCCGCGGTGGCATCGGATGTTCGACTCCCTGGCCCAGCTGGCAAGGGGGTCGTCCTGAGCGTTTGTCGTCGTTGCAAGAACGATCTCATCCACGGATGAGCAGCCTCGAAGCCGGTGCAGCAGCAGATCCAGGACATGGATGTTCCCAATGTCTGCAAGAACTTTCCCGGGCAGGCGGGACGAAGTCATGCGTGCCTCTATGCTCGCTACGACCCGGGGATTGTTTTTCTGTCCACTCACCTTGAGGTTTCGTCAGGCCGGCTCGGAAAGAGACTTCCGATGGTCATGGACTTTTCGGAATGCTGCCACCAGACAGTCCGTGAGCTGGGGGGTGAGGGAATATGCACACGGCTCAAACAGGAAAAGATCTCTCTCATGCAGGCGCTCAGCACGGGGGCAAACGCCTTTTTCATAACGCACAGATGACAGGGTGAATGGCCAGCCTCCGGACCCGATGGCGATCTTCTGCTGAAAGATAGGGAGCATGTAAAGCGGTCGGACATAGCCTTGTGAGTTTGGAAATCCCTCGGCGGTCAGCGCGTCGCAAAACGCACTCCGGCTGACCCCCAGCTCCTCTTCATCGATCACGACGCTCCAGCAGTAGTAAACGTGCGTGCACCCGCTGCGCACCACCGGAACTCGCAGGCCCTCCAGGTCCCCCAACCCGGAAGAAAGGGCCTCCGCGATTTGCCGGCGCCGGGCCACATGGACTTCTATGTTTTTCAGCTGCACCAGAGCCACGGCTGCCGTCAGCTCTGTCATTCGAAAGTTGAAACCCACGAGATTGGTGAGATCCGATCCCTCCATCGCACCGACACAATTTTCCCCGTGATTTCGGATAAGCTGGAGTCGGAACGCAAGGTCCGGGTCATCGGTCACGCAGACCCCGCCTTCTCCCGCGTGGATGTGCTTGTGGTAATTCAAGCTGAAAACGCCGATGTGGCCGACCGTTCCGGCAAAGCGCCCCTCTTCGCTGGCAAGTGGGGACTGGGCGTTGTCCTCGATAAGAAATATGCCCCGCTCGTCAGCAAGCGAACGCAGCTCCTTGAGTCGCGCCGGATGCCCCATCAGGTTGACCGCGAGAATCGCCTTGGTCCGCCCGGTTAGCAGACGCCTCACCTCGTCGGGATCGAGGCAAAAGGTTTCTGTCTCCACATCAGCAAATACCGGAATGCCACCGTAGATCAGCGGTGCCATCGCTGTCGCAGACATGGTATACGGCGGAAGAATCACCTCGTCTCCCGGCTGCAAACCGATAGCGCCCATCGCGGCAACAAGGCCTGACGCAGCGGAGTTGACGGCTACCGCATTTGAGCAACCAAACCGCTCGGACCAGGCGTTCTCCAACTCCCTCACTTTCGGCCCGCCCAGAAAATGATCCCCCAAGCTCCCGAAATAGTCGCTCAAGCACCCGGAACGCATCACCGATGCGACCGCCTCGCATTCCTCCTCCCCAATGGAACGATAAAGAGGGAGAAGATCGCCGATCGCGGGATCTCCGCCATGTAGAGCTAATTTGTTCATCTGATCTGTTCGGGCCAAGCGAGGTCCCTTTTGGAAGCCTCCGTTAGAATTGGCAGTCTGCAAGCGAAGCGTAACTCTGGTACCCTTCCGAGAGCTGCTTCCGGAGAACGGTCGCGGAAACCCGGTCCCGCGGGGAAACATCTGCACCGGCCTGCTTTGACGAATGGTCAAAGAGTGTGTGCCCAACCAGATGATACAGATTCGTGGAGAGGAAAATATTCGGGTAATTCTGCTTGTAGGTCCACAGGTCGGAGCCTTCGAGATGGTGGTATCCTACGCGGTGGGGTCGAGGGGGGAAGAAGTCGAGAATCGCCAGAAAGCCGCCGGGCTTCAGAACCCTGTCCATCTCGCTGACAGAGCGGAGCAGACTCGCCCGATCAATCCAGCACATGACAAAGCCCGCAATCACAAGATCGAACGCCGAATCCTCGAATGGCAGATCAGACGCCAAAGCCTGGTGAAACTCGATGGAGGGGAATCTCGTCTTTCCGTCGGCGATGGCAGCCGCAGAGGGTTCCACCACGGTTGCATGAAAGGGAAGAGCCTGCTGAAGGTTGAAAAGCCTCGCTCCGTTGCTTCCTCCAACCTCAAGAGCTTTTTCAGGGTGAATCTGGAAGGTCTTGAGAAGATCGAGAAGAACATCTTTTTGGGGCTGTGTGCAGGAAAGGGCGCCGGCATTTCTCTGAAACCATTGATCAGCCTCCCCTTTTTTGAACACGTCGTCTTGATTTATCATAAGTAGTTCACATGTATCCCGTTCTTTGGTGTCGGTCAATATGCCCGTCTTTCAACAAAAGCCAAAATTCGGATCGCGACATTCGAAAGTCGCATGGTGAGTGGTGAGCATCCGTCACCTTTTTGACGACCCCTCTTTTTCTGCCCTTCAGCGAAACATTTCCAGCCGAAGTGCTGTCCCTTTCTGCAGGTCCTGCAAGGCGCGTTTTCCAAGGACCTCATCCATAAATTTCGGTGGCAGGCCAAGGCCCGGGCGGATCGCCCGAAGATTGCTTCCTGTGAAGATGTCGCCCGCTTTCATGTCCTCCACCACGTAGAGGGAGCGGCGGTATTGGAGGGATTTCTTCTCCGCCTCGGTCGGTCCGTAACTTGGCGCTCCAAGGGCCTGCCATGCGCGTTTTGTCTCCACGACAAGCTGAGTCATCTCGGCGGGCTCCATCGAAAACGTGCTATCCACGCCGCCATCCGCACGGCTCAGGGTAAAGTGCTTCTCGATCACCGTGGCTCCGAGCGCCACGGCGGCGACAGAGACCCCGATCCCCATCGTGTGGTCGGAGACCCCGACTTCGCATCCGAAATGCTCCCGCATGCGCGGGATCGACAGGAGATTCGTGTTCGATGCCTCGGCGGGATACGTGCTCGTGCATTTCAAAAGGATGAGGTCCCGGCACCCAGCCGAGCGCGCCTCCTGCACCGAATCTTCCAACTCGGCCATGGTTGCCATCCCGGTCGAAATGATCAGCGGCTTCCCGGTGGCAGCCACGCGCCGGATCAGGGGGATGTCTGTGTTTTCAAACGAGGCGATCTTGTAGCAGGGAGCCTCCAAATCCTCCAGAAACGCGACAGCCGTCTCGTCGAACGGCGAACTGAACGGGATGATCCCCAGGTCCCGGGCGCGTGCAAAAATCGGGGCGTGCCACTCCCACGGCGTATAGGCCTTCTTGTAGAGATTGTAGAGCGACTCGCCCGCCCAAAGGCTGCCGGGATCCCCGATGTGAAACTCCCGCTCGTCGAGATCGATCGTCATCGTATCGGGCGTATAAGTCTGGATCTTGATCGCGTGCGCGCCCGCCGAGGCCGCCGCTTCGACAATCTCCAGAGCGCGATCCAGCGACTGGTTGTGGTTGCCGGACATCTCGGCAATGACAAACGGAGTGTGCCCGGCTCCAATACCGCGACCCGCAATCAGCAAACCACTCATAGATTTGTCTTCAGACATGGGTCTTTTGGAATATCCACAGTTTTCCCTGCGCGCATTTCCCCATGGGAGGCAGTCGAAGAGCAAGGCTGTTGACCGGCGCATCGTAGGAGGGAGACTTCCCTTCGCTGGCCGCCAAGGAGGCATTAACAACCCGGCTCAGGAAATAGTAAGTCGCGCTGAACAACTCAACGTCGACGCACTTTGCTCCAGGCAACTCAAGGGAGGAGACAAGTTCGTCGATCAAATACAAGTTGTGCCAGGGGGGGGTAATTGGCTCAAGGCCGACCGAACCACGCAGGGCGTTCAGCTCATCAAGGCCGTTCCGGCTGTTTTCACACATCAGATATGTCCCGCCGGATTTCAAGTTTCCCACAAGATATCTGATCGCATTCGCCTGTGTTTCCCAGTCCGGCAGATTAATGATCATCCGTTCGGTATAAATGGCATCAAAATCCCGGGCGTGCTTTGGCTCCGTTCGAATATCGCACACCTCCAGATGGATGTGTTCCGTCATTCCGGCTTGCTCAACCCGCTCTCTGGCCAACTCGATCATCGCAGGAGAAAAATCAAAGCAGTGAAGTTCGATGTCATGCCGGCTCCGCAGATTGATGGCCGTCGAGGCGTTTCCACAGCCGAACTCCGCCACAACCATCCCGTCCCGGATGTGGTTGGAAATCGCGTTTGCTTCAATCTCCTTCGCAATCACGTCGTCGCTGCCGGATTTTTCAGCAAGAACCGCGCGCTGGTTCCAATGTTTCAAGATGGGGTCTTCACTCATAGCATTTCATTGTTTCGAGAATTCTTTTGACGCCAAGCGCATCGACCAGATCCAGGCAAAATCCAGACGTGCGTTTAATCCAAGCCGGATCAAGCGAGCGTTCAATTTCCAGTGTCAAACGTTCCGGGGAGACATCACCGGCACAGCCCGCATAATGGGTCGCCCCGATCTTTGCAGTGTCAATCGCCGTGGGAACCTGGTTCGCAGCGACTGCGACGACAATAGTGGGAAGTCCGACAGTGCACCTCTCCCATGTTGCAGATCCCCCTGCTCCTATGCCCAGATCTGCGGCTTTCATCAACTCGCCGATGCGGTCAGTCTGGATATGCACCGAAAAATTCTTCTGCTCGCATTCACCGCAAATCTCCTCCCTGCCGGGATGCTGGACCCCCAGCACAATGTCCACTGACAGGTTTCTGTTACGAAAGTTCTCCAGCGCACGGATGACAGTGCCTGTATAGTTTTCCGAATCCACTCCCCCAAGGAATACAAACACCCGCTCCACTCTTCCCGGACGAGGTTGGGAACCGGCATGGAGGCGAAGGAATTCTTTCCGGAGAATCGCATATTTTGGCCCGAGAAGAGAGCGGCATGTCTTTGGCAGGCGATTTTTATAGCGCTCGCACATGTCGGCATAAAAATTCTGATCCAGCAGGAGGTCGCAGTCGTGGTTGCGATCGGCGATGTCGTCGATGATGAAGATTTTTTTTGCGCGGTGGCGGAGTTGGGATTCCCAGCGTTCGTCGACCGCGTAGTGGTCGACGACGAGCCAGTCGCAAGGCAGATTGTGAAGTGCTTCGATGCATTCCCGGGCGTCCGCCTGCTGCGAGGTCCCGAGCCATGCGGAGTGGGCGAGGTCGCCATCCACCCTGCCGTCGACGGGGCCGAGTGCGAGGAGGGTGTGTCCTCTGGAATCCAGGAGCCCGCGAAGATGGTCCGGCAGATTCCGGGAGAGGAATCGCGAGGTGCCCCCGCGTTCCTTGATCGCATCCGCGAGGGTGAGGCACCGCATGAAGTGGCCGGTGCCGATCCGGGTGGAGGCGTCAACGCGGAAGGCGGTGTTCATCCGGTTCAGTTGAGGCGGGCGAACCCGCCGTGGCAGACGGGGCCCTTCAGGAGGGCGTCCAAATCCCTCCCGTCCTCGCATTCGCGGATAAGGGAGAACACGGGATCCAGCGCATCGAAGTAGCTGTCCACCACGTCCGGTGTATGGTCGGTGCAGACATAGACGCTGTTTCCCGCGAGGATGCTCTGCTTCAGCATTTCCTGGGTGATGAGCGTCTTGTAGGCCAGCGATCGGGGGCTCTTGATGGTGAATCCGGTGAGTGCCGGGAGACCCCAGTGCTCCAGTGAAATCCCGTGCTTGTCCGCCAACCCCTGCCAGCGCCTGCGAATTTCCAAACCTGTCCGGGTGATGGTTTCCCACGATCGCTCACGCTCCATGACCTCCAGGGTTTTCAGGGCCGCGGTTGGCCCGATCCTCTCGGTCCAGAATGTGCTGCTGATAAAGGTCGACTGCGCAGCCTCCATGACTTCCCGGCGTCCGATCGTGGCCGTGATGGCATAACCGTTGCCAAGCGCCTTGCCGAACATCGCCATGTCGGGCTCGACACCGAACTTTTTGTGGAGACCTCCGAACGTTTCCCGGAACCCCGATGTGCATTCATCGAATATGAGGACGATGCCCTTCCCGGTCGCCAGCTCGCGGACTTTGTGCAGGAAGTTGTCCTCGGGGCCTTTGTTGCGCAGGACCTCCATCTTGATGACCCCGATGTCGTGGGCGTTCACAAGCTCCTCAAGCTCCGTGAAATTGTTGTAGCTGAATGGAAGGACGGTTCCCTGAAGGTTGCGCGGAACTCCTTTCGGCTCCAGCCCGGGCAGCAGGTGGCCATCGAGGCCCTTGTCGTCCGCGAGATTTGCAGAGAGATACCAGTCGTGCCATCCATGGTAGCCGCAGATGGCGACCTTGTCTTTTCCGGATGCGGCGCGGGCGATCCGGATCGCGATCGCGTTGGCTTCGCCTCCTGACCGGGCAAGCCGGACCATGTCGGCCCAGGGATGCATCTCCACGAGTTTTTCCGCCAGATAAACTTCCTCAGGGCAATTGAGGGTGGACATGTTGCCGGCATCCACGGTGTTCCTCACGGCAGCATCCACTTCCGGATGCCCGTAGCCGAGGATGTTGGTGCCGATCCCCATGATCGACATGTCGGTGAATTCTTTGCCGTCCAGATCCCAAACCATGCACCCCTTGGCCCTGCTGAAATAGACAGGCCACCGATCGGGCAAAAACATCTCCGGTCGTTTCGAGAGAAGCATATTGCCGCCGGGAATCACCCGCTTGGCGCGCTTCCAAAGCTTCTGTCCCGAACTCAGCGCGATCCCCTCGTTCCGTTTGATGTCGCTGTTGGCCTCGAACAGGGAGGGATTGGATTCTCTCAGCTCCATAACCTCCTTCCAGGTAAAGTCTGTGCGGGGGGCGAAATGCGCGAAGATCGAGGCGACGACCACCAGGTCCCGCGGTTCGTCAACGGTCCACCTCTCATGGGAAAAGTCTCTCTCATTCTTTACATTGGATCGGGAGAATTGCTCCGCCTCGCGCAAGTATGGGGTGACGTGCTCGCGCTGCGCAGGAAGGGAAACCTCTGCGAAGGCCAGTTCAAGCGCCCTGAATGTAAAAACCTCGCAGTCGAGTCCATCGGGAAATGTCGGGGGCTGAGCGTTGCTCACATAATCCTTGTTCTCCTCCCGGAAAACCTGAACCACCTTGTCCACAACCTCGGGATCGACGAGCGGGCAATCGCCCGTGATCCGGACAACAGCATCCGGACGGTGCGGCTTTGCAGCCTCATAAAAGCGCTCCAAAACATCGGTTTCGCTTCCCTCATAAACCTCGTAGCCCAGACTCCGGACGTGCTCGACCAGCGGCTTGTTCCGCGGATCCACCGAAGTGGCGAGCAGTATCGTTTCGAATGTCCGCGCGCGCGCCAGACGCTGCAGAAGAAGCTCGATCATGGGAACGCCGTTGATTGGTTGCATCACCTTTCCCGGAAACCGGGTGGATCCCATGCGGGCCTGGACGATTGCGATGACTTTCATAGCTTGGACCAGCACGAGGGGTTCAATAACTCCTCGTCGTCAGCCCGGATTCCGGGAGGAATGGAAGGACTTTCGCCGGTGGCGGCCGCACAGATTTCCCGGATCTGGCTCAGGGTATCCACCCCGACAACCGCCCGGCTGATCTCCGGGCGTGCCAGGACATAGCGCAGGCACGCTTCGAGCGCGCTCAGGCGGGATTCTTCCAGCCAGGCCGACCAGGCCGTCCAGAGCGTCTTCCATCTCAGAAATTTTCCGGGCCGGTCGGACTCACTCATCAGAAGGAGTCCCTGAAGGAACAGGGATCGCGCGTGAATTTCGATGCCGCCCGATTGCAGGCGGCTCATCCAACCCGATTCAAGCAGCCGCCGGTCAAGGATGTTGAAGGGGGCCTGAATGATTTCGAACGGGTACCGGTCCACCAGCCTTTCGAGCTCCAGAGGAGCGTAGATGGAAATACCGATTTTCCCGATGAGTCCCTCCTCTTTGGCTGCAATCAAAGCGGAGTAGATCGCGTCGCCACGCGCCTCGAGCAACTGGCGGGGCCAGTGGAGCAGCAACGCGTGCAGTGCCGGGATTCGAAGGCGGGACAGGGATCCATGGATCTGATCCTTCACCCAGGCCCCCACGTCTCCGCACTCCGGCGGAACGGAGCCGATTTTTGAGATGATCTTCCAGCCTTCCAGGGAACACCGGCCCAAAACCATCTCGCTCTCGCCATAGCTGATCGCCGTGTCCAAGGTATCAATCCCCTGGCTGCGGGCATACGCCAGTATCTCACCGACCTCATCCGGCGGAACCTGCCCCCCCGCATTGGCGATTCCATACCGCATCCCGAACTGCACTGTCCCGAGAGCGATTTTCACCCTTCCAGAATGCTTTTTAATGTCCGGCAAACCCGATCCTGCTGGTCCTCGGCGAGGCCGGCAAACATCGGCAGGCTGATCGCCCCGCTGTAGTAGAGTTCAGCTTCGGGACAATGGCCGGCCTGAAACCCGAGGTTCCTGTAGTGGGGCTGCAGGTAAACCGGAATGTAGTGGAGGTTCACCCCGATCCCTGCGTCACGGAGCGCCCGGAAGGATTCCGCATGCGACATCCTGCAGCGGACCAAACAAAGCCGGACCACATAGAGGTGCCATGCCGACGAGACATCGTTCCTCCGGCGGGGGATCGTCAGCGGCAGACCGGCGAGCATCTCGTCGTAGCGCTGCGCGATCAATGCCCGGCGCTCCACAAACTCCCCGAGCCTTCGCATCTGGCTGAGCCCAAGGGCGGCCTGGATGTCAGTCATGCGGTAGTTGAACCCGAGCTCCAGTTGCTGATAATACCATGGGCCATCCGGGGCATGGGTCATCTCGCACTCGTCGCGGGTGATCCCATGGCTGCGGAGACGCGACATGACAGAGGCCAGTTGTGGATCGTTTGTCACAGCCATGCCCCCCTCGCCGGTCGTGATGATTTTCACCGGGTGGAAACTGAACACCGTGACGTCGCTGAACCGGCACCCTCCGACCGGCATCCCCTGGTATTTTCCGCCGATGGCATGCGAGGCATCCTCGATGATCCGGAACCCATACCTCTGCCCGAGCGCGTGGATGGCTGCCATGTCGCACGATTGCCCGCAGAGGTGGACCGGGATCACCACCTTCGGCAGGCGTCCCGCTTTTTCGGCCGCTTCCAACTTCAGCGCCAGTGCCGCCACGCTGAGATTGTAGGTATCCGGGTCGATATCCACGAAATCCACCGAGGCCCCGCAAAAGAGAGCACAGTTGGCGCTCGCAACAAACGTGATCGGAGACGTCCAGACCATGTCTCCCGGCCCGACACCGAGAGCGAGGCACGCAATGTGCAGGGCGCTCGTGGCGCTGTTCACCGCCACTCCATACTTCGCCCCGCAAAACCCGGCAACGGCCTTCTCAAAAGCTGGCACAGCCGGGCCCTGGGTCAGATGGTCCGATTGCAGGACCTCGACAACCGCGCGGATATCGTCCGCGTTAATATCTTGGCGACCGTAGGGGATCATTCGATTAGATCTTTCCGATTTTCTCCCGATGCGACCCGATCCACTCCTGGAGGGTCTCCATGGCCATCCACTCGCTGTTGTTGTCGGAGCAGTAAGTGAATTCCGGAACCACCTTCGTGCCGTCCTTGATCCGCGCCGGGTCGTCGCACCAGCAGTGGATCGCAGGAAGGATCTTGTAGTGCTCGGCATACTCGTACGTGTAAAATGCGTCCTCGCTGCCGATCATCTGCTCGTGAAGCTTCTCGCCCGGCCGGATCCCCACGATGTCGTGGCGCGCATCCGGAGCGACGGCGCGCGCGATGTCGGTGACCTTGATCGATGGGATTTTCTTCACATAAATCTCCCCGCCCACCATGTCTTGGAACGCATGCCACACGAGCTCCACCCCCTGCTCGAGGGTGATCATGAAGCGGGTCATGCGCTCGTCGGTGATCGGGAGCCGGCCCTTGCCGGCGAGGCTCTGAAAAAACGGGATCACCGATCCCCGCGAGCCCATGACATTCCCGTAACGCACGACGCCGAAGCGCGTGTCATGGTTTCCGGAGTAGGAATTTCCGGCGATGAACAGCTTGTCGGATGTCAGCTTCGTCGCCCCGTAGAGGTTGGCCGGACTGCTGGCCTTGTCGGTCGAGAGCGCGACCACCCGCTTCACCCCCTTGTCGATGCAGGCGTCGATCAGGTTCATCGCTCCCATCACGTTCGTCTTCACGCACTCGAAAGGGTTGTATTCCGCTGTCGGAACGATCTTGGTCGCGGCCGCATGGACGACGTATTCGATGCCGTCCAGCGCGCGGACCAGCCTGTCCTTGTCCCGGACATCCCCGATAAAGAAACGCACCCGGTCATCGCCGCCATACAGCTTGGCCATCTCCCACTGCTTCATCTCATCGCGGGAGAATATGACCAACCTTCGGGGGTTGTATTTTTCGAGCGTCATCGGGACGAATGTGTGGCCGAAGGAGCCGGTGCCGCCGGTAATCAGAATGGATGAATTGTTAAGCATGGAATGGGTCAGTTGTTTACAAGGTCGCCGTATGTTCCCGTGCGCCGGACCCCACCGGCACCGATCTCGACGATCAGATCGCAATTTTTCAGCGTGGTCAAACGGTGGGCGATGATGAGGATTGTCATCTCCCCGCCCAGCCCGTCAATCGCTTCCATGACCGCGCGCTCGGTTTCGTGGTCCAAGGCGCTGGTCGCCTCGTCGAAAATGATCACGTCGGCCTGCTTGTAAAGGGCTCTTGCGATCCCGATCCTCTGCCGCTGTCCGCCCGAGAGCCGGATGCCGCGCTCGCCGACAAACGTCCGGTATTTGGCGGGCCAGCTTTCGATGACGTCCGCCATCTGAGCCTGCCGCGCCGCCCGCTTGATCCTGTCCCTGTCGATCTCCTGCTGCGGGATCCCGAAGGCGATATTTTCTTCAATCGTGCTGTCGGCCAGGTAGATCGCCTGCGGCACATGGGCGATGTGCGCCTGCCACCCGCGGTAGTTCGATCCATCGATCGGCTGCCCGTCAATTTCAAGAAAGCCTTCGGTCGGCTCAAGCAAGCCCATTACCACATCGATCATCGTGCTCTTTCCGCTGCCGGTCGAGCCCATGAATCCGATTCGCCGGGCTTTTGGCAGAGTGAGGTTGACCCCTCGGAAAATCCAGGGGCCTTCGGGGGAATAGCGGAATCCGAGCTCGCGCAAACCGATCTCGCGCTGGAAAGGAATCGGCGCCGCCACCGGCAGGGCGATGTAGGCAGGCAGGGGCTGGTCGAGAAGCTCGAGCGTGTCTCTCAGCGAGGCCTCCGCGCCCCCGATGATCGTCAGCGAGCTGTAGCCCTGCTGAAGGATGGGCAGGAGCCTTTGGGCTCCCAGCGCCAGGGCTCCCAGCACCGGGATGGCCGCCGCAACCCCGCCGTCCCGCTGGCTCATGGAATACGCCAGGCCCGCAATCAAAACCATCCCGAGGGTCTCAATCAAATATCGCGGGCTCGCACTGATGAAGTTCGTTTTCCCCTGCGCACGTCTCAGCGGGCGGTCTGCGGTCTGGTAGATTTTGCAATAGGCGTTCTGCGTTCCATCGATGAGGACATCCCGAATGCCCCCCAGGCCTTCTTGAAGCGATTTGATCACCTGCGTGGACTCGCGGGCGATGCACTCGCTGTTGAGCCGGAGGCTCCGCTTCGAGAGCTGCACGATCACCAGGTAGATCGTCCCGAAGAGGCCGCCGGCGACGAGCGCGATCACCGGATCGACGGCGAGGAGGGCCAGGAGGATCCCGGTCAGCAGGATCCCAGAGCTTATCAAGGTCAGCAGCGGGAGCAGGACGCTCCCGATCATCATCGCCGTCTTCCCGGTGATCCCGTTGATCACCTCGCTGCTGTTCCGGGAAAGATGGACCGGATATGGCTGGTAGAGCGTCCTCCGGTAAATGTCGATGCTGAGATCCGCCCCGACGGCAAACGTGTATCGAGTGGTCGCGTAGAGGAGAAAAATCCGTATGCTTCCCGCCGCGACGGCCGCCAGGCAAAACACCAGGGTGATCGGCAGGAGAAGCTCCCGGGAGGTCTCGATGCCAATTGCCAATGCGATCGGCTGCACGACCGGATGAGCAAGCACCCGCTCCGGGGCCGTCAGGACGCCCAAAAACGGGAGGATCGCCGCAACGCTCACCACTTCCGCAAGGGAGGCGGCCAACATCAGGGCCAGTAGCAGCAAAAACTGCCGGCGCCGGACCGGGTTGATGCGCCGCCAAAGCTCAAGGACGAGCGGCCAAAGTGGCTTTCGTTGTGCCATCATTACAAAAATTAATCGAATCTCTCCGCGCCCCCGGGGCATTACCGGCCAACACCCTTGATGTGGGTGACGGCGGTCCGGAACCCCTGGCTTTCGCTGACCGGCGGCAGGATGCGCTCCATTGCGTGAAGCATCGATCCGTCGTAGGGCAGCGGCTCTTCAGGGTAATCCTCCCATTGGAGGCCTAACTTGACGAGCGGCTGAAGGGCTTGCGTCCTGGCCCAGAACATCGTGCCAACCGGAAAATTGATGCTGCCCGGGGACAGGTGAATCCCAAGCCGCTCGCCCAGCGCACTCGCAAATGTCCAGTTTTCATCCCAGCCGATCACGTTCGGATCGTCGGGGAAGACGATCCCGAGCGTCGGGTCGGATTGAAATTTTTGAAGGATGTTTTCCATCATGGAAAATTTTCCGCCAAGGAGGTTCTCGTATAAAAACTCAGCCCACTGCCGGGCAAAATCAGCTCCCACATTCACGGATTTTTTCCCGTGCACGTGTCCGAAAAATTCGTATCCCCCCTCGAAGATCTCGGGGAATCCGGTGATAAGCGGACCGATATCGCGCCCGCGGTTCGGGACGACCCGCACTACCTGAACGCGAAGCCCGGCCTGCTCGATCTGGCTTTGGACATCCGCCCGCGCACCATCGGAGGTCACGCTGATGAAAAGGTCCGGCTGGAGCCGGGATTTTTGCAGCCGCGAAAAAATCTCCCCGGCGACGTCGGGGTAGTGAAGGTGAATGTGCAGCGCCGTTTTCCCCGAGGCGGGAAGGGTGCCTGGCCCGCTGCCGGGCCGGATCACTTCGCTCAACCAGCGACCCCCTGGCCTTCCGGCTTCAATATAGTGCGCGAGCGGATCACGGGCGAGGCCAGGGGTGAGGTCCGAGTAGATGCCGGGATGGAATCCCGGAAACGGCTTCCGGCGGTGGAAGCCCTTCCTCCAGGCAGCCGTATAATACTTCAGTGCAAGGGACTCCTCCTCCCCCAATCGCGGGTAAGCAAACCCGACATCGAAACATCCGGAGTTCCGGATGATTTCGCGGTCGGCCACCTCAGCCCGCTTGTCCTGTCCAGCCGTTTGCCCGAGCCCGCTCAGGCTGGCGAAATAGCCGTCCTGGTTGAAGATCTTTCCGGCCAGCCGGTGCTCCGCCTCGCCGACAGCCCTCCTCATCCCCTCGTTACAGGCGAATTCGACGATCTTCTCTGCGGCGGCCTCGACGTCGAGGTAAGGGACAATTCCGGACGAGGCTTCGGCATCTTCGCGGATATGCTCGGGGATCCCGCTTGCCCCGTCAAAGCACACGAGCGGAAGCCTGTGAAAGAGCGCGTCCTGCGCCACCAGTGGAAGCGGATCGAGCTCGGAGCTGAGAAAAAAAATGTCGGCCGCGTCGTAGGCGGCGGGAAGCTCGCTCACCTCATCGAGCAGCGAGAAGCGATCACCCAGGCCGGAGCGGCGAATCTGCTCAGCGATGAAGCACGAAAAGTTCAGGTCATCCACCGGGTCAAATCCCGATCCGATCCAAACAAACCGGATCCGCATCGCCGGATATTTTCCGGCCACTTTTTTGGCGGCGGAGATGAAATGGTGGATTCCTTTCCGCAGCTGGACCGTCCCGGCCCCCAGGACGACAACCGTATCTGCTGGCCAGCCTTTCGGCCGGAATGCCGTCCGGATGTGTGCGCGCTCACGCTCTTTCTCATTCTCATCCGCAGAGCTCTCCGGGAGCGCACAGATTCCTTGAGGAAGCACGACCTTGTCCAGCTTCCCGATCTCCGGACACACCCGGATCGCATTTTCACGGACGATCTCTGCCGAAAAAACCATCGTATCGGAATAGGTCGCCGACAGGAGGAAGCGCGGCCTCGTTCGGGTATAGGCGGCAAACTCGTGAACAAGGTGGATGGTTGGAATGTCGTGCCTCCACAGGTCCTGAATCGCCTCGGTCGCCTCCATAGAATTGACGACGGCAAACTCCGGCTGCACCCGCCTCCTGATCTGCGAGAGCTCCTGGTCGACCACAAACCCGAGGTTGGACCGCGCGATCGGCCCGACGAAGACGGACGCTTTTTGGCGGAAGGCATTTTCGAGAGCCCCGCCCAAAATTGAGAAGACGACAACGTTATGGGTTTGCGAAAAGCGTCCGGCCAAATCCAGGACAAGAATCGGGGCGCCGGTTCGGCAGGCCGAGTGGGTCACCAGAATGACGGTCGGCTTGGCCGGATCCAGGGCATCGTATTTGCCATCGGCCTCCCCGGCCGGGGCGTTGAAAAGGCAGTAGTGAAGAGCCGGGTAATTCCTCCACCAACCGCGCGGCCGGGCCGACGATTCCAGATAGGACCGAGCATCGAAACCCTCGCGGAAGCCGGGTTTGAAAAATTGCCGGATCGCGCGGGGAATCCGGGCCGCTACCCCCACGACCTCCTCCGCCTTCCGCAGCGGTGCCGTGAGGCGGTAGGATTTCGATGTCTCCAGCAGCCAGATCTTGTGCTCGAGCTTCTGGATGTATCGTTCTTCTGGTGTCATTCCGCAGTCACGTTTGAGCGGTCAAGCACGGAGGCGTCCCGGATGTTTAGGCTCTGGAGCGGGGTCAATTTGCAGCGGATGTGTTGCACGGGCAGGATGCCTGTGCCACTGAAGCGAGCAGCGTTGGGGCTTAAGTAGTCAGCGGGGCGTGAGCGCACGCTGGATCGCGCGCAGCGGTGAGGTCAGCTTCCAGGACATCGAGCTCTCGCGGAGGGCCAGCTCGTGCTTGAGCTTGTCGATCTGGCGGCTGGCCTGACCGAGCTCAAACGCCAACCGGTCGGCCTTCACATGGTTCCCATCGCGCTCGCCCTCGATACGAACGATCGTCGCCTTGAGCTCCAGAATTTCCTTCGCGGTGTCGCCGGCTGCCGAGCGCGCGAGAAACTGGGCGGATTGCGACCAGATGTTTCCCGTCTGGTCGGGCGCCCGGTTGATCGTGCCCGAGTTCGGTTCTGCCGGAGTGAAGACTTCGGCGGAGGTTCCCGCGAGGCGCCGGGCTCCGAGGCCGCCTGCTCCGGGCTGGTTTTTCCTCACGACGCAGATCGAATTCAAAAATTCGACCGAGCGGATCTGCGCGAGGTCGGACTCGGCGAAGTCGACGCCATAGGCGGCGCGGAACGGCTCCAATAGGTCCGTCCTCTTCTCCGGGATCCCCCAGTGCTCGTGGTTCACGATGTCCGACAGGTCCTTAAAAAAGGCGATACTGGAAAGCGGGTCGAAAAGCCCGCCCTCAAAGTCCCTCCAGTAGCTGCAATGCAGGTCCTCGGCCAAAAATATTCCGCCGGCGTTCAGCCGCGGAAAATACCGGGCAAACGATTTGACGATGTCTCCCGAGGTGTGCGACCCATCGTCGATGATAAGGTCGAAGTCCCCGCTGCGCTCCAGAATCCTGCTCTGGACCTGATCTGAGTTGGCATCTCCGACGATGACCTCAATCCGGGGGTCTTCAAATTTCAAGCTGCGGCATTTTTCGTTGATATCACATCCGGTGAGCGTGCGCGCTTTTGCGAAATATTTTCCCCAGATTTCAAGGGATCCTCCGTTTTGGATGCCGATCTCCAGCAGCGAGACCGGCCGGTCCTGGAAGTCGCAGAACAGGCGCTGGTATTCCTCGAGATACGAGGACCACTTGTCCGAGACCTTGCCTTGGTGTGCCTTCGAAATATCCCCGAGCGTTGATGGGTTCTGCATGGTTAAGCTTTTTTTGTGTTCCACTTCAGTGACGGGCGCACAAATCCCGGCAGCGACCCCCTGTAGGCCCCCCGGATGACAGTGTCCCCCAAATCGTCTTCCAGCATGATGCTCAGCGCGTCTGGAACAAGCGCGTGCGAATCTCCGGTCAGGGAGTCTTCGCCGACCCCAAAGCTGAAGAGCAGTTTCCCGGGCGAAAATAGCCGCCCCGGAAACTCGAGCCGGGTCTGATACCTCCCGCACGGAGCGGGGACCGTTCTCGCATCCAGCGAGGCGTCCCCGGTCCAAAACAATATGTTGCCAAGTTCGTCGCTTACGATGCACGCCGGCCGCAGCGGCAGCCCGGCCTGAACGACTTCGTATTCAAATTCGAGCGAAAACCCGCCGCTGGTCAGGCCATGCTCGATAACCTTTCCGGACTCATCCACCAGCCGGCCCGCGAGCATCCGCACCGCGTCGTCCCCGGGGCGCCCGCCCTCGGGATAGACGACCTCCGCAGTTCCGGACACTACCTTCCCGGACCCGCCCATTCCTCCCCCGGCCAGTTGCGCCGCCTGGTATTGTTCGAGCGCCCTGCCCGCAGTGTCGTCGCAAAACACCTCGCCTCGCTGCAGGCAGATCGCCCTGGTGCAGAGTTTGCGGACCTGTGCCGCCCCGTGCGAGACGAAGAGCACCGTCCGCCCCTCCTTGATGATATCCTGCAGGCGCTGGATGCACCGGTTCTGAAACTGCTGGTCGCCGACCGAGAGGACCTCGTCCACAATCAGGATCTCGGATTCCAAAAACGCAGCGACCGAAAAGGCCAGGCGCACATACATCCCGCTCGAATACCGCTTCACCGGAGTGTCGATGAACTTCTCCACCCCGGCAAACGATACGATCTGGTCGAACTTTGCAGCGATCTCCGGGCGCTTCATCCCCTGGATCGCACCGTTCAGGTAGGCGTTCTCCCGGCCGGTCATCTCGGGGTTGAACCCGGTGCCAACCTCGAGCAGGCTGCCAACACGGCCATTGATCCGCACCACGCCGGTCGTCGGCGATGTCGTGCGCGAAAGAATTTTTAGCAGGGTCGATTTGCCGGCGCCGTTTGCCCCGATGATCCCGACCGTCTCGCCCTGCCTGATCTCGAAGTTGATATCCTTGAGAGCCCAGAATTCCTGGCTCCCTGCCTCTTCTGCCTCCTTGCGGCCAGGACGCAGCCCGAGCTTCGCCGCAACCTCGTGCCAGAGCACGCTCCGGTTAATCGTGCCAAGATGGTACCGCTTGGAGACGTTTTCTACAGAAATCGAAAGCACTTTTTTAAAAAATTATTTAGTTCGAAATGGTGAATGCCGGCGGGAGGGAGAGGGCAGAAATCGTTATCCGGCGGGGCCAGAGTCGCATGACAGGACTCATCCTCCGGATCAACTTTATCCGGATCATCCCGCCCTGCTGCTGGCGCGTGGTCAGACCGGCCATACCAAGCGCCGGATCAGATGGTGTCGGCGAAGTTCTTTTCCGCTCGGCCGAACTCGATTACTCCGACGAAAAAAATGATGAGGGTGATCCCCACGCTGATCAGCCACTGCCAGATCTCGACCTCACCTTTGCCCATCATTGCAAAGCGGAAGGCCTCGACGATCGGAACGACCGGGTTGGCGATCATGACCCACTGCCAGGAGTCTGGAACCATCGAGCGGGGGAAAAAGATGCAGCTGGCATACATCCAGAGCTGAATGCCCGGCGGCACGGCCATCTGGAGATCTTTGAACCTCGTGGTGAGCGCGGAGATCAGGCATCCGCACCCCATGCCCAGCAGGGCGGTTTGAAGGATGAGGAACGGGATGATGATCACCCGGAAGCTCGCCTCGATCGGGTAGCCGGCAAACAGGAAGTAGAGATAAAAACCCAGGAAAATCAGGAACTGGATCATGAAATGCCACATCGCCACAAGGCTCTGGGCAATCGGCACCGAGAGGCGGGGAAAATAGATTTTCGTGAAGAGGTGGGCGTTCCCGCTGAACGTGTTTGACGTCCGGCTGAGCACCGCAGAAAAATAATACCAGATCGTCACCCCGCTCAGGTAGAAAAGGAATTTCGGGGTTTCGTTGGTCGGCAGGTTGGCGATTCTTCCGAATACAATCGTCATGACCACGCTGGAGACAATCGGCTGGACAAAAAACCAGATCGGCCCAAGGACCGTCTGCTTGTGCTGGGTGACCAGGTCGCGCCGCACAAACTGATAGATCAGGTCGCGATACCTCCAGAGATCTCGGAAGGGAATGTCGAACAGCGGCTTTTGGGGCGTGACGACGGCTGTCCAGGTTTGCTCGGTGGCGGGTGTCATGGAGAAATGGTGGTGTTCCGTGTGCGGGGCGGTTGGGCCTTCAGGCCGGGCGGAGGCGGGAATTCCAGACCCGCTCAATTCCTTCGGCGAGCGGGGTGGCCGGGCGCCATCCGGAATTCCGCTCCAGCCGGGCGCTGTCTAGAATGTTGGCTTTCACATCGAATCCCCGGGGGGCTAGCGTGCGCGTCAGGAGGGGCTTGCCCGCAGCGGCTGCAAGCGGACGAAGCAAGGCGAGGATCTCCTCATTCGATGTGCCGACGCCGGTTCCGATATTGTAGATGCCGCCGTCTTCCCCGTGCTGCAGCGCAGCCAGGATTCCGGAGGCGACGTCGGTGACGTGGATGTAGTCCCGGATCGTTCCCCCGGCACCATACAATGTGATTTCGCGGCCTGAGCCAATGGCCTCGACGGCCGTTGCGATAAACCCTTGCCCGGTCCCGGCGCGCTGGTCCTCGCCGTAGGCGTTGGCAGGCCGGGTTACCACGACAGGAAGCCCTGCGATCCGGTGGAACATCATGGCGTATCTGTCCGTGGTCAGCTTGGTAATACCGTAGGGGCTTACCGGGAACGTCGGATGGTCCTCGTTGATCGGCAGCGGCTCGGCCGGTCCATAGACGGTGCCCCCCGATGAAACCAGAAGAACCCGGCGCACCCCCGCCGCAAGGCATTCCTGCATCAGCCCGACGCTCGCCGGCAGGTTCGAGAGAAGATCAAAAATCGGATCTTCAAAACTGGTTTTCGGCACCGTCGAGTAGGCCAGATCAATCACATCACAGCCCGGCTGAAGAAGGGCCCTCGTGGTTGCGCGATCGGTATAGTCACCGCTCACATACCGGCAGCCGGAAGGGAGCGGGCGGCCGGCATTCGGACGCCGGCCGAGGACGATGACCTCACGGCCCGCATCATGAAGCATGCGGGTCACGTGCCGTCCGATGAAACCGGACCCGCCGATGACCAGACAATGGCTCATTTCTGGGAGGGACTTCCTGCCATCCATTTCTCCCTGCCCTTCAAGACATCGCTGGCGCTTGCGGACATGGGCGATCAGAATTTATTCTCAGGCAAATTTTAACGGCCAAAATAGTTGCCCCCGTGAGGCTGCACAGGATGCAGGTCAATGCCTGACTTCCCATGAAGAAGTGGCGAAAATTATAGCAAGGCAGGCTGCCGCCTTTGGTCATCAGCGGGATTTTTCCACTGGTCCATGCTTTTTTTTCGGATTTTTTCCTGTTTTCCACAGGTTTGCGCCAACCTGGCGCGCTACCTCACCA
>CAZRIL010000049.1:0-34046 GCA_964600115.1 uncultured Chthoniobacter sp. | reverse complement strand
CGTCGTTCTGGTAGTTCTTCGCGGCGTTGATGCCGCCCTGCGCGGCGATCGAGTGGGCGCGGCGCGGGCTGTCCTGATAGCAGAAACACTTCACCTTGTAGCCCTGTTCGGCGAGCGTTGCAGCCGACGCGGCTCCTGCAAGGCCGGATCCCACGATGATGATGTCGAATTTCCGTTTGTTGGCCGGGTTCACCAGCTTTGCGGTGTTTTTGAAGGACGTCCACTTTTTGTCAAGCGGACCAGCGGGTATTTTGGCGTCGAGTGTCATTTGACAATTCCGGTAAGGACAGAAACAGGGATGGAGATGTAACCGAGGAAAAGGAGCCAGGCGTAGGCCTTGGTGGCGAGTTCGATGACGGGCCGCGTGCTGCGGTTCGTGATGCCAAGCGTCTGGAAGAGGCTTCCGATCCCGTGGCTGAGGTGGAGCATCAGCAGGAATAGCCCGCCGATGTAGATCAGGCTTACGGGCACATTGCTGAAACCGAGGACGACCATCTTATACACATCGTGGACCTGGTGCCCGTCGAGCGTGGTGTGCAGGTTCTTGAAGGACGGGTCGACAACACACAGCGTGAAGTGCGCAAGGTGGAAGACGATGAACGCCAGCACGCAGAGGCCGCTCAGCCGCATCGTGCGTGCGAAGACGGTCGTCTTGATCGGGTCGGAGGCGATGTATTTTTTCGGTCGGGCCGCCTGGTTTTCCTTCCAGAGGAGCATCGTGAAAAGAATGTGGCAGCCGACGACGCCAAGAAGGCCGAGGCGGATCACCCACAGGAGCGGCCCGAGGCTCTGCAGGTGCAGGGCGTAGGAGTTCAGCCAGTCGGGGCCGAGATAGATGGTGAAATTTCCGAGAAGGTGTCCGGTGACGAACAAAACCAGCGCGATGCCCGTGAGTGCCACGATGGTTTTCTTGCCAATCGAGGAGAGAAGCCAGAGGAGGATGGGATGCGGTCCCCGGCGGGTTGTGGATGGTGCCGAAATCATGTTTGTGAAAGGGCGTATTAGTTCAACTAATGGCCAGCATGTCAAGGTTCGCTTCGTTTTTTTTGCCGTGGATGCCGGCGTGGAGAAGAGTTGGTCATTACGTCTTGCTGTTGAGGGGAAGACTTGGTCATTTTAGGCGATTATGAAAAAAATGAGGGCTGGAATCATCGGATGCGGAAATATCAGCAACATCTATGCTGAAGCGGGTCAGAAGTTTCGGAATCTCGAGATCCTGGCGTGTGCGGATTTGGATTTTGCGCGCGCGCACGCCCTGGCGGAGAAGCACTCGATCCCCCGGCCGTTGCGGGTCGAGCAGCTCCTGGCGGACCGGGATGTCGAACTGGTCATCAACCTGACAGTCCCGGCCGTGCATGCGGTGGTGGGGATGGAGGTTTTGAAAAACGGGAAGCACCTCTACAACGAGAAGCCGCTGGCCATGAAGCGCCGGGCCGCGCGTGAGATGATCGGGCTCGCCCGCGAGAAGGGACTCCTCATTGGCTGCGCGCCCGACACGTTTCTCGGCGCAGGCCTGCAGACCTGCCGGAAGCTGATCGACGAAGGCGCAATCGGCGAGCCGATCGGCGGGGCCGGATTCATGTTGAGCGCGGGAATGGAGAGCTGGCACCCGAATCCGGAATTCTTTTTCAAAAAGGGCGGGGGGCCGCTCTTTGATATGGGGCCATATTACCTGACTGCCTTTACCACTCTACTGGGCCCCGTGAACCGGGTGACGGGATCGGCACGAACCAGTTTCCCGACGAGAACCATCACGAGCCAGCCATTGGCGGGCACAAAGATCGAGGTGGAGACGCCGACACATATCGCGGCGGTTCTCGATTTCGAGGCCGGGCCGATTGTGACGCTCGCGACGAGCTTCGATGTCAAAGCCCACTCGATGCCGCACATCGAGATCTACGGCTCGGAGGGAACACTCGCGGTGCCGAATCCGAACAATTTCGACGGTGAGGTCCGCATCCGCCGTCAGGGGGAGGAGGGGTGGACCGACGTTCCGCTCGCTTTTGGATATTCCGCCAACAGCCGTGGCCTGGGTGTTTCCGACATGATTTCAGCCTGCCAGAACAAGCGCGAGCACCGCGCGAACGCCCGTACCGCCTACCATGTCCTCGACATCATGCACTCGATTTTGGACTCCGCGGAATCCGGTCAGCACCTCGAGATTGCCAGCTCGATGACCCGCCCCTCGCCGCTTCCTCCAGGCCTTGCCGATGGCGAGGTGGACTGATTCGTATTTTTTCGTGACCCTCATCATGTTAATCAAGGCCAACATCCTTGACCGGCCAGGCATGGTTGAACACGATGCTTTGCATGGAATGGTTTCGCAGTGCTTCCTCCAGGGCTTCGCTTTTATTGCGAGATAGGGTGATTCAGGTTTGCTCACCGGGCCTCATCTAGCGGGCGGTATTTCATGAAAACTCCCAAGCTGTTCCTCAGTGTTTGCGTTGTTCTCATAACTGCTTGTTTAGTCTGGGTCATATTCGGCAGCCATTGGCAGAGCCGCTACCCGACCGACCGGGTGGCGGACGTGGCCGGAAGGCCCGCGCCGGGTCTGGCCGGACAACCAAGTCCGCCCCCAACAACCGGATCCACTGGAGCCCCCTCGCGTGCCGGTGCAAGCGTTCCCGGCACCACTGCAGTGGCACCAAGTGCGCCATGGGTCGCTTCCAACGGGGCTTTGCCCGGAGATCAGCAGCCCACACTGCGCGATGATCCCGCCGGTCAGCCTCCTTACAAGGTTAAGAGGGTCATCCTTTCCCGCGAACAACAGCTGGATGGACAGGGAAAATTTCTCCGCACGCAGTTGGTCGAAACCGACATGAAGTATCCTCACCTGCGGGTGGAAGAGGAGGTCTTCAAGGGTGGCCATGCAGGAGATGAGTTCGTGCTAAAACGCACAGCAGAAGTAGCCAGCCATGTCATCGTGGAGCCATTGCCCGGACAGGCGGCCGCGTTTGAGGAATGGGCGAAGCAAAACAACATCGGCGTTTCCCGCCGGGGCCCGGCCTCGCCGATCTATCTCGTGCCCGTGAGCATGACAAACCTCGATGATTTGCCCAACGCCTTGGAAATGCTGAGAAAGGCGGGGGCGATTGTCTCCGCAGCGGATCCGGACTTTGTCGTGCAGCCGCTACTCGTGTCGAACGATCCCCGCTTCGTCAGTTTGTGGGGAATGAACAACATCGGCCAAACCGGCGGCCGGGCCGACGCGGACATGGATGTCCCGGAAGCTTGGGACATGGCGCCCCCATCGGCTGGGACGCCGGTCGCAGTGGGCGTCATTGACACCGGCGTTGACTACAACCACCCCGACTTGTCGCCAAACATCCGGATCAACACCGGTGAGATCGATGGAAATGGCATCGACGATGACCATAATGGATATGTGGATGACCGGCGGGGTTGGGATTTTGCCAACAATGACAACAATCCGATGGACGACCATTTCCACGGTACACATGTCGCCGGCACCATCGGTGCCGCAGGCAACAACGGCCAGGGTATTGTGGGCGTGGCCTGGAATGTGAAACTCATTCCGCTGAAGTTTATGGCCCCGAATGGCGGGGTGACCAGCGATGCGATTGAGGCGATTGATTACGCCACGGCGAATGGGGCCCGGTTGACGAACAACTCCTGGGGTGGCGGCGGGTATTCCCAGTCCCTGCAAAATGCCATCCAGAGGGCGCAGAACGCGGGTGTCCTCTTTGTCGCCGCCGCAGGGAACAGCTCCTTGAACAACGACAAACAGCCTTCCTATCCGGCATCGTATCCAAACGATATCATCATTTCGGTCGCCGCCACCGATCACAATGATGCGCTCGCAAGTTTTTCCAACTATGGAACCACAAGCGTGGATGTGGCCGCCCCCGGCGTTGGAATCCTGAGCACCTTTCCCATCACAGGCACGGCGTCGATGGCCGAAGCAAACCTCCCCTCGAATTATGCCTCGATCAGCGGCACATCGATGGCTTCACCGCACGTTGCCGGTTTGGCCGCCCTGCTCTGGTCCCACCTGCCGGCGCTCACTGCCTCCGAGGTGAAGAACCGGATTGTTTCCCGCGGGGACATTCTCCAGGTGCTGCTGTCGAAGGTGCAAAGCGGACGACGTGTCAACGCCCTGTCGACCGTCAGTTCCGCCGGGGCACCCCCCGCCGCTCTTCAATTCGCCGCAGTGGCATCCGCATTCACAGGAGGCAACGCCGACACGATCCTGAACCCGGGGGAGACGGTTGAGTTGACCCCCGAGTTGCTCAACATGGGCGGAGTCAACGCGACTGCGGTATCCGTCGAAGTCGTGCCCCAGACAACCGGTCTGAGCATCACGGGCAGCGCAACGCGCTCGCTCACCGACATCGCCCCCCTTGGTCGCGGCAGGCCTGCGACTCCGCTCAAACTCAGCGTGTCACCCGCCATGGACAACAACACGCGGGTCACTGTCCAGATCACCGCCCGCTGGGCCGGCGGTCAGCAGGCCGTGCAATCCTGGTCTGCAGTCGTTGTGCGGACGCTGCCGCGAGGCGAGGCCGAACTCACTTGGGCGCCCGGCGAACCGGTGGCCGACCCGGTCCGCGAGCGTGTTTACCTGATGGATAAAACGAATCTTCGGATCCTCGCGGTCGATACGACAACCGGCCGTGTTTCCGCCTGGGCGGGGCTTGCCGGATCGCCGGAGATTGCGCCTCCCGTGGAAAATGGATCACTGAGAACAGGCATGCTCGCCGTTTCCCACGATGGCAACACGTTGTGGGCAGCGTTGCCCGGAGCAAAAAAAGTGCAGGCATTCAACCTCCCCGGCCTCACGCCTGCGGCCACCTTCGATGTGGGCTTCAGCCCCGTGAGCCTTGCGCAGTCGGCAAACGGGCGACTGTTTGTGACCTCCACCGATTATTGGGGGCCCATTCGCGAACTGCATCCAGGCACCGGCGCACTCGTGCGCACCTTCGACAAAGGCGGCACGAATGGGAGCTACTACATGCACAGCCTCCTGCGGTTGAGCCGGGACGGCCAGCACCTCTTCGCGGGGGAAACCGGCCTGTGGGTTGCGGGCGGCCCCGGATATATTTACGAGTATGATGTTTCCAGCACGGGCGCTCCCCCGCAGGTCGGCAAGCATCCCTTCTGGGAGATTTACATGAAAGACTTTGCTGCCGACTCGGCGCGCCAGCGGATTTACTCCGTGAACGGCGGCATTTACGCAGTGCAGGTTACGGAGACTGGTTCCGGAGGTGCGTTCGGAGAAGAGTGGCCCTTCGCCAGCGCCTACGGTGCAGCCTTGGCGCTGCCGCCGGGTTCGAGCGTGGTTTACGGCGCTTCCGGGGATCTTTACGATGGGGAAATCGCCCGGTTTGATGCCGACTCCGGCGAGGTGATTGATCGCGCGGTCGTCGGCACGGATGGACGCTATCTGCCTTCCCGGGCACTGGCCGTCTCACCGGCCGGCACACAATCCTACATTAAGGCGCAATGGACAGGGAGCAATTCCCAGGGCGTCAATGGAACCCGCTATTTCTTCGGGATCGTTGGACGCGAGACCGTGGATTTGAGCAATCTCCCACCGCCTGCTCTCTCTCCGGCCGGTTTGGTGATGAACAGCGTGGATTTCTCCGATCCCGATGCCAACCGCGACGGCATCGCCGGACCTGGCGAGACGATCTGTCTGCTCCCGCGCTTCCGCAATGCCGGGGGATCCCCAGCGACCGGGGTCGTGGTCACCTGCTCGACGACAACCCCCGGCGTGAGCGTGCAGGGGCCCGCCTCCTTGAGCTTGGGGGATATTCCGGGGTATGGAGACGGAACGCCGGCAACGGGGTTCCGCCTTGCCATCGGGGCCGGAGTCGCGGATGGCACTGTGGTGGATGTGACTCTGGTCGTCACATACAACGGCAACCAAACTGGCACGACCACCTGGCGGTTTACGGTGCGCACAGTTATTCCGAACACCGTGACTTCAACGGCGTTCGGTGCTTTGGGCCAAGTCATCGCCGACCGCACCCGCAATCTTGTTTATCTCCAGGACCGTCAAAACCACCGGATACTCGCCATCGATACCAGCCTTGGCGTCGCGGTGTCATCCTGCCCGTTGGAAGGGCCTGCAAAAATTGGAACCGCCCCCCCAAGCCTCGGCGGAATGGCCCTGTCCGTTGATGGCTCCATGCTTTATGTCGCCATCAAACAGGCAAAAATAATCCAGGCGATCCGCCTTCCGCAGATGCAGACCGCCGCGACCTGGCAGTATTCCTTCGAGCCCGGCTCGCTCGCTACAGACGCAAAAGGCAGGGTCTACGTCTCTGCGAGCGGAGTGGCGCTCCAGCAGATTGATGAAACGAGCGGGGCTATTCTGGGATCATTCGGATCCAGTTCGAATGGAGTGTTGAAAACCTCAGCGGACGGGACTTTTCTTTTTTCCCTCAAGAACAACAGCGTCAATGTGGATCGCTTTGACACGACAGGCAGCGGGACGCCGGCTTTCATTGGAACAACAGCCGTTTCCCCCCCCCTGCAGAACGTCTGGGATTACGCATGGGACAATACCAGGCAAAGATTTTTCGGCCCTCTGTATGGCTCCAACCTGAAGGTCGCGCCAATATCCGGTCCCATGCAGGATTGGCCGGCGGGAGGCTACGGGGCATTGACGGTTCAAGTGGCCCCCGGGGACAGTCAGGTATGGTCGGCGGTGGGAAGCTCCTCGGCTGGGCTCATCCGCGTATTTGATGCGGCCACAGGGGCTGTCATCAGGGATTTCAACATTAACATCGGCCCAAACTACAGCCTGCTGAGTGGAGCCCTTGCCATCACACCAAATGGCCGCGCTGTCTATGTCCTGCAGAATTGGGTTGGTTCCTACAACTCCAGCGCGGATGGATACACTTACAAGGTGGGCATCATCGGATCCGGGATTGCGGATTTGGATCTGCCACTTGCCGGCGAAAAAGCTTTTGCCTTGAAATCCACGGCCTTTTCGGACCCCCTTCCCGCCCCGAACAATAATAACGGCTACCCAAATCCCGGCGAAACCGTGCAGCTCATTCCCACGATCAAGAACCAATCTCTGAGCACGGCAAGCGGCGTGAGCGTGAAGCTGGTTTCCTCCTCGGCAAACGCCACTGTCGTCACGGCCGGTTCTGTCAATGCCGGGGTGCTGGCACCCTACGCCAGCTTCACGCCGGGCGCCGCTTTCAATCTTTCCATCAGCAGCAGCGCGGTGGATGGAGAGGACATTCTCGTCAAGTTTCGAGTGAGCCGAACCGGGGCGGCGGACGAGGATTTGGATTACCATCTTACCGTCTTCAAGCCCGAAACGGTTCGCACGGCGAATCTCACCTTCCAGATTGGAGAAATCGCAGCGGATCCGGGCCGCAATCTGGTTTACCTCGTCGACAAAACCAATGCCAGGCTGCTCGCCTTCAACACGGATACGAACACCATCGCCGCAGCGGTCCCCCTGGCGGGAGCAACCGGCGCAGGCTTCATGGCGTTTTCTCCTGACAATTCCAAGCTCTACATCGCGCTTACCGGAGCAAAAAAGGTCCAGGTGTTCCGTCTGCCCGAACTGACGCAGGCGGACATCGTGGATGTGCCGTTCGACATCCATTCGATCGTGCTAGGGGCTGATGGATTTCTCTATGCCAGTTCAACCGAGTATTGGGGTGCGTTGCGCAAGGTCGATCCTCTCACCGGGCAGGTCGCAGCCACGTTCAATGACGGATCAAGTATCTACCAGGGGTCCATTGTTCGAAGCACCAGCGACCACAAGCACCTCTTCATGATCGAAACTGGACTGAGCGGCATCAGCAGTGCACCGGAATGGGACATCATGGGAACATCCCCGGTTTTGGTGGACAGTCATTCTTTTGATCTGGCCAACACCAAAGACTTGAAAGTGGATGAAACCTACCGGCGGGTCTACCTCGCCAGCGGAGGAGTCTACGGTGTCGGCGTAACGGAGATGGATTCGGGGCTCGCCGGCATCGTATGGAGGAACTTCGCGAGTTCGCCCTACGGTGTAGGCGTTGCGTTTCTGCCCAACGCCCAATTTATTTACGGACTCAGCTCCAGCACGATTACGCGCTTTAGTCGTGTGACGGGAGCGAAGCTGGCTCATTATGATCTTGCCGTGTCCACCGGCGACCTTGGCGACCGCTGCATTGCCATCACCCCCAATGGCCGGATGCTTTTTGTGCGCAAGCCATGGTCTGCAAACCACATCCTCGGCGTCGTGGGCGGTCCCGTCATTTCCACGACTCTGCCTGCGGTTGCTCCGGCAAGCTATGCCGGGGCCAATGTTTCTCTGGGAGCGGACAACTCGGTCAATTTTTCAGCTTCGGTGATTAACGGAGGGACCGTCGGCACTCTGAGCCATGCCTGGCGGATTGTTGCCGGGCCTGGAGCCACCATTTTCTCCAACTCGGCCGAACTGCAAACCGATGCCAGCTTCTCTAAACCTGGACGCTATTTGGTGGAAATGTCGAGCACCGGCACCGGCGGTTCGCAATCCAGTGACATCGTCGTGGTCGATGTTGCGGCAGCCCCCCCGGAGGTATCGATCTCCGCGTCCAAGGACGTCGGGTCTCTATATGGCCGCACGAGCGGCGAGTTCACGGTGACCCGTTCAGGTGGGGATTTCGCCCAGCCGTTGGTCGTGAACTTCACCGTTTCCGGATCCGCAACGGCGGGTGTTGACTATCAGGCGATCGGCAGTTCGGTTACCATCGCTGCCGGACAAAACAGTGCACGTCTACCCGTCTCACTCAAAGCCACTTCCGTTGCTTCACCTTTGACAGTGACGTCAACGATCACTCCTAATGCAGTCTACAAAGCGGGTTCGTCGAGAGACGCCACCGTGTTGTTGCTGGATGGGTCCTTCAACTCCTGGAAGGAACTTCACTTTGCCGGTGACCCCGCGGCAGCAAGTGATCCGACTGGGGATGTCGACTCCGACGGGCGCATAAACCTGCTCGAATACGCGCTGGGGAGTGATCCCAAGAACGCTGAGTCCGGAGCTCCTGTGACCACCGATGTCGAGAACGGGCCCTCCGGGGCAGTCTTGACTCTCACCTATACGATTCCGCCCGGAAGCACCGCTTCCTACACGGTCGAAACCACCTCAAGCCTCGCCGGCGCGAACTGGCTGTCCGACGCTGCAAACGTGGTCGAGGTCTCCCGCACCACAAATGCCGATGGTTCGGTCACGGTGAAGGCCAGACGGGTCCAACCGGTCTCCGCCACCACTCAAGCTTTCATACGTTTGAAGGTGCGTTAGCGATTCTGGCGACGTGAGGTCTTCGGAATCGAAGGGAGCCTCACGTTGTGTTTCGTGTGAGGCCGTTGCTCTGCCATTTTTATGCAGTCCGGGTCCCTTCGTCATTCGCCTCGCCGCGTGAGACGACGACCGCGATGACCAGGTCGCCGGTGACATTGAGTGCGGTGCGGCACATGTCGAGGAAGCGATCGATGCCGAGGATGATGGCGATGGCTTCGGCCGGGACATTGATCGAGAGGAGGACGCCGACAACCAAGGGGAGCGAGCCACCCGGCACACCGGCGGTTCCGATCCCGGCCATGATGCACATGAGAGCGACCACGATCTGCTGGGCGAAGGTCAGGTCCACGCCGAAAACCTGGGCGAGGAAGAGCACGGTGATCCCTTCATAGAGAGCGGTTCCGTTCTGGTTGGCGCTCGCACCGATCGTGAGCACGAAGCGCGCGATCCTCGGCGGGATGCCCAGGTTGGATTCAGCGACCCGCAGGGAGACCGGGAGGGTGGCATTGCTGGAGGAGGTGCTGAACGCCGTTACGATGGCTTCCTTCGCTCCCCGGAAAAAGGCGGCAGGCGAAGAACGGCCCAGCAGGATCAGGACCATCGGATAGACGATGAACTGGTGCAGAGCCAGTCCGAGGAGCACGACAGCGGCGTAGTATCCGAGCGTGCGGAACAAGTCGAACCCGAGCCGCGCGGCCACACCGAAACTCAGGCAGGCCACTCCGAGAGGCGCCAGCTTCAACGCGAAGCCGATGATCACCATCGAGATCTCAAACATCCCTTCAAAAAATCCCCGGAGGACCGCGGTTTTTTCGCGGGGGGCCACTGTCATCGCGATTCCGACAAACAGGCTGAAGACCATGACTGCGAGAAGTCCGCCACCCGTGTTGTCCGGATTGAAAGCGTTGACCGCTTCCGCCAACGGGTTCTCCGGGATGAAATTGAGCAGGGTTTTGGAGAGGGATTGTCCCTGCTCGCCGCGTTCGATAGCCTTTTTCGATGCCCCCGAATAGGCCGCGACAAGGGCGTCACGTCGTTCCTCGGGCAATGCCTTGCCGGGTTGAAGCGCATTCACAAGGCCCAGGGCAATCATCACGCTCAACGTTGATAGCAACAAGGTGATCAGGAGGGTGCGAACACCGATGCGGCCCAGCGTCCGGATATCCCCCATTTCCATCGTGCCGATCACGATCGCGGAGAGGATCAGAGGGACGACCACCATGAAGATGATGCGCAGAAAAATCCGCCCGACGGGCTGGATCACCTCGTCGATCCACCATCCGAGGGTTGCGGCATGGGCTGCGAGCAGGCCACCGTTCTGAAAAAGCCATCCGGCAATGAGCCCGAGCGAAAGGCCGATAACCAAGCCGGCCAGAATCCGGGTGGACCGGGACATGGAGTCATTTTTCACGGGCGCGAGCAATCGCAGGAGCAGAGGTTCCCTTCAACCAAAAAACCGCAGCAGGGTTGGAGGGCGAGTGATTTGCCTTGGGCTCCTGTTGGGGATTATCCGGGGCGCACGCATCCTGCGTGTGTGACATCCGGCATCCTGCCGGGTGCCGGGAAGGAAGATAGCGCGGCAGGTATGCCGCGCTCTGCACGCTGGAAGCGGGCGCTCCTGAAGAAGGAGATGTGCAGCCAGCCCGGGTATTCTGGCGCGAGTTTTGGCACTCTTGATGCTGTAAAACCCACACTCATGCCAATTGCACGTATATCCGGAACAGTCAAAGGGGCCGATGATCCGAACCGGGGTCCCCGGGCCACGTTGCTCTACCACCTCTTTGCCGGAGGGTGGGATCTCTATAACTCGAACGGGGACCAACGGATCACGCTTTCAAATATCGAGAAGAAAATCGTCGAGACCGATGCATTCGTTTTTACGCCCGGGGCAACATTGGAGGATCTCTTCAAGGCCGTCTCGATCTTTGTCGGATACCAGACGCTCGACAGGCACCTCAAAGGAAAAGCGACCGTGATCCTGAACAGCGATCATTCCTGGAACCCGTTCTTCAATCTGCTGGATCACCTCCATGCTCTGGGAACGATCCGGCAGAATTACCGGGATTTCCTTATGATTGCGGAATCGCCCTGCGATGTGTTGCCAGCTTTGAACCGTGTGAGAGCCCAAGGCCTGCCTGATGCCTGGGACGGCCACGTGGCGGCGCCCGGCTGGGGAGGGGAGTCGTTTGAGGCCCGGCTTCCAGAGGATCACCAGGGGAACGTCTGCGTCTTCTGCTCGGCGAGCCTCAAGGATCCGGCCTATCTCAAAGACGGGCGCCGGCTCGGGGAGCTCCTTGCAGAGAACGGCCTGGGTTGCGTATCGGGAGCGGGGAGTTCCGGAGTGATGGGCGAAGTTGTCCGGGGAGCCGTGGAAAAGGGCGGGTGGACAGGAGGCTCGAATGTCCCGCACATCATCGAACTCGAAGGTCTCCCGGGCGGGCTCTCCAGTTTCTGGCTGCGACCCGACATCTACACCCGGATGGAAGTCATGATCCAACGATCCGATGCCTTCGTGATTTTCCCAGGCGGGGCCGGCACCGTGCAGGAAATGCTGGCTCTCCTGATCCTGAAGGAACAGAACCACCCTCATATTCAAGGCAAGCCGATCTTTGTTTTCAACCGGATCGACAGCATGGGAGTCCCGTTCTGGGGGCCTCTTATCGATTTGCTTTCCGTGATGGGCGAGGAGATGCCATTCATGGTCATTGATGACCTGGACTCCTTGATCCCGGAAATCCTCTGCAAGTTGCACGGCCGCGATCTCGCGGCGTAAGTCGAAAGTCACCTCAGGCAAGAAGGGAGCGCGCGCATCCTGCCCGCCATCGTTTTCGTTCGCGGGCAAGATGCCCGCGCTCCTGTGGCTGCAAAGTAAAGCGGGAAAAAATCAGTGACTGCCTTGCATCATGGATCCCATGACGCCGGGGCCTTCCCACTTTTCCGGACGATTCCAAGGCAGATTCGCACCCGCCTGCTGTGACTCCGGAGTCTCACTGGACGCGCAGCCTCCAAGGAGCAAGAGGGCGACGGCCAGCAAAAGGCTATTCAGCAGTCGCTTGATAAATGACATTGTCGCCGGGTTGGATGCTTACTCCACGGGGGACACTGTTGGCCACGATATCGGCGATCGATGTCGAGGGCTCTACCGATGTGACACGAACTTTTCCGACGAGCTGGTTGCCGCGTTTGATGAGCATTTCGGCATTGCCGACCACGCCGTTC
Organism: uncultured Chthoniobacter sp.; assembly: GCA_964600115.1. Taxonomy (GTDB): domain Bacteria; phylum Verrucomicrobiota; class Verrucomicrobiia; order Chthoniobacterales; family Terrimicrobiaceae; genus QYQL01. The sequence goes on along the minus strand of CAZRIL010000049.1, from coordinate 21,568 downwards.
TTGTCGCCGAGGTTGAGGACGACGAAATTCCATGCCTGATTCACCGCGAGGATCCGGCCTTCCAGACCATTGCGCATTTTCAAGGCGATGCGGTCATTCCTCTCCTTGACCATGGTCTCGAGCTGCGTATGCGAGGTGTTCAAGTCCGCTTGCAGTTTGGTGACGAGAGTCTCCAGTTCCTGGATTTTGGCTTGATCTTCAGCACTTGTTCCAGTTGTGGGGGTTGTGGTGCCGGTAGTGAGGCTTTCGATTTTGGTGAGAGCCTCTTTGAGCTTGGCGTCGATTTCGGTGACCTCGGCCGTTTTGGCGGTGATCTGGGTCGTCAGGTCGGCGACCTGGGTTTTGTTTTTGTCCAGATCGGTCTTAAGAGTCTCGACCTGGGAGAGGGCCTGGGTTTTCTCAGCCGTGACGGTTTCGATCGTGGCTTTTGCGGATGTCAGATCCTTCTGGGCTTGCTCAACGGCGGCCGTTTTCTGTTGCACCACTTGTTGCGAAGAAGCGAGATCTCCCTGAGTGGTTGCCAACTTGCCTTTGTTAATAAATCCAAGGGCCGTTGTCGCTAGAGTGACGGCGATCGAAGCGTAGAGGAGAACTTTACCCATGACTGATGATTAAATTGGTTAGGAAGCAAGGTTGTGAATAAGTGAAGTGTGATTCCGTTGCAAGCGCAAATGCAACAAAATCTCCAGAATTCCGATTGCCAAGCAGGAAACCGTCTCTATGTTGGCTTCGCCAGGGACTATGGACTGGGGAAGGACGAACCCCGCCAGGGCAGGAATGCAGCAACGGCACTCCGCTCCCCTTTGCCGTAGCTCTCTGGCCTTTTTTACCCTCCTTGACTCACGCCGTGTCCGCATTACTCTGCGGGACTGATGGAGACGTCTTCCAGAGAGAGTGTGAGAGAGGTTTTGTATGGCTATCTAGCCGGCAAAGGACTGCGTAAAACCACGCAACGGGACGCCATCATCGAGGCCGCATTCAGCACCAAGGACCATTTCAATGCGGAGGAACTCCTGGTCATGGCCAGGAAAATTGATCTTTCGGTTTCCCGTGCAACGGTTTACCGGACGCTTCCGCTGCTTGTCGAGAGCGGCTTGCTTCGCGAGCTGGACCTCGGTGGCGAAACAAAAATTTACGACCCTAACTTCCTTGAGCACCCCACCCATAACCATCTGGTCTGTGTGGACTGCAAAAAGATTATCGAATTCGAAGACATCAATATGGAATTGCTGGAGAATTGCATTACCCGCCGGCTCGGATTTTCCCCGACGAACAAAATGGTGAAAATCGAGGCGCATTGCGACGAGTTGAAACAGCGTGGCACCTGTGCCAAGCGCACTGCGGGATCGGAGGCCTGACCGTATGTGGAAAGGACGATTCAAGCAGGAGGCCTCGGAGCTTCTGAAAACCTACACGCAATCCGTAACCGTCGATTGGCGCCTCTCCCCGCATGACATCCGCGGCAGCATTGCCCATGCGCGGGCGCTGAGGAAAGCGGGAGTCCTGACGGAAATGGAATTCGGACAGATCGAATCCGGACTGACAGCCATCGGGTCCGAGATCGCCGCCGGCACATTTCCGTTCAGCGAGGACCTGGAGGATGTCCACATGAACATCGAGGCCGAACTGACCCGGCGGATCGGTGCCGCCGGGGCGAAACTGCACACCGCCCGCAGCCGGAACGATCAAGTGGCGTTGGATTTCCGGCTGTATCTTCTCGAATCCTGCGGGGCGATTGCAGCGGGAATTCGTGGGCTTCAGCGTTCGCTGGTTGGCTTGGGAAGCCGTCATGCCGGTGCCGTCATCCCGGGGTATACCCATCTCCAGCGTGCCCAACCGGTGCTGTTTGCACACCATCTTCTCGCCTACGTCGAGATGCTCGATCGCGACTCCGGCAGGATCGGGGATTGCGCGAAGCGCATGGACTCGATGCCGCTCGGTTCAGGCGCGATCGCGGGGTCGACCCTGATCCTCGACCGGGAGGCGGTTGCGGCGGAATTGGGATTTTCCCGTGTGACTGCCAACAGCATGGATGCTGTGGCTGACCGGGATTTCGCCTGCGAACTCCTGTCTTCACTTGCGATTCTTGGTATGCACATTTCGCGGCTGAGCGAGGACATCATCCTCTGGGCCTCTGCCGAGTTCGGGTATTTGGAGCTGAGCGACCGGCACACGACCGGATCGAGCCTGATGCCCCAGAAGAAGAATCCTGACATTGCCGAGCTCGCCCGCGGGAAAACCGGCCGCCTGTTTGGAAATCTCATCGCTCTTCTGACGACGATGAAAGGTCTGCCGCTCACTTACAACCGCGACATGCAGGAGGACAAGGAAGGGGTCTTCGATTCTGTAGATACCGTTCTGGCGACGCTGGCGATCTTTGCTGAGATGCTTGACGCCGCGTCCCTGCGCGAGGAACGCGCCCGCTCCGCTGCCTCCGACCCCCTGCTTCTCGCCACGGATCTTGCGGATCGGCTGGTCGAGGGGGGAGTTCCCTTCCGGCAGGCTCATGAGATCGTGGGCAAGCTGGTCGCGAGGGCTCAGGAGTCCGGCATTCCGCTCGACAAGCTGGGTCCGGAGGAATTCCTTGCAGCGTCCGCCTTTCTCACTCCGGAAGTGGTCGTGAGAACATTTGATCTCGAGGCGGCCTTGGAGGCACGCCGGGCGAAAGGTGCCCCCTCGCCGGATAATGTCGCCGGGGAATTGGCCCGCTGGTCCGCTCAACTCGTTTGATGGAAAACGTGCTAAGCAACCAGCCCGCCGGCACCGCGCGGTGGCCGGGAGAGGGGAGATTCGAATGAGCCTGAAAGCCTTCTTCAATTTCCGTGAGTCGCGCGATGAGGCGAAACCGTTCCTCGCGCACCTCGAGGATCTCCGCGTCACTCTCATCAAGATCTGCATCACGCTCGCCGTTACCATGACGCTTTGCTTCATGTTCCGGAGCGAACTGGCCGGCCTTGTGCAGCGCCCGCTGGACGTTGTGGACTCCACACTTGCCGCCAACCTCCAGTCATTGGGGGTGGCCGATTCCTTCACGATCTCGCTCGAACTCGCGTTCTACGGGGGAATCGTCCTGGCTTTTCCATTTCTCCTGCTCTTTCTAGCGGAGTTCGTACTGCCGGCGCTCACCGTGGCCGAACGGCGGTTGCTCTACCCGGTTGCTCTGGTGGGTTTCGGTCTTTTTCTCGGGGGGGTGGCGTTCTGCTACTTCGTCGTGCTGCCGCAGACGCTCGAATTCTTTTTCAAGGATGCGCAGGCGATGCACTGGCATCCGACATGGACGGTGCGGGAATACTATTCCTTCACGACGCAGTTTCTCATCGGTTTCGGCCTGGCCTTCGAACTGCCGCTCGTCGTTCTTGTCCTCGTGAAGCTCGGCATCGTCGACTATGCATTTCTGAAGAGGACCCGCGCGTTTGCGCTCGTGATCATCTTTGTGATCGCTGCTGTGATCACCCCCACGACCGACCTGTTGACCCTCGTGCTCATGGGGGGGCCGATGTATGTGCTCTACGAGATCTGCATCGCGATCTCATGGTTCATGAGGGACCGGGGAGGGGAGTGAGCCCGCCGGTGCGAGGCCGCTACTGGTTGGTTCCTGCCCCGGTTTTTTCGGCTGTCTGGTAGAATTCCTGAATAAGCTTCAGGTTTTTTTGCAGATCTTCCGGTTTGGGTTTGAGCGACACATCCCCGGCGTTCTGAGCCGGTGTTGACGCTGGCGCCGCAGCAGGCACAGGAGTTGGCTTCCGGGCGGGTTTTGTCACCGATTTCCAGAGGTTTGACATCCTCTGGGCGATTGTCTGATTCTGCTGCCGCTTCAGGATTTCCTCATCAATTTCTTTGCGGGGCCGCTTGGCCTCCTCCACCCACGCTGCTTTCAAGGGAAGCAGGAGCGGGCGGTATTGCGGAAAACGCGAATCCGCCACGGATAGCATTACGAGGGCCGCCTCGGGTTGAAGTTCCCCTCGTCCGGGATAAGGAAGGATCAGCAGATCCGCCGTTCTCGTCGGGATTGTCAGGCGGTTTCCGTTCGGGGTGAGGATGTAGGTGACCGTCCCTTGGCTTGTATGGCTGAGATATTCGGTGATCCGCGCGGAGGCATCTGTTTGGATGAGATTGGGCTTGTAGATCGCAAGCCCTCTCCCCGGGCTTCCTGCGTAGGGATTGTCCGCTGAAAGGAGTCCCTGTGCGGTTGCAAGGAAGATGCCGGCGATGGAGCAAGCCTGTGCCCCCGCAAAACGGATCCTGTGCCTCCTGCGCGGAGGCAATGCAGGCGGGCGGGGGAGAATCCACACAGCACTCATGCGGGCATTGATATCAGCTCTTGAGGAGGGTTTTCAAGATGGGAAAATTTTTCGACATTTCCCCGATCACCCCGGGCCCGACAACTTCCTGCGCCTTCTCAAAAAACTCCTTTGCCAGCGGCAGGATTTTGTCCGCCGGAACCCCGGCCCCCTGGAGTGCGGACGAAGCTTTGGCAAGATCCGCAGCCTGCCCGCCGAGCATGCCGAGCAATCCGCCCAGCCCCCCTGAGGCCTCGGCGGCAGCCTGGGGAGCCTGGGAAATCAGCTCCTGGCTCCCCGGAATCAGGCTGGCAAACTTTTCAAATTCCGTCCCGGATGTTTTTTCTTTTAAAAGGTTCAGGAGCACGGCGACAGCGGAGCGGACGGTGGCTTCAGGCAGAGCGAGCTTTTCGGAAAGGAATTGGATGATGTCATTCATGGAGTAAGTGTGAATCGCCGCAGGCTAGCCGGACGTTTTACGGAGGGCAATCCTTGCATTGCTTCTCATCCGGTTCAGGAAGGTTGCGTGTTGCCTGCATTATTGGCGTGATTCCGCGGCGGACTTCGGGTTTGAATACCCTGTTCATGGCAAGCACGTTTGGAACATTGTTTCGGATTTCGACATGGGGAGAGTCCCATGGCGGGGGTGTTGGCGTGGTCATTGATGGCTGCCCGCCCCGACTTCCGCTCTCGGAGGCGGACATCCAGCCGGATCTGGATCGCCGCCGCCCGGGCCAGAGTGACCTCGTCACACCGCGCAAGGAGGAGGATTCGTGCACGATTCTCTCCGGCGTGTTCCGGGGGCTCACGCTCGGGACGCCGATTTCAATCATGGTGAGGAACACCGATGCCCGGCCGGAAGCTTACACGGAGATGGAGACCCACTACCGGCCTTCGCATGCGGATTTTACCTATCAATCAAAATACGGCATCCGGAATTGGGAGGGCGGCGGACGTTCCTCCGCCCGCGAGACGATCGGCCGGGTTGCGGCTGCCGCGGTCGCGAAGAAGGTCCTCAAGTCGCTCTATCCAGACCTCGAAATTCTGGCATGGGTTTCCGTGATCGCCGACATCGAAGCCGACGTGGATCCGGATTCGGTGACTGCCGAATCGATCGAATCCCACCCGGTCCGGTGCCCGGATGCCGCTGCGGCGGAACGGATGGTCGAGAGGATCAAGCTGGTGAGAAGCGAGGGTGACAGCGTGGGAGGGATCATCGAGGCCGCCATCCGCAACTGTCCTGTCGGCCTCGGAGAACCGGTTTTCGACCGATTGGAGGCCGACCTTGCAAAGGGGATGCTGAGCCTTCCCGCCACCAAGGGTTTTGAGATTGGCTCGGGATTCTCCGGAACTTTGCTGCGCGGCTCCGAGCACAATGACGCATTCAAAATGGAAGGCGGTCGCGTCCGGACGACATCCAATCTCTCGGGCGGTGTCCAGGGCGGGATCAGCAACGGGGAGCCGATTGTCTTCCGGGTTGCATTCAAGCCGACCGCCACCATTTCCAGGGAGCAGGATACCGTGACGGTTTCGGGCGGGAATTCGACGCTTGCCGCAAGGGGGCGCCACGATCCCTGTGTTTTGCCCCGGGCTGTCCCAATGGTTGAGGCGATGGCGGCGTTGGTCCTCTGCGATCACGCGCTCCGCCAGCGCGCTCTCGACATCCTTCCTCGATGAACGTTTCGCATGGCTCGCCACTCTGGCAGGGCATCCTTTTTTTTGCGGCATTTTTGTTCCTGATCTGGGAATTGTGGGGTGGATGGCGGCGGGGGGTGATCCGCAGCGGCGTGAATTTTTTCGCCTTCGTTTTTTCCGGCGCCCTCGGTCTCCTTGCCGGCCAGGCGACATCGTTTGTGGTGGAGAAAGTGTTTCCCGGATACGGCCTGCTGGCTGGAGCTCTGGTGGGCTCGGTCGTGACCCTTCTTGTCCTCGGGCTCTCCTTGTTGCTCGGGGCAATCCTTTTCAAGCGGACCGGGCAGCAGTCATCAGGCATGATCCGCCTCCTGTATGGCGGGGGCGGCGCGATTTTCGGACTCCTGACAGGCCTGCTGATTCTCTGGGGCGGTATTACAATCATCCGCGCTCTGGGTGTTGTTGCCGGCACGGCGGCGGGGGAGCGTCAGTATTCAGAAATGCCGCTTCCGGCCAAAGCGATGCTCACGCTGAAGGATTCTCTGGAACTCGGCCCGGTCGGCAGTGTTGCGGAAGCCGTCGATGTGGTTCCGCCGGGAATCTACGAGATGATCCAGAGAATCGGGAAGCTGTCCTCCGATCAGACCGCGATGGCAAGGTTCCTCGATTATCCCGGGGTTCAGGAAATCATGCAGCATCCCCGGATGGCTCAACTGATGAGTGACCCCGCAGTCGTCCGCGATGCGGAGAACCGGAATTTCGTCGGGCTTATGCAGAGCCGTGCGCTGCTCGAAGCGGTCAACGATCCTTCACTGCAGAAAAAACTCACCGGTCTCGACCTGCAAAAAGCGCTCGATTATGCTTTTCCGGCCACCCAGAATTCACCGTCTCCAGAAAAAAAACCATGACCGATTATCTCGTTACCATTGGCCTCGAAGTCCATGTCCAACTCAAAACCCGAAGCAAGATGTTTTGCTCGTGCGCAGTGGAGTTCGGGGCCGAGCCGAACACGAATGTCTGTCCGGTCTGCCTCGGGCTTCCCGGCGCCCTGCCGGTGATGAATGAGGAGGCTCTCCGCCTCACCGCCCTGGCCGGGCTCATGCTGGGCTGCGAGATCGGGCCGGTCTGCAAATTCGACCGTAAGAACTATTTTTATCCGGACATGCCGAAGAACTACCAGATCAGCCAGTATGATTTGCCGTTCTGCCTCGGAGGGGCCGTTCCGCTCCACGATCTGGCCTATCCGAAGGACGCCCAGAAAACGATCGCGACAAAAGACAAAAAGGTCCGCCTTGTCCGCATTCATCTTGAGGAAGATGTCGCCAAGAGCTTCCATATGGAGACGGCGACGGGGATTGATTTCAACCGCGCGGGAACCCCGCTTCTCGAGATTGTCGGCGAGCCGGACATCGCCTCGCCGGAGGAGGCCTTCGCCTACCTCACCGTTCTCCAGCAGCTGATGATCTACGGCGGGATCAGCGATGCCGACATGGAAAAAGGCCAGCTCCGGTGCGATGTCAACGTCTCGGTGCGCCCGGTGGGAACCGAGAAATTCGGCACCAAGATCGAGCTGAAAAACCTGAACTCGATCTCGGGTGTGCGACGGGGACTCGCCTTCGAAATCCCGCGCCAGATCGAGATTCTGCGCGCAGGAGGCGTGCTGGCGCAGGAGACCCGGCGGTGGGACGATGTCCGCGGCGAGACCACTCTCATGCGCATCAAGGAGAGCGCTCACGATTACCGGTATTTCCCGGATCCGGATTTGCTGCCGGTTCGCACGGAGGCCCTTGTCGCCGCCGCGCGAGCGAGGCAGCCGGAGCTTCCCTGGGACAAGCGCGCCCGGTTTGTCGCGGATTTCGGAGTCAGCGATTACGATGCGGCTGTGCTTGCGAACGACCTCGATCTCGCCGCCTATTTCGAGACGGCGGCAAAGGGGGCCAAAAAGCCGAAGAATGTCGCAAACTGGATTCTGAACGACCTGCAGAGCGCGATCGCATCCGCTTCGCTCGGAATCCGCGAGTGCCCGATCCGTCCGGAAGGGCTCGATGAACTCGTCAATCTCATCGATTCCGGTGCCATCAACTCGCGCCAGGGAAAAGAGGTCTTCGCCGAGATGTTTGCCACGGGAAAAAACGCCTCCGTGATCGTGGAGGAGAAGGGCCTCAAGCAGGTGAGCGATACCGGTGCCATCGAGGCGCTCGCGGACGAGGTTCTCGCCGCAAATCCCGGGCCGGTTGCCGACTACAAATCCGGAAAGACAAGCGCGCTGAACTTTCTCAAAGGCCAGCTTATGAAGCTTTCCAAGGGAAAAGCGAATCCGGCCCTCGCCGGGGAGATCCTGGAGAAAAAATTGCAATGAACCCAATAGCACTCATCACGGGGGCTTCGCGCGGCATCGGTCGGGGGATCGCCCTGACGCTCGCGAAGGCCGGCACGCACGACCTCGTCATCAACTACGCCGGTAACGAGGCGGCGGCCAACGAATGCCGGGCCCTCTGCCTCGAGGCCGGAGCCGGACGCATCCGCGTGGAAATCTGCCAGGGCGATATTTCCATCGCTGCCGACCGCGCCCGGATACTCGATTTTGTGAAGTCTACCTTCGGGCGGCTCGATCTTCTCGTCAACAATGCGGGCGTTGCCCCGAATGTTCGCGCGGACCTTCTCGAAGCGGGCGAGGAGAGCTTCGACCGCCTGATTTCGATCAACCTCAAGGGGCCCTACTTCCTCTCGCAGGCGGCTGCCCGATGGATGATCGAATGCGGTCCTCTTGCGGAGAATTTCCGCGCAATCGTGAACATCACAAGCATCTCGGCCTACACCGCTTCCGTCAACCGCGGTGACTACTGCATCGCGAAAGCCGGACTCTCGATGATGACGAAACTTTTCGCCGTCCGGCTCGCGGAGCACCGCATCGGAGTTTACGAGATCCGCCCCGGCGTGATCGAGACCGACATGACCGGACCGGTGAAGGAGAAATACGACAAACTGTTCGCTGAAGGCCTCACTCCGATCAACCGCTGGGGCCGGCCGGACGACATCGGCCGCGCTGTGACAGCTGTTGCGTCCGGCGCATTTCCCTACAGCACAGGCGAAGTCATCAATGTGGATGGCGGGTTCCACCTTCGCGTACTTTGAACCCCGATGCTTGAAATTGCGATCAAATGTGGATGCGGTGCCCTTGGTTCGCGAAAGGTAGCGTCAGACCTCCGGGCTGACCTTTCCCCATGCGGCGGGCCGGGGACGTCCCTCCCTACCAGGTATTGCGTCCAACCTCACCCACATTTGGTCACGGCCGATGCTTGACCTCTGGACAGCCTGGATGGACCAGGGGATGCTTTGGATCGAGAGCAGCGGCTGGGTTGGCTGGATCTGGTTCATCGTTCTCTACACGCTTTCCTGCGTCCTCTTCCTGCCGGGCTCGGTGCTGAGCTTCGGAGCTGGAGCCGTGTATGGATTCTGGGCAGGCACACTCCTCGTCTCGCTGGGCTCCGTGGCGGGCGCATTGGTGAATTTTGTTTCCACCCGTTATCTTCTCCGCGGATGGATGGCCCGGAAGTTTGCGAACAGCAGGAAATTCCAGGCGCTCGATCACGCGGCTGCCAATGATGGCTGGAAGCTCGTCATGCTCACCCGCCTCTCGCCGATTCTTCCGCACAGTCTGGTGAGCTGTGCGTTCGGGCTTTCGCGGATTTCTTTTATGCGCTACATGCTCGCGTCCTGGGTCGGGTTTCTTCCCATCAGCGCTGCTTATGCGTATGGCGGTGCTGTGGTCGGCCGTGCGGCAAAGGGCGGGCTTCACCAGGGGCCGTCGGCTTGGATTGCCTACACGATCGAACTCGCCCTGACCGTTCTCATCACCATTTGGATCACGCGCATCGCCCACAACGCGCTGCGGAACTACGCGCCCGAGGTGGCGGAGGCCATCGCGGAGGAAGAACAGCCTGATGCCACTCCCGGACAACAGGAGATTTAGCCTGTGAGGAAATCCGGCGTGACAGTCAAAGAGAAATCCTCTGTCGCGGCGAAACGGCCGCTCGTCATCGCCCACTTCGCCATGACCGTGGATGGCAAAACAAGCACGCAGGCTTTCACTCCCGCGCAGTTCACTTCCCCGGACGACAAGGGCCGGCTGCAGGAGGTCCGCGCAGGAGCCGATGCCGTCATGGCAGGCCGGGGCACTGTGGCAATAGACTCCATGAGCATGGGACTTTCGCGCGAGGATCTTCGCAGGGACCGGGTTTCGCGCGGGCTCCCCCCGGTGCCGCTGCGTGTGATAGTTTCGAACTCCGGAAACCTCGATCCCGCTTTGAAGGTTTTCGAATACCCGGATTCCCCGCTCGTGATCTTTTCCACCCGCCGGATGCCGGCCCGGCTCCGCCCGGTGATCGCACGAAAGGCCGAGCTTTTTCTCTTTCAAGGCCGAAGTGTGGATCTACAAAAATCCCTCGAAATCCTCCGGGGGGAGTTTGGCGTGGAACGCCTGATCTGCGAGGGCGGGGGAACACTGTTGAGGTCCCTTGCCACGCTCGGCCTCGTCGACGGGTTCTTCCTGACAATTGCACCGGTGATTTTCGGCGGTCGACTGGCTCCCACACTCACCGGGCTGCCCGGCCCGTTTCTGAATCCCCCCCGCGAATTCGAAATCATCCGGCAGTCAACCTCCGGCCGAGAATGCTTCCTCGAACTCCGGCGCAAACGGCGGGCCGCGCGGGCCCGTATCTCATAAGTTTGACCTGCCCGCCCGCTTTTGGAAGAATGGCCTCCAGTCTTCCTGACGCGAAGCAAAGGCACCCGTAGCTCAGTGGATAGAGCACCGGACTTCTAATCCGATGGTCGCTGGTTCGATCCCAGCCGGGTGCGCAGCTTGGATCGCTCTGTAAGCTTTGGACCACAGGCGGAAGCCGTCACCGACCAATGTGCGAAGGTCGTTTTGGTGAACCGGGGATACCGAGAGCGAAAAAAGCTTGGAGAAACCGAGATTCTGGTCCCCGGAAAACCACCCGTGGGGCAGTCGAGATCCAAGAGCGCGAAGATGAGAGCCCGCTTTCGCAGGAGATAAGCCATTGAAGCGGTGATCAGCCACTTCAAATATGACTTCCGACTCCTACGCTGCTTCGTCAAAGACTTTGAAGGCGACCAAATCAACCTCATGCTGGCTGCCGCTGCAGGAAACCTCCGCAAGTGGATGCGAGATGCCGCTTCTTTTTGGCTCTCTATCCTACGCGTGATGCCCGGCTCCTTTTACCCCTCAACTACCGACCCGAACGGCGTAAGGACTTTTTATGGGACGACGAATTATGAACCTGACTTCTGAAGTTGGAGAGGTGATATTTTGGGACAAAGTGCGATGTGGATTGCGAAGGCGATAAAGTAAGCGAGACCACACCAGGCGAAAAGAATCACATAGCCGGCACCGCCAAAAACATCAAGAACACGGCCGCATACAACCGGAAATATCATCCCGGCAAGCGATCCGGCGAACCCTCCTACACCAACAACCGACCCCACCGCATTCCTTGGGAAAACATCTGATACAGTGGTGTAAAGTGTCGCAGACCAGGCCTGATGGGAGCCGCCGGCGAGCCCAATCAGCATAACTGCGGGCCAAAGGGGTAATTGCGGGACGAATGCGACGGGAAGAACGCCGCAAGAGAATATAAACATACTGACGCGTCTGGTCTTCGTCACACTCCAGCCCCGAGCAGCCATGGTTTTGGCAGCATATCCCCCGGCGATGCTTAGGATTGTGACGAGAGCATATATAACAATGAGCGGAGTCCCCATCGTTTTTAAATCCATGTCCCGGGTGCGTTTGAAATAGTCCGGCAGCCAGATCAGAAAGAACCACCAGACAGGGGAGATCAATATCTGCGCTCCGATATATGCCCACGTCTGGCGGTGGCCGAGCAGAGTGAGCCAAGGGATTGGCGGGTCAACAACAGTTTCATCTGAAATATTCCCGGCAGGGGAGGGCTGATTGTTTGTTTCTTCGGCATGGTGATGTCTGAAGAATCCCAGCCAAAATGCCAGCCAGATGAAGCCTGCAATACCGGCGACCAAAAATGGCGCATGCCAACTGAAGGCAAGTGCAAGCGGGGGAATAAGCGCCGGCGCGAGGAGCGCTCCGACATTAGCACCGGAATTAAAAACGGTTGTAGCGAATGCACGCTCGCGGGATGGAAACCATTGAGCAACGCTCTTGATCGCCGCCGGGAAGTTCCCTCCCTCTCCCAGCCCCAGTGCAATGCGCGCAATGCCGAAACCCGTAACTGTATTGACTAGCGCATGTGCAGCCGCAGCCAGACTCCAGGCACAAATCGAAACTGCATATCCGATCTTTGTTCCGTATTTGTCAATAAACCATCCGAACCCGAGGTAGCTGAAGGCATACGCACCCTGAAACAGCGAATTGACCCAGCCGAACTGCTCATTTGTCCATCCTAACTCCTGGTCGAGAATCGGCTTGATAAGCGAAAGGATCTGACGGTCGATGTAGTTGATGGTTGTGGCAAAAAACAACAGCGCACAAATCACCCAGCGATAATTGGAGGGGGCAGCGGAAGGGGAATCAGCATTCATAGGAATTCGTGAGAATATAAGTATTTGCTATTGGGCACTCATTAAGGAGTGCAAACCGGGCAAGGTTCTATTAAGATTCTTCAGGTCGTTGTTGCGCAGAAAAATTCTTTGGCCTGCTGTGCGGTTCGTTCCATGCAAAATGCCTAACCGCAATAGCAATAGCAAGTGATCCTTCGAGTTTTCTCTTCAGCGGGAGAGTTCTTATTGCCAAGATTCAACAATGTGAATTGAATCCGGATCGCGCATGCAATCCCTTAGCCCAATGCTCCACTCCTTCTCCAATTTATCATCTGTGATCTACCGCCCAGCGACAACACGCACTGGCCGTGAAGGGTATTCTTCATGACTCCTGCTGCCGGTCAGCCATCCATCCCCGGCCCGGGATCGCAGTTCCGGCTTTTTCCGATGTGGACGGGGCGCAACCACATTCCCTGGCTTTGGGTGGTCCTGTTTGCGTATCCCAACTTCAGCAACACGCTGACGGAATCGATCAGCGCCGTGGCCATGACTTTCACGATGAAGAAGTTCGTGAGCGATCCGGCGCTGATCACGTTTCTCGGCAGCGTCAACATCGCCTTCAATTTCCTTGTGGCTCCCTGGGCTGCGTGGAAGAGCGACCACATCTGGACTCCGTGGGGCCGTCGCCGGCCTTTTCTCATCGTGGGGTGGAGCCTGCTTTTTGTGGCGCTAATTGCCCTCCCGATGGCACCCACATTATCTGCTCTGGTCGTCTGCATCGTGGTCTATCAGTTTGCCCTCGACTTCGGTTACACCGGACCATGGACGCCCCTTTATTACGAGATGATCCCCACACATCAGCGCGGACGGGCGGTCATCATCAAGCGGCTCGCCACCGTGCTGGCGCGGCTGGTTTTCAACCTCGTTCTCCTGGGCCAGTTCGACAGGGTGCTTAGGATCAACTGGACGTTCGGACTGCTTTCAGCGACCGATTTGCACATCACCGGTGAGGTTCTGGTTTACTGGACAGGGGCCCTGGCGGTGCTGCTCGTGGTCGCGCAGATGATTTTTCTCGTCCGTGAGCAAAAGCCTGCCCACCTGCCTCCTGCGGCACGGTTTTCTCCCCGCGGCTATCTGAGGGAGCTCTTCAGCGAACGCCAGTGGCGGCTGTTGTTTCTGCTGGTGTTTTGCTCACTGGCGCTGACGGCCGGGCTCGGCCAGCTCACCCCGCTGCTCATTACCGAGCAGTTTGGTTACAGCAAGCAACTCTATGGCCAAATCCAATCGGTCAACCTCGTTGTGGAGGTCTGTGTTCTTCTTCCCATTGCGATGTTCATCATCGACCGCTTCGACCGTTTTCGCATCTTCCAGTTCGGGATCTTCCTTTCCACATTGCAGCCGCTCGCTTTCTGGCTCTTCGTCGAATACGGCGCGCCGGGCGGCGTGCCGGAACCCTACCAGATCGTTGCGTTCAATTTATGGAACTCCGCAGCGGATGTGGTTGCCGGGCTCGCTTTGGAGCCGCTGATCTTCGATTTTGTGCCCCGGAATAAAATGGGCACGATTAACTCCGGCATGCTTTTCGTTCGGGGTGGACTCACCCTCGTCGTTTTCAACGGAGTGGGGCTATGGGTGAAGTATTTTTCCCAATGGCTGAGGCCCGAGGGCGTCTATGACTACATGAGCGGGCAACTTTATATCTTCCTAATCGGTGTCGCCGGCCTTGTCGCCACCCAGGTATTTTCCCATCATCTCAAGAGTGGACACCTCATTATGTATGGAAAGTTGGAGGAACAGGAAGGCTCTCCTCCGCCGGACAAGACCTCGGATTGACCCGGCAGATTTCGTTCAGGACCGCACCCTTCATGATCCGCAAAAATGTTCAACAATGTGAACTGGAGGCGGGTTGAATTGCCCGCCCGTTTCGCGGACCTTTCCCCAAACCCCGGATGCATCAAGTGTGCCCCAGCCAATGCAAATCAGAACCACCCGCCCAGAGGGCAGAACGCGCATACAGACTTTGAGAGACTTGCTTCATGCCGTTCGCCGCAAATCCCGTCCCATTGGTCGAGCAAAATGGCGCATGTAGGCATTCGGCTGCCGACGCTCCGCGCTATCCGAGTAGTGATTTCTTAAACGGCGATGTCATTACATGGTATATTATTCTCAACGAATGAACAAACTGATAAAGTCCGCTACGAGCGTAACCTCTGGTCATTGTTCGCCGTGGAAGCGTTTCCCGATGACTCGGTGATGTGAGCTATGAAGCTGCTGACAAGCCAATTTGAGAGACCGTTCGGGAATGCCCGCGGGTTTTCGTTGCTTCTTGTGCTCACTCTTATTCTGCTGGTCACGGCGGTCGTCGTTGCGCTGAGCACAATGGTCTCAGTCGAAAGCCGCAATCAGAGTTCGTCGCGCTATCTTCATGAGGCCCGGCAAAATGCGCTTCTGGCGATGAATGAAGCCGTTGCCGCACTCCAGACGCAAGCTGGCCCGGATCAGCGTGTTACTGCCATGGCAGATATTCTTGGCACCTCTGTGGCCGGGGGCGGGAAGTATTGGACTGGGATTTGGGACAATCGCCTCGCCAATGGAAATGCGGACAATCCCTACACCTACGGCGACAATCGGAATCAAACCACGGGAAAACTTTCCACCCCGCCAAAGTGGCTGGTTTCCTCGACCTCGGGAAATACCCCTGATCCCACGAACATTCCCGCTTCACTGGGTGGCTCCGGCAACACCGTCACTCTCGTTTCTGCGACAAGTGCAACGACCGCAGATGCCGTCGAGGCGGGAAAGGTTTCCATTGAGCATGTCGTGGGTGCTCAGAGCCGTACGGTCGGTCACTACGCATGGTGGGTAGGAGACGAGGGGGTGAAGGCGAATCTCGCTCTGCGGGATCGCCTGGGCGCATTGAGTCATGCCGGAGCACGCCAGACATCTCTCTTTAACGCGGTGCAATTACAGACCGCACAAATCGCCGATCCGCGGCGCTTCACGCCCGACAATTCGACCAACAGTGTCATTCCGGTGAACGATCCGATGCTGGATTTGATGACATCCCCCCGGGATCTTCTTTCCTTACCAAAGTTGTCCTCTCCCGGCAGCGGCCCTGACGTGGCGTGGTTGAAGAAAAACAGGCACGCGTTCACCGTGAATTCGCTGGGCCTCCAGTCGGACACCTGGAACGGTGGCCTGAAGCTGGATCTCAGCCGCGGCTTGGAGGAACAGTGGGTGGATTTCCTTACATTTCTTCGAGCGAACAAGAGCCTGATGCCTCCGAATTCCGTCTCCTTTTCCAGTTCCGATCTCATGCAGCCGATTTTCAAGGTGCCTGGTCAGACGGGCGTCACACCGGGAACAACAACCACGTCGGACCTGTATGGGCCGTATTGGGATGTACTGTATTCCTATTATCACATTCCCAAGGACTACCAGCCGATGATTCCTGATGCACGGTCGGTGAAGGAATCGCTTACGACGTTTAGCAGCACCTACCGCGGATACATTAAAGGTTGGCGGTCACCGGTTGTCGGTGCCGACGCTTCCAGTGACGACGAGACCACCGCAATTCGAATAAGAGGAAATCCGTCCACCGGATACGGAGATGTTGGCCCAGTCGCCGGAGGATTTCGAGGCTCGGCCTATGATACGGCTACTCTCCCGCGCTGGGATCAATCTTATCACCACTGGAGCACAGGCACAAGGCCAGCCACTCAGGAAATGGGCGTGACCAACCTCCCGGTTGCAAAGTTTTATGAGATGTTTCCAACATTCCGCTCCTCATCGGTAGCAGGCCTTGGATCCACCAGTTTTCGCGGTGATCCAACTTTGAACAGTATCGGGCCGGTCGTGGTAAAATACCAGGTGACCTTGGCCGTCCAATCGATTCTCGCGCCCGCGAGCGAGGATCCTACCGGGACAAAATATTACCTGAGGCTTTACTTGTATCCGCAATTCGTGCTTTGGAATCCCTATAACACCTCTCTCAGGCCGCGGTATTACTATCTGAGAGGAACGGTCAAGTTTCCCTTCCAAATCAAGGCCGGTCCTACAGGCGGTAGCACCATCAATCTTTTTGATGGCGGCACCGATCCGGGAAGCCCTGGTCCCAATGACGGATTGCCCGACACAGGGATGGATTTGGCCCGGATTTTTCACACGTGCGGCAGTGCATCTGTCCGTGAGAACTACGGGATCAGATTTCCTACAAAACAAATTGGGTTCGGCCCCGGCGAAGCGAGGGTGTTTACCCTGGGAGCAACGAGGCGTTTCGCGAATTCCGATGTGAGAGGAATTTTTGGCAGTACTCTTGCGAGTGAGGATTCCTATACGCTTCGCGCTTCCCAATATAATCCCACTCAGGGAATTTGGGTGAATGCAAGATTCACCCCCTTGCGGAGCATACGCGAGACCGGAGATGACAGCGACGCCAACAAAACACGCGTGGTTGCTACCGGGCAAAATCCCAAAACCGCAAATGCGGTTCCATTGATCGATAAGGATGACACCTTGACGCTGCTGATCTTTGCGGGGACGGCGATAACAAACTCAGGCGGGAGCGCCCCCTCAAGCGTGACTGCTTCGCAAGCGAGAGTCGAAGTCGAACCGCTCCTAGCAAACACTCCGGATGCCTTGGCTGTACCATATATAGGGGGAGGCGGAGTCAACTATCCCACCAGGCAAGGGCTGTTCGATTCCAATCTGACAATCCCCCTGGGGACCGCTGCGTCGCTCACCGCGCCGACACGCGTTTTTACCTTTGAGTGGGAAATGAAATCCTACAATTCTTCAGACACCCCGGTTTTCAGCGTTTACAATCCGAGATCGTTGACCGCCCAAGATATTATCAGCCCGATATTGCGCGGTCAGACCGATCTTTACCTGGCAACAACACCCAGTCCGAGCGCCACCAATACCGATGTCCAGCTCGTTCCGGGAACTCCACCGCTTCCTTTCATCGGAAGCAGCTATACCACTTCGGGCCAAACTCGCTTGGCGCTTTTTGAGAACCCCATCGTTCCGCCCTCATCCATTGGCGACTTCATGCATGCAAATCTGTCCTTGGCACACCCTTACCCAGCCTTCGCGGTGGGATCATCGTTCGCCTCCCCGTACATTGCCAAGGATTCCTATCAGGCGACTGTTACTAATGCATTCACCGGAGCCGCGACGAGGATTCCCGATATCTCCTATCTTCTGAACAACGCTCTGTTCGACGGTTACTTTTTCTCCACAACACCCCCCAATATTCCCTCGCTGAACTCCGGCTATTACGACTCGACTTTAAAAACCGCCCTCCAAAATCAACCGCCCTTCGAGCCGGTTGATGCCGCATATATCGAGGCCAACAAGCCGCTTCCGAACGGGCGTATGCGCTATCTTCGCGGCGGCAACGAAACAGCTGCGGACTTTCTCACAAAGCTTCGCGATTCCCCTACAGCTTTCAGGACAGCAGCGTCAAAGCTGGGGGTTCAAGGAGCGTTCAACATCAATTCCACGTCGGTCGCAGCGTGGAAGGCATTTCTCGCCGGTGCCGCGCGCGACCAATCAACAGGCCTGACATTTGTGACTGCATCTGGCGGCAACCTGTCGATATCAAATAGTGATGGCGTGATCTTTTCCCGTTTCAGTAATCCGGTTGGCGCATCCGTCGCCGCTGCCAGCCCTGTTGCTGATGGAGGCGAACGAACCGGGGTGACCAAGCTGACCGAAACTCAATTGGACACACTTGCACAGCAAATCGTTGCCGAAGTGAAGTTGCGTGGTCCGTTTCTTTCGTTGGCTGACTTCGTCAATCGCCGCCTGTCCACAGGGCCAACCGGAGATCTTGGCCCCCTTCAGGCAGCCATCGAGGCTTCCGGTTTAAATGACAGCGAGGATTTGGGGAACAATGTCACAACGCCGCCGCCTGGCGGTTTACACCCGCCGAAGGTGCGAGCTGGACTTGGAGTGCCGGGGTCGCTTCTGCAGAACGACATCCTTCGTGGATTGGCACCTGCCATGGCATCGCGCTCGGATACATTTGTCATCCGCTTTTACGGGGATGCCGTCAATCCTTCCTCCGGCAAGCTCGAGGCACGGGCCTACGGAGAGGCTGTTGTGCAGCGTTATCCCGATTTTGTCGATACGGCCCAACCTCCCGAGACTTTGACCGCCGATCTCAATGCCACCAACAAAGCGCTTGGGCGTCGTTTCAAGGTGGTGTCCTTTCACTGGATGAACGAAGATGAAATATAGCTTGCTACTTATCCCGCTCCGGTGCCCAACGCCTTTCCCGGGGGCATGGAGGTCTGCATTTATAGCCCTCCAGCTGGCAGTATGCTTTTGTTCCTCAATTGTTTTTTCTCAGGAACCATTGCCGACCGTCTCGATTTCCTTCACGGCGCTAGCGCTCGGGAACCAGCCGATCAATGGTTGGGTTTACCGAAATGGAAAGAATGACGTCCCCTTCCAGGCATTCAACTTCAGCCGTTCGCTTCCTTACAAATATTCCGGCCCCGCGACGATTAACTTCTATATTCCCAGCAACAATCCCGAAGTGCCGCCTCAGCGCGTGGCATCCATCTCGGTCGCAAGCGGTGTTCAGGAGCTGTTTCTGCTGTTCGTGCCAAAAAATGACAAGGAATTCGACGTCCTCTCTATCGACGCTGCGTCGTTTACAAAGATTGATAATGGCTATTTTTTCATCAATCTCCTTAAGGATTCTGTCCGGATTCGACTGGGACAACAGCAGATTTCGCTATCACCCGGTACGACGGCGCCTGCCGAGGCGCCGGCATTGCCTGAAGGTCAATCCCTGGCGATTCAGATATTTAGAATGTCTCCATCAACAAAGGCGAATACGCCGTTCTTCAGCTCGATGTGGTCGCCGGCGCTGGATCTGGCAAATATTGTGATTCTAGCTGATGTGCAAGGAAAGCCGCAGGTCTACAGCTTTCCCGAGGCTCCTTCGCGCAGGCGGGCGCTTAAGATCCAAAATGAAACATCAAACCCAAGCCTTTAGCCTTCTCGAGCTCCTCGTGGTGATCGCGATTGTGGGGATTATGTCCGTATTTTCTATCGCTGGCATGGATACGGTGCGTGGCCGCGAACTTTCCGGTGCAGTTCTGTCGTGTGAGTCACTCGTTGCGCAGGCCCGGCAGACGGCTCTTCAAAGCGGTGGCCGGGCTCGCTTATTGGTCTCAAGTGGCGGCGCACAGAGTTTTCAGGAAATGACGGTCGTCCGCGAGGCCAGGGATACCAACGGAGCTCTTTACTCGGCCAATGGAGGTGCCCCACGCTTCGAATCGGCTTCACCGCTGTTCAAGTTGAGAGACGGCCTCTTCTTTGTCGCTGATCGAAGCGATTTCACGAACACCATGAAATTTGATGCGAAGTCCGGAGCGCAGCAGGACGGGAGTGCCGGCGACTCCTGGCTTTATCTGGAGTTCGGGGCGAACGGCTCAATGCACGATTCTGCCGGACGTTTCATTTTGGGCAAAGGCACCCGGGACGGAAGTGTGGTCAACATCAGAACCAATGCTGGCAGTGTTGACGGATTCTTTGTTTCGCGCCTTGGGCGCCCCATTGCCCTGCAATCCGCCTCACTCTCTCCATGAGTGACTCCCGCACGCCATCGGGGTTTTCTCTCATTGAAACGACCATCGCGTTGGGTCTTGTCTCTTTTGTTCTTATTGCACTGCTGGGGCTTCTCAGCCATTCGGTTCGACAAAGCCATGAACTGGTTTCCGGGCACCAATCGCATTCGGCTTTTGCGGCACTTGAAGAGTATTTTTCAGTGGCAACCAATGGATATTCCAATGCCTCCACGCTCCCGGCATCCAATGCGGCGTCTGTCTATTACGCAATAGTGTCCACCAGCGATAATGATCAGCTGGCTTGGGAAGTGAATCCGGATCCGAATGCGGTGGGCACCGGTCCCTATCGCTATTTGGCCCGCCTCAATATCTCGCCATTTACAAACAGCACGAATGCTTTCCGGCTTCTGGTCCGAGCCCAATTCTATCCGATCCCTTCAGGGGCGCAACCACCCGCCGCGATGCGGCCTGAGTATCAGGCGGACTTTTCGGTCAGCAGATAGGAGCGCCATGCTTACACGCTTTCATTTTCGAGTTCCGTCCCCGTTCCGCGCGAAGATGGGCGAAGGTAATTTGCCGGTTGGTGGCTTCACCTTGATCGAACTCCTCGTGGCCTGCACGGTTGCGATCCTGATGGTCTCGCTTTTGACGTCCCTTCTGTCGAGTGCGACAAGTGCGAGCCAGCGGGCTGGAAGTTCCTTGCAGTCTTCTTCCCTCGCGTCCGCTCTGCTTGATGTCATCGAGGGTGACTTTCGCAGCGCTCATGTGTTGTCGGGAACGAACCAATGGATCAGCATTAATATGGCGGTTACCAATATTGGCGGGGCCGGTGCTGTAACAAACTCGACGATCCACCTGATCGCCCGTTCGACGGACCCCACATACTCCAATGGATTGGTGAATGCCGCTTCCCTCGGCATCCCGAGGGCAATTCGTTATGTCCTGCGGGAGCAGGCGCTGGCCACGAATGAGACTCCCCGGGCCGGACTTTATCGCTCCGTGTGGGGAGCGTTGGCAGGACAGACCGCCGAATCAACGTTTACAAAATTCGTGAATCAGACGAACCTGATGGCTGCCTGGAATACAAATGCGCCTGCTCCGGATCCCGGCGATGTCTTCTCGGATTCCGTGCTCGCCTTGCGTGTCGCACTCGTGTGCCGAGTGTCGGATGGCACCCTTACGAATATGTTCGCATCGGATTCGATAGCGGCTGCTGGAAACCGGTTTCTCGTTGATGGGGTCTCCCCGCCCGGAATGCCCGTTGGATTCAACATCTATTTGGAAATTCTTCCCGCTCCCCTGATGAAACGGCTTTCCGAAGTCAGCGCCACTGAATTTTCCGCGCGCCGCCAGCGGGACTCTCGCCAATATTGCCGGTTTATTCCGCTCGAATGACGGAATCCTGGAGATCTCAAATGGTGGCGAGCCAGGAAGTTTTAATGATTTTACACCCATGACCATCCCCGCTGCCGAAACGCTTTTTCTCGAAAAGCAAAAGGACTATTTCAAAACGCTTCTTGGACTGATTCCGAGGGG
>CAZRIL010000048.1:0-34201 GCA_964600115.1 uncultured Chthoniobacter sp. | reverse complement strand
TCAATGGTATAAACGGTGGCTGCCACCCGCCGCCATACGAAACTTTGCTTTTTCCGGGGAATTATCGTGGCGGACGGACCGGCGGCGTGAACGGCACCTGGTGGTTGCGGCACCATTCCTGCGCGCCGGAAACACCGAGTCCCGCCGCTTTGGCATAAGCCTCGCGTGCCGCTTCGGGGTTCTTGGCAAGCCCGCCCCGGCCCTCCTCAAGGCAGACCGCGTAAAAATACTGGGATCGGGCATCCCCCTTCTCGATCCCCTGCTTGAAAATCTCGACGGCCATCTTTTCATCCTTCATTCCGGGGGGGGCCGTGATAAAAAGGGCTCCCAGATTCCCGTAGGCATCCGCAAAACCGAGGTCTTTGGCGGCTGAGAAATAGGCGAAGGCAGTTTTGAGGTCCGGCTGAACAATGCCCGGAATCCCTTTGGTATAAATGTCTCCAAGGCGGTTGAGCGCATTCACTTCATTCTGATCCGCCGCCTTGCGGATCCACTCCAGCGCCAGCCTCGGATCCCGCGTCACTCCCTTGCTGAGCTGGTAGCACTCTCCAAGTGCGAACATCGCCTGGGGATCGCCTTTTTCCGCGGCTTGCTGGAACCATTTTGCCGCTTCCTGCGGGTTTTTTTTCTGAGCGCCGAGATCGTTCGAGAGCATCAGGCCGGCCAGGCGCATGGCGACGATATTTCCGTTGTTTGCCGCAGCGATCGTCCATTTGACAGCGCTTTCCGGATCGGATCCGCGCAGTTCTTCACCCAGCAGGAGCTGGGCATCGACGAAATCCTGAGCCGCGGCAGCTTTCAGTGGTTCCAGAAGCGCGGTGATCTGACCCGGGGTCAGGGATTCACGACGGTCGAGAGTTGTGGACAGGAACTCGTTGATCGCCTCCCTGGGTTCCGGACGCCCGGGATGGGATTTATGCAATTCGAGCAGGGACGCAAGAGCTGCGGCCGGATCTTTTTGCGCCGTGGTCCGCGATTGGGACAGGGCAGCGGGTATGGGATCCGGGGTTGCTTCCGGCACTGGAGTCGGCGTGGGTGTCGTGGCAGGTGAAGGGGTGGCGACCGGTTCCGGAGGTGGTGTCGGGGAAGGAGAGGCAGCGGAGTTTCTGGCCGCTATGAGGATGTATCCGCCCCCCGCGAGCGCCCCGAGCAGGAGGAATATCACGAGGATTCCCGCAATCCACAGGAGCGCTCTGGATGATGGTTTTGAAGCAGGCAGTGACGGGGGAAGGACAGGAGGCGCGGTGGTGCGCACCGGTTCGCGCCCGGCCTTCGGCACGCCGGTCGCAGACAGGGCTCCGGAATCCAGGGCGTGAAGGAATGCAGGGATCGAGTCGAACGAAACCGCAGGATCCAATGCCTGCTTCAGGGCATTGTTCGCCTGTTCGGAAAGCCCGGGAATCGGAACCGTCCTGCCGGACGAGGAGCCCCGGACGCCGCCCAGCATTTCGTAGGCGAGAGCCGCAAGTGCGTAAACGTAGGCCCGGATTTCGTTGCCGGAAAATGCACCGCTTTCCCGGAGCAGGCCGAAGTCCGAGCTGACAAGCGTCGCGTCGGGATTGGCATTCGGGGCACCCGGTGAGATCGGGTTGAACTTCACCGCGACCCCGGTCCATTCCGCCACCGGCCGGGAAATATCCGCGTTGCAGAGCGTGACTTCGCGGGAGGCGATATCCGGGCAGGGAATTCCAGCCGACTGCAGCGCCTGGAAACCGGTTGCCAATTGTCCCAGAAGCGTCGTTGCTTCGGAGGTCGGCAAAGCTTTCCGCGCCCGCATCAGGTCGAGCAGGGTGGGCCCCGGGATCCACTCGAGCACAAGGAATGTCGTGTTGTCCTCCAGCCGCTCCAGGCCGAGGATTTTCTGCAGGGCGGGCGATGTGAGCTTCTGGAGGGTCACCACCTGATCCTCGATCCGTGTGCAGGCCTCGGCCGTAGCAAGAAGTGACGGATCCAGCACAAGGATTGCAACTCCCTGGGGGAACTCAGCGGATTCCGCCCGGAATACGCGCCCGAAATCCGAGGCACTCACTTCCTCAATGAGCCGGTATCTACCAGCCAGCAAGGAACCTTTTTCCAGTATGGCCGGCCCTTCTGCCAGAGGCGGGGGAAGCGCCTGGGTTTCAAAATTCTCCTCAGCGACTTCCGCCGGAACGCCTGCGGTGGCCTGCCAGGATTTCAATTTTTCCAGGCATGCCTCCACCTCCTTACGGAGATCGGTAGGAGTCTGCGGGCGCCCGGCCGGATCCTTGGCCAGCATGTGGCGGAGCAATTCCACAACCGGTCCGGACTGGTCCGAAAGGATTTCCAGCGGCGGGGGGCGGTGGAGGTGCTGGCTCATCACCTGCGCCAGCGAACCGCTGAACGGGGCCCTTCCCGCGAGCATGTAGAAAAGCGTGACACCGAGGGAATAGATATCCGAGCGCGCATCCAGTTCGCGCTCTTCAAGCTGCTCCGGACTTGCAAAATGCGGCGTGCCGAGAAATCCGCCGACCGTGAGTGTGGCGTCGCTCTCCCCCTCGGTTCCCCCGGCACTTTTTGCGAGTCCGAAGTCGATGACCTTGACCGTGAACTCCTCCTCATCCTCACGGACGATCATGAGGTTCGAAGGCTTGATGTCGCGGTGGACCAGCCCCTGCTTGTGTGCGGCTCCGAGTGCCCGGGAGACCTGCAGAACAATTTCCAGTGCGGTGGGGGCCGGGATGGCGCCCTCGCGCTTCATCATCGCCTCGACGGTTTCCCCGTCCACAAACTCCATCGCGTAAAAATAGTCGCCCCCTTCCTCGCCAAGATGGAAAACCGTGGCGACGTTCGGGTGGCGCAAAGCGGCGGCCGCCCGGGCTTCCCTGAGAAACCTGTGCTTCGCCACGTCGCTGCTCAGATACGCGGCATTGATCACCTTGAGCGCGACAAAGCACCGCAGGTTCGTGTCGAACGCCTTGTAGGTGATCCCCATGGCTCCGCGCCCGAGCTCGTGCAGCGACCCGTCCTCGCGGAGCGGGACTTCAAAATGTTGGAAGCGGACTGGCTCGGCCATGAGAGCTTGTGTGTAACCCGGAAACCTTTAAACCGGATACAGCCCGCAGGGGAAGGAAAGAACGAAAATCAGTCGATGGATGGTTTGCCTGAACATCGGTTCCGACGCTTCTTGATTTCACTCCCTCTTGGAGTCACAATCGCGTTGTGGCTCAGGCAATCATGGATCCCGAGGAGGTGCGTCGCTTTGCGAGCGAGCTGAAACGCTTCAATGATGACGTTCAGGTCCGCGCCTCCGCCCTGCAGGCCCGGTTCGCCGCGCTCGGCGGCTCGTGGCAGGATCAGGAGCATGACAAATTCTCCGAGGAATTTCTCACGACCATGAAGGTGCTGAGAAAGTTCGTGGAGGTTTCCGAAAAGCATACGCCGTATCTCCTGCGCAAGGCGCAGCGGATCGAGCAATACCTCGACCAGAGATAAAGCCATGGCGGATCAGGCCCAGGTCACTTCCTTTGATGCGCTCGAGATCTTTCGCACACACCTGATCCTTTTCCTCAGCAAGGCCCGCATCCAGGTGGATGAGGCCGGCGGCGAGATCCGGCGGACTCAGGGGTGGCTTCAAAACGACCAGCGGCTGTTTTGGGAACGCGAGATCCGCAGGAGGCGCCGCGCGCTGGATCAAGCCGAAGCGGATCTCCTCAATGCCAAAATGTCGAACCTCCGCGACAATCATTCCGTGGAGCTGATGGCCGCACGAAGGGCGAAGATGGCCTTCGTTGAAGCGGAGGAGAAGCTGCAGAATGTGAAGCGGTGGTCCCGGAATTTTGAGTCCAGCGTGGCACCGCTGGCGAAGAAGCTGGAGACCCTGAGGGGAGTCCTCGACCACGAGCTTCCGAAGGCGGTTTCTTTTCTTCTTGAGCTGCAAAAAACGCTCGAGGCCTATGCGGAAATCGGAACCTCCCGCGAGGCCGGGAACCCATCCCCGGAGACGGAAGAAACTGCCGCCGATCCGGCAATAACCCGGGTGACCCCGCCATGAGCGCCGCTGCAGGTGGCGCAGTGCTCCTCCAGGCCATGAAGGAGCTTTCCGCGGAGTGGGATCAGGCCCGGTCGAATTGGCGCGACGCGAAGAGCCGGGACTTCGCGGAAACCTACCTCGCTGAACTCCCCCAGCACATCCGGCGTGCCGCGGAAGCCATGGATGAAATCGAAGCCGTCTTGAGAAAGGTTCGAGCCGATTGTGAATAGCCCCGTCGAATTCCAGATCCACCGGAGCCTCGACCTGATGGCGCGCCTGAAGGACACCGCCGCAGAGTTCACGCAGAAGGAATCCCTGCTCGCCCGCGATCTCAAGCTCCGCCGCCTTGCGGAAAACCGTAAACAGCGCGAGGAAACGGAAGGCGTTGAGAGCTGGCTCGCCGGTGAGACAGCGAAGGTTGAGGCTCTTTTCGCGGAAAACGAAGCGCGGGTCCGTGCGGTTCACAGCCGCCGCCAGAGCCACATTGAACAGGCCAGGCGCCGGAGCGTGGAAGGTTTGCAGAATCAGGCGAAGCGGGCCAAAGACCGTTATCTCATGGAGCTTCAGATGCGCCACCTCAACGCCACGCGGAGCCTTCCACTTCAGCTCAAAGCGGAGGACGAAGCCTTCGCTGCGATCTCCGCGGAGCTCGCGGCCCTGCAGGCGGTTTTCGTGAAACTGGAGCGCGGCGTGCGCGGTGCTTTCCGCGGCTACCCGGCTTTTTCGCGCCTCCTCAGGCATCCGCGCGAGATCACAGTCACGATTCCTGCTGACCCGGGGCAAATGCTGGATGCCATCCGTGCGCGCACTCAATCCTTCGAGAGGGAACTGCTCGCATTCCGCCGGAAAATTTTACCGAAGCTGTTCCGTATTCTCCCTCTTTACGTCTCCATTCCATTGGTGCTTCTGATCTGTGCCGCGCTCGGATTTATGCCCGGCGCCGCGGGAGCCGCCTCTGTGCTGGCGGTTGTTCTGGTTGCGGGGCTTCTCACCCTTCATCACTTGGGGAGCGGCCGTTGCAGGGAACCGGCGGGGCAGCTGGCCGATGAGCTTGTGGAGACGCGAAGCCTGATCGCCGCATCATCCTCCGCGGCACAAACCACTCACGAGACAACGCGCCGGAAGATCCAGGAGGATTACGACAGGCTTTGCGTCGAAGTGAACTCGCAATGGTCGCGCGCCGCAGATATGGAACAGCCGTTCACCGAACGGATCCGTAAAAAAATCGACAGTCAGGTTCCCCGGTTGCAGGAGATGAACGAGCGTCATTTTCTTCCGAAGCTTCAGCGCGGCGAGGCCGCCCGCGCTTCCGGGCTCGCGGAAATCCTGGCACGGGCGGAAGCCAGAAAATCGGAGATCGCCAATGCATTCGCGAGCGCGCAGGCCGCTCTCGGTTCTGAAGAGGCGGCCCGCTGGTCCGAACTCCAGGCCGGGTGGACCGGGGCAATGGTCCCACTCTACCGGACTCTCGACGCGATGAACGAACGGCTCGCCAGTTATTCTCCTGCGTGGGACGCCCGGTTTGTGGAGACCTGGACAGCTCCGGACGAATTCCCGCCCGGTGCAAAGTTTGCCTCGCTGCAGGTGGACCTTGTCGCGCCCAAAGATGCACGCCTCGCCCTGCCCGGTCCGGCGCAGCTTTCCATCCCCCTGGCGTTGACGTTCCCCTCGCAGGGAGCCCTCCTTTTCGAGACGTCCGACTCGGGAAACCCCACCGTCGTCGGCACCCTCAACAACATCATTCTCCGCCTGCTCTCCACAACGCCCCCGGGAAAGCTTTCCTTCACCATCATCGATCCCGTCGGTCTCGGCCAGAGCTTCTCAGGGCTCATGCACCTCGGCGACTACGAGGAAACGCTCATCAACCGCCGCATCTGGACGCAGAGGGACCAGATCGAAGAGCGCCTCGCCGAACTGAACGAGCACATCGAGAAGGTCATCCAGATGTATCTGCGCAACGAATATGCGACGATCACCGAATACAACGCGCAGGCGGACAGCGTGGCGGAAAAATACCACTTCCTTGTCATTGCGGATTTTCCGGCAAACTTCAGCGAAACCGCCGCCAAGCGCCTGCAGAGCATCGCCGCAAGCGGGGCGCGATGCGGAGTCTTCACTCTGATCCATTGGGACAGCCGTCAGCCGCCGCCCGATGGATTCGGGCCCGATGAGCTAAGGAAGAACAGCGTCTGTCTCCGCGGCGGGCGGGACGGTTGGGTGTTTGTCAATGAAGGAGTCAAGGTTGCCGAGGCGCTCACATTCGATCAACCGCCGGCACCCGGGCTCGCTGTGGATCTGGTTCACCGAATCGGCAAGAGCAGCATCGACTCGAATCGCGTGGAGGTTCCGTTTGCCCAGATCGCACCAAACGATTCCGAGCTGTGGACGAACGACACAACCGGCGAACTCCGGATTCCGATCGGCCGCACCGGGGCCACGAAGCTCCAGTATCTGGCCATCGGCAAGGGCACCCGCCAGCACGCCCTCTTTGCAGGCAAGACGGGATCCGGAAAATCCACACTCTTCCACGTGATCATCACGAACCTCGCGCTCGCGTGCAGCCCGGAGCAGGTCGAGTTCTACCTCATCGATTTCAAGAAGGGGGTGGAGTTCAAATGCTACGCCACTCACCGGCTCCCGCATGCCCGCGTGGTGGCCATTGAGAGCGACCGCGAGTTCGGGCTCAGCGTTCTCCGGCGGGTGGACGACGAGCTGAAGCGTCGAGGCGACATGTTTCGAGCGCTCGGTGTGCAGGATGTCGCCGGATACAAAAAGGCGGGCGGAGCCGGTCCCGTGCCGCGGACGCTGCTCATCATCGACGAATTCCAGGAATTTTTTGTCGAGGACGACGAGATCGCGCAGACCGCCTCGCTGCTTTTCGACCGGATCGTCCGGCAGGGCCGGGCGTTTGGCATCCACGTGCTGCTGGGGTCGCAAACCCTCGGCGGGGCCTACACGCTCGCCCGTGCCACGCTCGGCCAGATGGTGATCCGCGTCGCCCTGCAATGCAACGAGGCCGACGCTTATCTCATCATGGATGACAACAATCCCGCGCCGCGTCTGCTCTCGCGGCCGGGCGAGGGGATCTACAACGATGCGGCGGGGGCGATCCATGGCAACAGCCCGTTCCAGGTCGTCTGGCTCCCGGATGACGAGCGCGACGTTCAGTTGGAGAAGGTTCACGCCCTGGCGGAACAGCGCGGCTTCGGCGATGCGGGGCCGATTGTCTTTGAAGGCAATTCGCCCGCCGACATCCGCGAAAATGCCGCGCTCCGGTTGTTGCTCGGGGGGGCGTTGCCGGCGCCGTCCGCCCCGCTGCGCTGCTGGATCGGCGCCCCGAACTCGATCAAGGGCCCGACCGAAATCGTCTTTCAACGCCAAAGCGGGAACCATCTCCTCATCGTCGGCCAGCGGGACGAAACGATCTCCACCATGCTGGCCGTGACGCTGGTCGCTCTCGCGGCACAGCGCCCGGCAGGCCAGGCCAGGTTCATTCTCTTCCACACCGGCGGCCAAGGCGCAGGTGATCTGCTGGGCGAGGTGTCTGCGAGCCTGCCTGTCACCGTCGTTCAGCCGAACGACGTCGCGCGCGTTATGGACGAGCTCGCCGCCGAGCTGCGCGCAAGGTCAGAGGGGACAGCCCCCGCTGATGCCCCGCCGGTTTTCGTCATCATCCACGGGCTTCAAAAATTCAAAAAGCTCCGCCATGAGGACGATTTTGATTTTTCTGGAGGCTCGGACGCCTCACCAAAACCGGGTGCGCAGCTCACGGCGTTGATTTCCGAGGGCAGCAGCTTCGGGATCCACCTGATCGTCACCTTCGACACATTCAACAACATCGGCCGCTCGCTCAGCCGCAAGGCGCTGGGGGAATTCGAAATGCGGGTGGTTTTCCAAATGAGTGCCAACGACTCCGCGAGCCTGATCGACTCCCCGCAGGCGGGCGGCCTGGGCCTTCATCGCGCGCTTTACTACAACGAGCACGAAGGCTACCTGGAAACTTTCCGTCCCTACGCGGCCCCTCCTCCCGGATGGTTTGAAGAAGCCTGCGGGAAGTTTGCCCGTATCCCGTAGGAAATATCACCGCGAAGCCTGCGCGATCCAGCTCCAGGGGAGCGATCCGTGCGAGAGCATCCAGTCGTTGAATTGCCGGAGCGTCCATCCGCTGCCGATTACGAGCCTGCGGTGGAGTTTCTCCACCTCGAGCCGGCCGAGAAGATAGCTCATGGGGACGGTCGGGCTGGAGGTATACCAGTTCACATCTCCCTTTGCGCGGGCGGCGGTGAATCCCACCCCTTGCTGGAGCCGGCGCGCGGCCGCGGCGTGGGTGAGGCTTCCTTCCTGCAACCCGCAATCGATGACAATCCGGTGGGCGCGCCAGAGCGCGTCGTGCAGTTGGATCAGCCGGGCGTGCGGGATGTCGACGAGGCCGTGGTCCACAGCCATCTGCTCGCACCACATCGTCCACCCTTCGTAAAATATTGAGTGTTCAAAAAGCCGCCGGAGCCGGCTGGGGTGTTTGAACTGCACGACAAATTGCAGGTGGTGCCCGGGATACCCCTCGTGCACGGCGGTGAGTTCAAGCCCGAAATGCTGCCGGACCTCGGCCAGCTTCTTCTCCGGGTCGGACTGGTCGAGGCTCAAGTCGTTGACCCAGAAAATTCCTGTTTGCGAGCGGGAAAACGGCTGGGGCGGATTGTAGGCGGCGGTCGGAAACTGATGCCTGAGAAAGGGCGGCACCGGCAGGACTTTCAGAGATTCCCCCTTCGGCAATGTGACCAGGTCGGCGCCGGCAAGCTGGCGTTTGATCTCACGCGTTGTCCGCTGATAATGTTCGAGCAAAGAACCCGGAGGCGTCCATCGCGAGGCCACCTCCTCGATTAGTTCCAGTGCCGGGCGTCTCCCGATCTTCGCTGCCGCCCGCTGGAGCAGGTAGTTCTGGCGGGCGATCAAGCGTTCCCCCACCGCACGGGCCTCGCGCAGTGAAATGTCAAACCCCAGACGCTCGCGGATCAAGAACTCGAACCTCTCCCGCCCGATCGCAAAGGATCCCGCGGGCCCCTGCTTTTTCCGCTCGATCGTTCCGGCGAAGTTCTTGAATGCCGCCTCCGCCGAGCGCAGAAGCCTTCCGGTATGAACCGGATCGGGCGATATTTTGACCAGCTCGGGCTCGAGGCCTTGCAGGAACTCCACGCTTCCCTCGCAGGACTTCACCGCCAGCGTCGTCCAGAGCGGAACCGGCAACCTCACGCACTCGAGTCCTGCCGCGAGGAAGGCCGGAATTTTCTGCAGCCGCGATTCGATGGCCGGCAGGGCGCGGGTGAGGTTTCCGGATGCCCGGACGACCAGGTCAAAGACCGAATCCACCGCGGCGCCGGCATGCTGGTGCGGATCTGTCTGCCAGCGCTTCAAATCCCGCGAGAAGAGGATTTCGGTGCGGAGGCGCGCAAGAAAACCGCGGCGGTCCAGCCAGGCGTCTCCCGCGAATGCGCATTCCGGCAGATCCTCGACCCTCCTCAGCGTGTCCTCGAGCATCAACGTGTATTTCCGATGCAGGTGCGGAGAATTCTCGCTCAGGAGCGGTTCGAATTTATGGAATCCCCAACGGCTCGCCTGTTCGGGGAAGAACGCGCACGTTTTCGCGATCCAATCTTCGCCGATCGCATGGAGGGCCTTCACCGCAGAATCATCGACCGCCAATAGAAATTGCATGTGAGCCCTTGGATATTGAACTGCTGCCACCGCTGCCGGCTTACGGCTTCGACTTTTCGAAGTTCCCCTCTTCGTCGACTTTCGCCACTGCGGCCGCCTCGGCCTCATTGGCGAGGTCCCGGACCTTCGAGACCTGCTCGGGGGTGAGGACCTGCCCCTGCGTTTCGGTGATCTGGTTGAGAATTCCCCTGAGACGATCGGTGAGGGTCTTGACAAACTCGGTCTTCTTCAAGCGCGGGTGCAGGGTCGAGAGGCGGTCAAGGAAGTATTCCAGGATTTCAGAGTTGCCGAGTATTTTCGCCTTGTTCGGCGTGTAGGCGGTGACCGTGCTGTTGGCCCCGAGCTGAAACCCGCGCAGCCAGCCTCCGAGGCTGATCATGTGGGCCATCTCCTCATCGCGCAGTTCGAGCATCGAGGTCTCGACATCCTGCTGGGTGCGCACGAGCTCCTGCCTCATGCCGAGCCAATCGCCCTTATCGCTGAGTTCGAGGAGGCTCTTGCTCCGCTTGGTGAGGCGCTCGCCGACTCCCAGGGCGCGGGCCTGACGGATCAGCGCCTTGCCGACGTCCTGAATATCCTTCGGACGCTCGGCCAGGGTGAGCATGAACCCGTCGGCAACGAGCGAGCCAAAATGCATGGCCGTCTGGAGCCGGTTGTTGAACACCGCATCCCGCTTGGCTGAATCGATCAGCTCGATCGGCACGGGGCGGAAAAGTTCGAGTTGCTTCAGGATATCCTGAATCGAGGGAGTGGTGATGGGATTCACGCCGAGTTCCTCGCGCATATGATCTGCCGAGCTCTGCTTGAGTTCGGCGTCGATGTCCTGCGCGCAGAGTCCTGCGGCTTGCAAGCAAACGGCCAGCGTCCAAAAAACAAAACCGCGGTGCATGCGGGGATTTATAAGCGGTTTGCCGCCCGTATGTCCAACCAATGCATGCGGGGGGGGCAGAACCGGCGAAAACCGCGATCTTGCGGGAGCGGGGAAGGTGCGCAATAGTCACAGCATGATCATCGGGATTCCCAAGGAAATCAAAGAGCAGGAATACCGGGTGGCCTTGTTGCCATCAGCGGCCTACCAGCTCGTCAAGCGCGGACACAAGGTATTCGTCGAGAGCCAGGCCGGTGCCGGCATCGGGTTCGGCGATGAGGACTACCGGGTCGCCGGGGTGGAGGTGCTGGACAGGCACGAGGAGATTTTTGAGAGGGCGGATATGGTTGTGAAGGTTAAGGAGCCGCTTCCCTCGGAGTATGGCCTGCTCCGGAAAGGGCAGATCCTCTTCACCTACCTGCACCTCGCCGCAAACCGGAGCCTCACGGAAGCCCTGATCGGCACCGGCGCCACCTGCATCGCCTACGAGACGGTTGAGGTGAACCACCGCCTGCCCCTGCTCGAACCGATGAGCGAAATCGCGGGCCGGATGTCCGTCCTTGTCGGCGGGTATTTTCTGGCAAAGCACAACGGTGGAAAGGGCGTTCTGCTGGGCGGCGTGCCGGGCGTGCTGCCCGGCAAGGTGATGGTGATCGGCGGCGGAACCTCCGGAATCAATGCCGCCCGCATGGCCACCGGCCTTGGTGCCGATGTGACCATCCTCGAGGTCGACCTGGAGCGGATGCGCTTTCTGGACATCACGATGCAGACCGCGCATACGCTCTATTCCAGCGAGGCAAGCATCCTCGAGCTGCTTCCGGGGGTTGACCTCCTGATCGGGGCGGTGCTCGTTCCCGGCGCAAAAGCACCGAAGCTCATTTCGCGCGAAATGCTCCGGCTCATGAAGCCCGGCAGCGTGCTCGTGGACATTGCGATCGACCAGGGCGGATGTGTGGAGACCTCGCATCCGACAACGCACCACGATCCGACGTTCGTCGAGGAAGGGATCACCCATTACTGCGTGGCGAACATGCCGGGTGCCTACGCCCGCACGGCGACCCAGGCGCTCACAAATGTCACTAACCGCTACATCGAAACCCTTGCCGACTTTCCCCTTAAGGAAGCGATCCATCGCCAGCCCGGCCTCGCCGGAGGACTCAACATCGTCGATGGCAAGGTCACCTGCAAGGCCGTCGCCGACGCGCTCGGCATGGATTATTCCCCTTTCTCCGCATGAACACGCTGGAGCAATCCATCCATGAGATCGGGGCCAGGGCACGGGCCGCCTCCCGCGAGCTGGCCAAACTTTCCTCCAGGCAGAAGTCTGAGATCCTCCACGCCATGGCTGATGAGCTTGTCGCTGCCACGGAGGCGTTGATCCGCTCGAATGCGGAGGATGTTGCGCGTGCTGAGGCAGCCGGGCTCAACAAGGCCGCCATTGACCGGCTGCGCCTGACTCCGGAGCGCGTCGCTGCGATGGCCGATGGAATCCGCCAGGTCGCGGAACTGGCGGATCCTGTGGGCGAAATCCTCCGCGAATGGACGCGGCCGAACGGAATTCAGATCACAAAAATCCGCACCCCGATCGGCGTCATTGGAATCATCTACGAGTCACGCCCGAACGTGACGAGCGACGCGGCGGTTCTGTGTCTCAAAACCGGGAATGCAGTGATCCTGCGCGGCGGGTCCGAGGCGATCGCGTCGAATCTTGCCATCGCTGCAGCTCTCCAGTCCGGGGGAACCAAGGCCGGGCTTCCGGAAAATTCTGTCCAGCTCGTTCCGACCACCGACCGTGAGGCCGTCCGGATCATGGCGCAGATGGACGAGTTCATGGACGTGATCATCCCGCGCGGCGGGCATTCGCTGATTGAAAATGTCGTCTCGCACGCCCGGATGCCGGTCATCAAACATTACCACGGAGTGTGCCATGTGTATGTCGACAAGGACGCCGACCTGGACATGGCCCTCGAGATTGCGATCAACTCGAAATGCCAGCGGCCAGGCGTCTGCAACGCCATGGAGACGCTGCTCGTTCACCGGGACGTTGCCCCTTCATTTTTTGCCAAAGCGGCTCCCGCATTTTTGAAATTTCCCGTCGAGATGCGCGCGGATCCCGAGGCGTTCAAGCTGCTCGCTGATCTCGGCTACGGGCCGCTCGGCAAAGCGGACGAGAATTCCTGGCGCACGGAATACCTGGAACTCATCCTCTCGGTGCGCGTGGTCGGAAGCCTTGATGAGGCGGTCGCCCACATGGAAACCTACGGCTCGCATCACAGCGACGCCGTCGTCACGAATGATTCCGCCGCTGCGGAGCGCTTCCTCCGCGAGGTGGACTCCGCAACCGTCTACTGGAATGCCTCGACCCGCTTCACCGACGGCGGGGAATTCGGGTTCGGCGCCGAGATCGGTATCAGTACAGACAAGCTCCATGCCCGGGGCCCGATGGGCCTTGAGGAGCTCACGTCCTACAAATATCTCATCCGCGGAACCGGGCAGGTTCGCTGACCGGTTGATCAGGGGGAATGGGCGTCCCGACCGTTGGGCGCTGACTCTGCAAGCGCAAGCGTGCGTCTTCACAGGCGGGACGCCTGTGTTCCCTGTTTTGCGCCGGCCGCCTTATCGTCTCTTTATTTTAAGAGCCGGTATCAGGCGTTGCGGCCGCAGCAGGATTTGAACTTCTTGCCGCTCCCGCAAGGGCAGGGATCGTTCCGGCCGACCTTTGGAAGCTCGCGCTTGATGGGTAGCTCCAGTTTCGGGGCGGGAAGAGCGTCTTCGGACATGGCCTGCTCGACGGCACCTGCGGCGGCGGGCGCGGCCGGGCGGGCTCGTGCGGCGGGATCCGCACGCAGGAGATTCTGCGGAAGGCTGGCGAGCAGCTGCTCGAATGCCTGAAGATTTGTGGTGCTGCGGAAGAGGTTGTTGAGGATCTCGGCTTTGATGCTCTCCATCAGCTCGACGAACATCACGTAGGCGTCATTTTTATATTCAACGAGCGGATCCTTCTGTCCGAAGGCGCGGAGGTAAACCGCCTCGCGGAGTCCGTCCATCGCGTAGAGGTGCTCCTGCCAGAGCCGGTCCACGGCATTGAGGATGATGTAGCGCTCCAATCCGCGCAGGGCATCCGGGTTTTCCAGCTCGGCCTTCCGGGTGTAGGCATCCCGGATTGTCTGCATGAGGAACTGGCCGTTCTCCTCGACCGAACGTGTATCCAGGGCCGCTTTCTCGCGGCTGAGACCCAGAGGAAAGGTGGAGTTCAGCCACTGGAGGAGACCGTCAGAATCAGGCTCCTCTCCCTCAACCGCCTCGAGAAATTCCGCGACTTTCTTCGGGACCACATCGGTGATCACCTCCTGGATCAGATGGCGCGGATTTTCTGAATCCATCACCTCATTGCGGTATCCGTAGATGACCTCGCGCTGCTGGTTCATCACGTCGTCAAACTCGAGCGTGCGGCGGCGCATCTGGTAGTTCCGCTGCTCGACCCGCTTCTGTGCGGTTTCGACGCTCTTGTTCAGCCAGGGGTGTTCGAGTTCCTCGCCTTCCTTGAGGCCGAACGTCTCCATGATTTTTGTCATCCGGTCGCTCGCGCCGAAATTCCGCATCAGGTCGTCCTCGAAGCTCACGTAAAAGCGCGAGCGTCCGGGATCGCCCTGGCGGGCGCAGCGTCCGCGGAGCTGCCGGTCGATGCGCCGGGATTCGTGGCGCTCGGTTCCGATAACGTAAAGGCCGCCGAGCTCACTGACCCCCTCGCCGAGTTTGATGTCGGTGCCGCGTCCGGCCATGTTTGTAGAGATCGTGACAGCGCCGCGAAGGCCTGCGCGAGCGACAATCTCGGCCTCCTGCATGTGGTATTTCGCGTTGAGGACGGTGTGCGGGACCTTCTGCAGCTTCAGCATGCGGCTGAGCAGTTCGCTCGACTCGACGCTCGCGGTGCCGACGAGGACCGGCTGCCCGCGGCCATGGGCCTCGCGGATCGCCTCGATCGAAGCGTGGTATTTTTCGCGGCGGGTTTTGAAAATCCGGTCGTTCTCATCCACGCGCGCCACCTTCTGGTTCGTGGGGATGACGTTGACGTCGAGCTGGTAGATGTCGTGGAACTCGTTGACCTCGGTCTCGGCGGTGCCGGTCATTCCGGCGAGTTTTTCGTAGAGGCGGAAATAGTTCTGGATCGTGATCGTCGCGAGCGTCTGGGTCTCGCGGTCGATCTGGACCCCTTCCTTCGCCTCGACCGCCTGGTGCAGGCCGTCGCTCCAGCGGCGGCCCGGCATTTTGCGGCCGGTGAAGGTGTCCACAATCATGACCTTGTTGTCCTCGACCACATACTCGACGTCTTTTTCGTAGAGGCAGTAGGCTTTGAGCAACTGGGCGATGTTGTGGATCCGCTCGGCCTGGGCGTCGCAGTGCTGCTGGCGCTCGCCCTTTTTACGGGCCTTTCCTGCGGCATCAAGGGCCGGGTCATTTTCAATGTCGGCGAATTCCGTGAGGAGATCGGGGAGGACGAACGCGTTCGGATCATCCGGGTTCAGGTATCCGCGCCCGAGTTCCGTCAGGTCCGCGTCGTGCTGGCGCTCCTCGATGGTGAAGAACAGTTCCTCCTTCAGTTCCACAAGCGCGGCTTTGCCGTCGGTGTCCTTGTAGAATTCGAGCTCGGCCTTGTCCATGACCTTGCGCATCTCGGGATCCTCCATCATGCGGAGCAGCGCCTTGTTACGGGGCTGGCCGAGTTTCAGCTTGAACATCGTGCGGCCGGCTTCCTCGCGCCGGCCGGCCTCGAGCTGTTCCTTGGCCTCGCTGGCGAGCCGGTTGCAAAGCATTGTCTGCTTGCGGACGAGCTGCTCGATAAGGGGTTTGAACCGGTCGTATTGGTGGGTGGATATCGTTGCGGGACCACTGATAATGAGAGGGGTCCGCGCCTCGTCGATGAGGATGGAATCCACCTCGTCCACGATTGCAAAGAAGTGTCCCCGCTGGACCTGCTGCTCACGGCTTGTGGCCATTCCGTTGTCGCGGAGGTAGTCGAAGCCGAATTCGCTGTTGGTGCCGTAGGTGATGTCGCACTGGTACTGGGCGCGGCGGTATTCGGGCGACTGGTCGTTCTGGATCACGCCCACCGTGAGGCCGAGAAAAGTGTAGAGCTGCCCCATCCATTCGGCATCGCGCTTGGCGAGGTAGTCGTTCACCGTCACGACATGGACCCCGCGCCCGCTGAGGGCGTTGAGGTATACCGCGAGCGTTGCGACCAGGGTTTTTCCCTCGCCCGTCGCCATTTCCGCGATGCGGCCGCGGTGCAGGATCATTCCACCGATCAGCTGCACATCAAAGTGGACCATGTTCCATGTGAGCGGCTGGTCGCAGACGGTGATGCCCCGCCCCACCAGACGACGCGCAGCGCTTTTTACCAGGGCGAAGGCCTCGGGAAGCAGCGCATCAAGCTCCGCGGCGAGTGTCTCCTGATCCTCGATTTTCGAGAGGCGATCCTTCCACTCCTTCGTCTTGGCGCTGAAACCTTCGTCCGGCAAACCCTGGAAGCCGGGCTCGATCTCGTTGATGCGGCGGACGAGGGGATGCAACCGGCGGATTTCCCGCTGGTTCTTTGAGCCGATGATTTTCTTGAGGATCCAGTTGAACATGATGAACAGACGAACTGTGCATCAAAGGCTGATTCCTGAAAAAGTAAAATGGGAAATTTTTACGCTTCAGGGTTTCGGGGTCCCCGAGGCAACGACATTGTCCTTGCGATACATGTCGCTATTGGACGCTTGAAACTCCGCTTTGAGCTTCACGCAGATCCGGGAGACGTCCACGAGCTCCCATCCGAGGAGGCGGAGGTCCCGGCCGGTTTTGCCATTGTGCTTCACAGCGACAAGCAGGTGTCGGCCATCATCACGCACCTTGTTTGTCGTGGTTTTCGGCTCGTAATAGAAGGTTCGCAGCGTGCTGGTCCGCGAGTCCTCCTCGTAGAGTTTCGGGTCGAGGAAGACGACATCGCCATTCTCCAGCACGAGCCGGAGATCCGGATACCCGCTCCGCTGTTCCCCTCCCGCAGCGGTGCTGGGGATCATGCACTTCCAGCCGGGCTGGAGATTGAGTTCTTTGTGGAGCTGATCCTCGATGAAACGGCTGGCCTCATTGATCCGGCCGGCCTGGTGGATGCCCTGTGACGGTTCGTTCAAGTCCGCCAGAACCTTGTCGAGAACCTGCCCGAGTCGGGCCAGCAGAGCTTTGTCCGCCTCCGGATCGATAGGGATCACCTTCTTGCCCGTCGTCGCGGCGAGCACATCGGGGAATGGGATCGCCCTCATGTCCCGGCCGTCCTCAAGCAACCAGGAAATCAAATCGCCCGTGTCCTTGGATGGTTCACCGGCTGTTGCAAGCCCCGCACCCGCGAGGGCGAAAAGCACCGCAAAAATCACCCCGGGCCACACGAGAGGGCCCTGCAGGCCGAACGACCGGACCGGGCAGCTGTTCAAAATGTCACGCTCATCTGGGCGCCGAGCACCAGGGCATTCGGGATCCGGCCTGTGCCGCCCGGGTTGATGACCCACTGGAGGTCGGGCTGGATGTAGGCGAACTTTGTGAGGTTCACGCGGTATCCCCACTCGAGGACCATTTCATACTGGGGGTAACCATTCCCCGCGGCCTCGACGGTCCGCGCGTAGTTGCGGCTGAATTTCCCATAGACCAGGCCGAAGAGGGTGTAATCCTGATCGCGGTTGGGGATGAGTCCCTTGTAGACGAGGCCCGCATTGGCCTGAAACGGGAGCTTGGCGATGTTCTGCTGGGGAGACAGCACGAACGACGACCAGAGCGTCAGGCCCTCATCGCTTCCGGGGGCCTCCTGCCAGAGCATCTGATCCGCATGCCAGTAGAACCCGTAGGAATTGGAGGCGGTTTCGGTGGTTCCGAACTGGGCGAACTGCCAGGGCGAGTAGTAGGCACCAACCCAGTAATGGCCCGGGAGCCCCTTCATCTCGGTTTCGGGCGAAACCGATTTAAACGTCTTTCCTTCGGACCGCGCTTTTGTCGCGATGGCAGATTTTCCATCAGACGCCGCCTTTTCGACCGGGCGCTTGAAGAACTCCGGGGTCCACCCGATCTGGCTGATCAAGAGGACTCCGTCATTGGGGCGGATGCTCCAATCCACGCCATGGTATTCGCGATCAAAAACACGGGTTGAGACCTGGTAAGCACCGACCATGGCATTGAATTCCGGGGTCGGCTCCACGCGCAGGCGGGCGGCCCAAACAGCCCAGGGATATGCCGAGAACTGGGTGTTTACAGGGAGAGCCTGCGGGTTGCCATCGATCCCGTTGTTCATGTAGAGCCAGTAAATGGGTGAGGACGCGAAATCATCGCCCGTGGAGAACCGTCCGGCTTTGATGCTGATCTTGTCGTCGAGCAGGTGCTGTTCGAAAAGCAGCGCGTAGAACATGGCTGTCTGCCCGCCATAGACCTGCTGGACGGTGAATTGATTGCCGATGTTATCCTGGGAGAGGCTGGATCCGGCGCGGTTGAGGCCGCTGATGTCGATGGTGAGTCCCTTCCATCCGATAAGTTCCTCGAGGTTGAACTGGACGCCGAAGCTGACGTTGTCGGTGTAGGTGAATCCGGCGCTTTTTCCCCCCACGGGATTTCCTGCGATGTTGTTCGTGTAACTGGCCGAAATCTCGAGGCCGGAGTCATCGAGGTAATTGCGGATTCCCCACCAGTCGCCGGAGAGGGTGGGGCCGTTCCACCATTCGCGCGAGCCGATGAAGTTCGATGGCTGGGGGTTGTAATATGTCCAGAACCGCGAATGCCCGTCGGCGTTGTCATCCCCCGGCACCTCGCCGACGGTTTGTGCGTTGAGAGAGGTCAGTGAGACAGCGAGTGCGAGCAGGATTTTTTTCATAGGGGAGAAGAAGGGATCGTAAACACAAACTTTTGGCGCTGGCAATATTCGACTCCCGGAAAAGCAATGAGGCCTATCGTTGTGGAATCACAATGCTTCCCGCCTTGGTCTGGCTGCGCGTGGAGAGCCATATAATCAGGGTGACAAGGAATGCGATGAGGCCGATCCCGCCGAGGAGAAATCCGCCGGCCGTCGACAGCATGGCCGTGGAGATGTGGGAGGACAGAGCTTGCGGATCTCCCACGCCGGATTCTCCAAGAGATTTAAAACTTCCCACCATTCCAAGAACCGTGCCGAGCACGCCCAGCATGGGGCCGGCGATCGTCACGGCTCCGCTTCCGATCAGTGTCCATTTGATGGCCGGTTTCATTCTGTGATCCGTTTACACCCAGCCGAGCCAGCCGATCAAGCCGGCGGCCGCCACGATGATGAGAGGATTGATCTTCGTGGCGCTGAAGATGACGGTGCAGACGCCGGTCAGAAGGTAGGCCCGCCAGTCATGGTCGGCCGCCTTGCTCATGATCCACGCGCTCGCGAGGATGAGGCCGACAGTGAGAGGAGCAAATCCCTTTTCGACGGCTTTGCGGGCCGGCGAATCTTTTGCATGTTCCCAGACCCGGCTGACGAGATAGACCAGAATGCCGGCCGGGATCATCATAGCGATGGTTGCGAGAAACGCCCCAGTGACACCTGCCGCCTTGTAGCCGATCATGGTCACGATCAGGATGCTCGGCCCCGGTGCCGCCTGCGAGATGGCAAAGACATCCGCGAATTGTTTGTCCGTGAGCCAGTCGTAGCTGTCCACGGCCTTGCGGTGCATCTCGGGAAGGACGGTATTCCCGCCCCCGATCGAGAGGATCGAGAGCGAGCTGAATAGCAGAAAAATCTGAACCAGAGTCTTGATGTTCATGGCTTCTTTGCCTTCGGCCAGGCCCATCCGATGGCCAGGGGACCCAGGATTGAAAGGCACGCAAGCAGCGGCCAGCGGATGATCCCGTTCATCAGGAAAATTGCCAGAAACAGGAGCACGGGGATCAGGCCGACCAGACATTTCTGTCCTGTCTTGACCACCATGGAAAGCGTCAGCGCCACCGCGGCCGCGGCCGCGCCTTTGAGAATCCCCGCCACTGCCGGCACCTCGTGGAATTGAAAGTAGAAGTAGGCCATCGTCAGGACGATCAGCACCGGGATGATCGTGAGCCCGAAGACCGAAGCCAGCGCGCCCGGAATGCCGCGGAATTTTACGCCGACAAAGACGGCAAGGTTGACCTGGTTTGCCCCGGGAAGAATCCGGCACATTGTCACCGCGCTCAGAAATTCCTCGTCCTCCATCCACTTCTTCTCGACGACGATCACCTCGCGTGACCAGGCGGAGAGCCCGCCGCCGAAGGAAGCCAGCGCGATATGGTTGAATGTCAGCGCCAGTTCGGGGAGCGACGGCTTTTCACTCATGGGTCAGGTCCGCATCGTGGGGAAAGTCGTTTTCGTGGTGCAGCGAGGGGTCGAGCGGATCGGGCGCGTCGTAGCGGTGGGAGGATTCCCAGTCGCCCTCGAAGACCGCAAGCAGGCGGGTGACGACCCCGGGATCGTTGATTTTGGTTCCCAGCTCGCGGCGGAGGTCGAAGGCCGAGCGGTCGATGTTCATCGAGCCGACGATCGCGTGGGCATTATCCGCGATCAGGAGCTTCGCATGCAGGCGGAGGTTCTTCTGTTTGTGAACCTTGACCCCGGCCCGGTGCATCAGGCGCAGCGACGAGAAGGTGTCGAGGATGTCCCAGTCGCTGATCCCGTGCTTGCCGCCGCACAGGACGCGCACCGCCACTCCCCGGTGGGCGGCCTCGGCGATCCGGTCGAGGATCGTCGCATCGACAAACTTCGGATGCTGGACCTCGAGGGTTTCCTTCGCAGAGTCAATGAATCGCGACATCGCCTCGCGGGAGTTGCTGTTGCTCCACAAAAGCCCTGATTCGGGGGATGGCTTCCAGTCATCCCGTTCCGCCCAATCCGCTTCAAATCCCTCCACGACCTGCGCAACCTTGGCGGGTTCCTGCACGATGACGCCATAGTCGCGAGTGAGCGTGAAATATTTGTCGCACAGATTGAAGGTGGCTATGAGCGCCGCCTTTCCGTCGACAACAATCGACTTTTCGTGGGTCACGTAAAATTTCGGGCTCGCCCATTTGATGTCCACCCCCGCATTTTTAAAAAACTCGAAGGTCGCATCGTTGGCGCGGTCGCCTCCGGAACGCTTGGGATTTAACATCACCCGCACCGCAACGCCGGCATTCTTCCTCTCCACCACCGCTTTCATCAGCTCGGGCTGGCTGAAGGTGAATTGTTTGATCAGCAGGCTCTTGTGGGCCAGGCGGATAAAATCAAGCACGGGAGCAACCCCGTCGTCGGGTTGCACGATCAAATGTGGGACTGGGACAAACATGTCCGGCTATCTACCATTCAAGCCCCACACAATCAAGTGCAGGGGAAGCCATGACAGGATTGCATGCTGCGGGAATCCTGACTAGAACGTATGGCCAATGGAGATGATTTGCAGACGCGGGGGAGCAATGGACCAATAGCGGTCCCCGGCATGGATCGCATACTTCCAACCCCGGTCTCACGTCTGCGCGATCTCGTTTTGCGGGCAAGGGAAATTATGCGGGCCTCCTGGCATTATCTTCGCGATGGCTGGTTGGCTCTCGCCCTTCTCTTCGGCGTGGTCCTCGGTGTGCAGGGCTTCACGTGGGGCACCTACGATTGCCTGAATCTCGACCGGATGGCTTTGAAAGATGTGGTGGCCAAGCAACGGCCGCTCCTCCACCCGGGCAGTTTCTACAAGCCGCCGTTCTACACCTACATGAACCATTTTCTGGCGAGGGTGCCGGCACAGACATTTGCCTCGAATCTCGTGTGGCTCCCGAAGCCTGCGCGTTTTGACTTTTATCTGAAGCTCCGTCTGGCAATGGCGAGATTCTGGAACCTGGTCCTGTTCGGCGGTTGTGTCCTGTTGATTTATTGTCTGGCGAGGGAGTTTTTCTCCATCGGGGCCGGAAGGGTTGCCGCGCTTTTGTTTGCGACATCCGCGGGATTTGTCCCTTATCAGGTATTTCTGACAAGCGATCTGGCGGTGATATTCATGATGCTCGCCT
Organism: uncultured Chthoniobacter sp.; assembly: GCA_964600115.1. Lineage (GTDB taxonomy): Bacteria > Verrucomicrobiota > Verrucomicrobiia > Chthoniobacterales > Terrimicrobiaceae > QYQL01. The sequence continues at coordinate 12,593 of CAZRIL010000048.1, read as the reverse complement.
CGTTTACCTGCGCGGCCTTCCTCTCACGGAATCCGTCGATGGGTTGGTCCGTGGCTGCCGGACTTCTGGCCGGATTGGCGGGGGCCACGAAATACAACGGGGTCATGGTCGCGGCGGCTCTGCCTGTTGCCCATCTGCTGGCAAGCCGGGGGAACCCGCTCATGGCCTGCCTGAAGCGGCCAGCCGCGTGGGTCTGCGGGATCGCGGTGCCGGTCGGATTCCTCCTCGGCAATCCCTATGCCCTGCTGGATCTGCACTCGTTTATCACCGACTTTCTTTATAACTACAAAGTGACTCCGGTGTATGGCGGCGAGACCGGAGAGAGCGGTTACGGAACCTATTTCCTGGCCTACTATGAGATTTTCGGACGGCCTGGGCTGTTCTTCATACTGGCCGGAATGCTTGCCGGCCTGGTCGTCGTCCCAGCGACGTGGAAAAAATCGCCGGCCTGGAAGCTCTGGATTCTGGCACTTCTGATCGGCGGGCTTTACTCATGGAAGATCGGTTCGTTCCCGCGGATGGAGACCCGGTTTGTCCTGCCGTCCGCACCCTATATCCTCTTGCTCGGCGCGGCCGGCTTCGGGGCCATGCTGCGAGCGCGCTGGATCACTGTTCCGGTCCTGGCCGGGGTCTTGGTTTTCAATCTGGCGTGCGGCTGGTGGGTGGGCGAACTGTTCCGGAAGGACCCCAGAAACGAACTGATTGCTTTTGCGCGGGATCATGTGCCATCCGGGGCTGCCATCGAGGTCAGCGCCTCGATCCCGCGGCTCGGGGATCTGCCGGACCGGGATTACGCGCTGCGCAAGATCCCCTCGGGGGTCGACCGCTGGGAAAACTTTTCCGACCGGTTTGCGGAGGATGAGGCTGTGATGAAGGTCGTTACCAAAAGAATGGAAAACCCGGGCCGGGAGTGGTTCTCCATGGAGGCTCTTGCCGGACGGAATCCGACCTGGATCTTCTGGTCGACGATTGACATTGAGAGAAGCACGCGCGCGTTCCATGCGGCGCTCCTGAACGGGGAGTCCGGCTACCGGATCGTCCGGGATGGAGCATCCCCGAAACTACCTCCCTGGGTTTATCCTCAGAACACCGAGTTCCTTCAGAACCGGGCGACGGTCTGGACGAAATAGCCCGGCCCTTTCAGTTCCCGGATTTTTTTCCGAGGATGAAGAATTTCATGCGCAGGCAGTTCGGCTCGGATGGATAGACCCAGCCGGGGAGGGGAGGGGCTTCCTTCTCAAACACCACCTCGTATCCGTGTTTCCCGGCGATGAGTTCATTGAGGAACGGTGCCGCCATCTTGTCCCTCAGGTTCTGTGAATCGATGGTGATGAAATCCGATTTCCTTGCGGCGAGTTCCTCAGGGGTGAAAAATTCCGGACGGTTGAGAGACAGGTTTTTTGTGAGCCTGTCCTGGACCCATGGATTGTCTTTCAGTGTCTCGCTGAACCGCCGGTTCCGATCGAGCCCGATCGGGAAGTTCACGACCGCGACTTTTTTTCCGACCATCCATTTCCATTGCGGCGATCCGGTGCTAGCCTCGACCTTGCACCGTTCGGGGAAGTTCTGATCCGCCCACTCGAGCGCATACATGCGCGGGTCCTCGGTGAATTGGCGGGTGATCTCATACCCGCTCGCCAGGCCGTAGAGACCAAGCGCCACGGCCGGGACCACCACAGCCGCCCGCCACCTTGCAATAAACTCCCAGCCCGGTGCGGCGAGCAGAAGCAGGAACGGCGCAGCCGGAAGCACGAAGCGCGTTTCGATGCGGGGGAAGCTTCCGATCTTCCAAAAATACAGCGCGAACACAGCCGCACAGAGGACCAACGCCGCGATGGCGGATTCCGGCTTTCTCCGGACCACCCAGACCAGACCACATACCAGCAGCACCGGCAGGATCAGGCATAGGGGCCAGCCGAAAATCTCCGGGAATGCCGCGATGAATGCCCCGTATCCGTTGCCGGTGGTCTGCCCGTCATAAATCGGGGTCACCGAATAGTTATACATGAAGTCGGAGGAGAACTTCTTGTAGTCCAGAATGCAGTAGGGGTTCACGATGACGAAAGTGACAGGCACCGCAAAACCTCCGGCCCAAAACGCGCGGCGCTTGAGAAACGCCAGGGCTCCCCGAGGGTCGCGGTAGAGCATGTGCGCAAGCGGGATGGCCAGCGCGATGGCCAGCCCGTTATATTTTGTCGCTGTGGCGAAACCGGCGAAGATGCCGGCCACCAGCGAGGCTTTCATCCCTCCGGTTTTCAGGATCCGACCGCTGGCCACAAGGCTCGCGAGCATCCAGAAGACCAGGGAAATATCTGCCGATAGAAAGATTTTGTTCAGCAGAAAACTGGCGGACGTCGCGAGCAGGAGGGCGCTCACCCTCGCCGAGGCCAGACCGAAATGGTCCCGCGCAAAAAGATACACGCAGACCACGCACCCCAGCATCAGCACCGCCTGGAGAAGACGGGCGGCGATCGACCTCGCCTGCCAGCGGATTTTCTCCGCGTTCACTTTGTCCGCCCCGAAAAACACGCAGGCCCCGGTGACCCACTTGCTGGGCTCGTTGATAAGGGTGTTGTTGAGGTAGGTGTGGAGCGGCGGCTTGTCGAAGCGCTCGGGATGCAGCGGCGGCCATTTCTTGACGCTCTTGAATGCTGTCGCATCCGGGTTCAGGCAGTCATACCGGCCCCAGTTCAGCGCCGTGATCCCGGAAAAAAACGAGATCAGCAGGCAGAGGATGAGGATGGGATCGGTTTTTTTCAGCCGCTGGAAAAACCCTCCGGAGGCGGAGCCGGCAGCATCCGGAATTGAGGAAGTATGTGACACCCGCAGAACGTCCTTCTGCTGCCAAGTCCCTGTCAAGAGGATTCCCCCGGGGGGAGGAAGCCTTGCCACAGACAAACATGCGCAACAAATCCGGAATGGATTTGTTGCCGCCGGATTGATATGGATGAACTGCCCGGCAATCCAACGGGGCTTTTCGAATGCGGCTGCAGGCCGCCGGATCCTCCGGAGGAGAGATGCACGGAAACCGCCCCGCCCGATTCCGCCAAAGTCATGAGCAAACCACCATTTGTCACAGTCGTTGTCCCCACATACCGGGAGCACGAAAACATCCCTCTGGTGGTGGACCGGCTCGAGGAGTTGCTGAAGGGCACCGAGTGGGAAGTGGTTTTTGTGGATGATGATTCCGACGACGGGTCTGCAGAGGTCCTTCTGGATCTCAGTCGCCGCCTTCCGCGGGTGCGCGCCATTCGAAGGATCGGGAGGAGGGGGCTCACATCCGCCTGCCTGGAGGGGATGGCCTCAAGCTCTGCGGAAATTTTTGCCGTGATGGATGCGGACCTGCAGCACGACGAGACGGTGCTTCCGAAGATGATCGCCGCTTTTCAGGAGGATCCCCGGCTCGATCTTGCGGTTGGCACCCGGTATTCAGGAGAGGGAGGGGTGGGCAACTGGTCGAAGAGCCGCCAGTTCGTCAGCAGGTTTGCCACGCTCATCGAAAAGTTCATCCTGCGAACCCCCCTTTCGGATCCGATGAGCGGTTTTTTTGTGCTTCGCCGCGAATTGTTTGAGGAGACCGTCCGGCATCTGACCGGAAAGGGTTTCAAGATCCTTCTCGATATCGTCCTGTCCACCGGGCGCGAACTGCGGACCCGCGAATTCGCCTATGAGTTCCGTGCCCGCCGGCACGGGGAGAGCAAGCTCGATGTTGTCGTCGGTCTAGAATACCTCTACCTGCTCGTGGACAAGACGCTCGGCCGCCTCGTGCCCGTGAGTTTCGTGCTCTATGTTCTCGCGGGCCTTTCCGGGCTCCTCCTCCACATCGCGATCCTTGGAATTCTCTACCGGGGTGCCAATGTCGGGTTCGTCAATGCACAGATCTCAGCCACGTTGGTGGCCATGATCTCCAACTTTCTCGTCAACAATGCGGTGACGTTCCGCTCACGCCGCCTGAGAGGGATTCTTCTCGCGGGAGGGCTTACCGCCTACATGGCGATCTGCGCGCTGGGGGCAATCGTCAATGTCCAGTCGGCCGAATATCTTTACGAGCACTCGATCCCCTGGTGGTTCGCCGGTGCCGCCGGTGCCATGATCGGCGCCGTCTGGAATTATGCCGTCTCGACGCAGATTGTCTGGACCTGGCTCCCGGCCATCCTCCAGAAAAAAAAGAAACGCTGATCCAGTCTCAGGCAACCGCCAGCTCGATCTCCCGCTGGCCTGGCGTGATCTCGAACAGGATCGGGACATCGGTGAATTCCTCGAGGAGTCCGCGGTTTTTCAGATCGGACATCCCCTGCGCCGGAGAATTGAGGATGATGCCGCGGCAGGTGAGCCCCCGCGAGCGGATGGCTTCAATCGTGAGCAGAGTATGGTTGATGCAGCCGAGCCTGTCCGCGACGACAATGATCACAGGCAGGCCCAAGGCCGTCGCCAGGTCGGCCACCAGCTTGCCTTCCGAGATCGGAACCATCCACCCGCCGGCCCCCTCGACCAGCACGGAGTTCCGGCCCGCTGTGACCGAGCGGAACCACGATTCGAGTGCCGGGACCGAAACCGTTCTGTGCTCGCTGCGGGCTGCCAGGCAGGGGGCCGCAGCCAGCTGGAACCAGAGCGGGTTGATCTCGTCGAGCTCCAGTTCGTCATCGCAGGCGGAACGCAGGATTTCTCCATCGAGCCGGTCGCCGGAACAAACCGGCTTCAGCGCGATCGTATCGAGCCCGGCGCGCCGCAGCGCCCGCGCAAGCAGCGCGGTCACAAATGTCTTGCCGACGCCGGTGTCGGTGCCGGTGATGAACGCCCTCATTTTTTTTCCGCCGTGGATTCCAGAAAGACGCCCTCCAGGTCGCGCTGCGGACGGCGCGCCGCGATGAACCGGGCCCCCGATGCGCGGACCAGTTTTTCTATCTCCGCGCGAAGTTCCTCGGGTGCGTCCTCCACGACAAACTCCGTCTGTCGTTCGATGCTTGTGAGTTCGTCTAGGCTTCCTTCCCTCACCATCTCTCCCCGGGCCATTATCCCCACGCGGTCGCAGACCTCCTCGGCCAGGTCCAGGAGGTGGGAAGTCAGCAGCACTGTCTTGCCGCGCTTCTTCAAATCCAGAATCAGGTCGCGGATCTGGCGGGAACCTACCGGATCGACGCCGGCTGTCGGCTCGTCGAGGACCACGAGTTTCGGATTCTGAACAAGCGCCTGCGCCAGCCCTATCCGCTGGAGCATGCCTTTTGAAAATCCGCCCACCCGCCGGTGGCGCGCGTCTTCCAATCCAACCAGTGAGATCAGATCGCCGATCCGGGCCGTCAGTTCCGGCGCCGGGATCCCGCAGATCTTGCCATAAAATCGCAGGGTTTCCTCCGCCGTGAGGAATTTGTAGAAATACGGATTCTCAGGCAGGAACCCGACCTCGGCGCGGCTGCGGTAGTCCCGGCTGTCCTGACCGAAAATGGTCGCCTGGCCCTTGGTCGGCGTCACCAGGCCGAGAAGGACTTTGAGCGTGGTGCTTTTTCCCGAACCGTTCGGACCGAGCAGCCCGTAGACCTCGCCCTCCTTGACCGTAAGGCTCAGGTTTTTGACGGCAACCACGCGCTGGCGCCGCATGGGAACGGGATAGATTTTCGTCAGGTTTTCAACAGTTACGGCATTCATGGGATGATGAGAAATCCGCGCAGGCCCTGCACGCGGGGAATGGTTTCCAGACGCTCCTGCTCGATGTGCCCGGCGAGCGCGCTCCGCCGGATTTCCTCAAGAAATCCATCGGCTTCCTCTCCCTGGGCCACGACTTCCACGCGGCCGTCGGGAAGGTTTTTCACCGTTCCTGCCACGTCGAACCCGCGGGAGAGATCTTTCACCGTCCATCGGAAGCCGACGCCCTGGACGCGGCCTTCGTAGAGTGCTCGGACGGATTTCATAGAAAACCAACGATGCACCCGCCGCCGGGATTTTTCAAGAGCAGCCGTGCCCCGTTCTTTTTCTTGTCTCTCCCTCCCGGCGGGCGCAATTTTCGCTCATGGCATGGAGAGTTGATGAGCACGTGGTGCGCGGCGAACTCGACAACCGCGACCGGGGACGGGTTCAGGGGCGGATCTGGTTCCTTGGAATGGACACGCCGGTCGAACTCGATCTCGCAGGCAATCCGTGGCGGGACCTGGCCGGACACCGGATCGAATTCGTCAACCCCCACCCGAAGCCGGGCGGGATTGGCGGTTTGAACATCCGGCAATGCGGCTCCGTGGGCGATATAACGGCGTCCCGCAAAGTAAAGGTGCCTGATTGTTCTCCCGACGAACTCCGCCAGCATCTGATCGAAGGCAGCCCGTTTCCTTGGCACTGGGCAAACTCCCTTCACCTCGAGTGGTTCAGCGGAAAAAACGAACGGGTCATCATCGAAACCACGGCATTCCAATTAACAATCGATTCCGAACCTGCATGGACGCTTACTGCGGAGGAGGAGATCGCTCAGCAAAACGAAAATGCGCGGGCAATGAGCGGCTTCATGGATCGCCTCGTTGAGTCATTCGCCGACCAGGACGGGACCGTGCACGATGCAGATGCGCCACAAAGCCGGATCGAAGCGGAGGCGGACCGGGAAGACACGAAAATGGGCACCCTCCTGGATCGCATTCAGTCCCGGATCGAGCGTGAGGGCTCGGAGAATGTCGACTTCGATAGCATCTACGAAGAGGAGAGAGAGCGGCTGAGGATCGAACGCGGTGAACCGCCTCCGGTTCCGCTCACGCCGGAGGAGGAAGCCGAACGCGAGGCATGGATCGAAGAACTTGCCGAAGCGCAACAGGAGGCTTCCGGCCAAGTGGACGTGGACCACTGGAAGAGCGAACAGGAAAGGCGGCGGCACCCGTTGGTAGAACGCTGCACGGACCTTGCTTTGGATCTGCGACGAACCGTGGAGAAGGAGGGATGGCTGACCGACGCAGATCATCCGGAACATCCGCTACGCGATCTGCTCGACGGCGTCATGATCGCCGGTCCGAAGCTCGCGGGCGCCCTCCTGGATTCAGCAGGCGAAGAAGAGTGGCCCTCCGACCCCCTTTTGGCCGGCAACGTGCTCGTCCGCTTGAAGAAAGCGCGTCGCCATTTGGAGAACGCCCTGCTCGGCATCGAATCCGCAGAGGCCGAACAACTCGCATCCCCGCAGTTCCTCGCCCGCGCGAAGCGCCAGACATCCGCCCTGCTCGCGGAGGTGAGGGAACTGATCGCCGAGGTCCGCGCCAGCCTTGACGAATAGGCGCTTCTATATCCCGCAAGTGGTATGTGCGCCCGGCTAACGAACGTATGAAATATTGACATACGTACGTTCGTATATGAGCTTTGTGTCATGGCAATATCCTGCACGAAGCTTCGGGAGAATGTTTATCAGATACTTGATGAGGTTTTGAGAACCGGCCAGCCGGTGGAGATCCTTCGGAAGGGAAGGTCTCTACGGATTGTTCCCGCAGTTCCGGTTTCGCGCTTGGCGAAGCTGAAGAGCCGTCCGACGATCTCAGGGGACGCCGGGGATTTGGTGCATATCGACTGGTCGGGGGAGTGGAAGCCGTGATCGCTTTGGATACGCATGTGGTGGTGTGGCTGCATGCGGGGGAAGTGAAAAGGTTTCCTGCAGGTCTTTATCAGCGCCTGGACGCCGGGGAACTGGTCATCTGCCCGATTGTTCTCCTGGAGTTGGAATACTTGAGGGAAATCGGCCGCATCACGGTGAGTGCCGACCGGATTTTCTCCGACCTTGCAAGCGAGATCGGGTTAGCCGCGTGCCCCCATCCGTTCTCCGACGTGGTCCGCGAAGCCCTCAAGCAGACCTGGACGCGGGATCCATTTGACCGGATGATCGCTGCCCACTCGCTTGCGGCGGGACATGTGCTTGCAACGAAGGACGAGAGCATCCTTTCGCACTGTCCTTCCGCTTTCTGGGACTGAGGGCACATCGGCGCGCCGGGATTACTATTTCCGGTCGGGGCGACGTTCGCGGGATTGGCCCGGCAGTCCATACACCGCCCCAAGTTTCGCTTCACGGCGATTGCCACAGGCGCTGTCATGGGTTATGGAACGCCGGAATATTCGACTCATGAAATCCTCCAGACGCAGCACAGCAGCATCACCCGTGGCCGGTAAAAAAATCCTCGTCGCCAACCGGAGCGAGATCGCGATCCGGGTATTCCGGGCGGCGACCGAACTCGGCATGCGCACGGTGGCGATCTACGCGCAGGAGGACCGGCTTTCGATGCACCGCTTCAAGGCGGACGAAGCCTATATGGTCGGCGAGGGCAAGGGACCGGTGGGTGCCTACCTCGATATCGAGGGCATCGTTGGACTCGCGAAAGAACACGGGGTGGACATGATTCATCCAGGCTATGGGTTCCTTTCCGAAAATGCCGGATTTGCGAAGGCCTGCGAGGAAGCGGGGATCACGTTTGTCGGCCCCCGCTCCGAACTGCTGGCGGAAATGGGCGACAAAACCGCAGCGCGGGCGCTCGCGCAAAAGCTGAAAGTCCCGACATTGCCGGGCACCGAAGATCCGGTCGTCGATCGGGCTGCTGCACTGAAAATCGCCAAAACCATCGGGTTTCCGCTGATCATCAAAGCGGCCTTTGGCGGAGGAGGCCGGGGGATGCGGGTGGTGATGAAGGAATCCGAGCTGGCATCCCTTCTGGACGAGGCGCAGGGCGAGGCCGGCCGGGCGTTCGGCAATCCCGCAGTGTTCCTGGAGAAATATATTCCGAGGGCAAAACACATCGAGGTCCAGATCCTTGGCGACAACCACGGGCATGTCCTGCACCTGCACGAGCGGGATTGTTCGGTCCAGCGCCGGCACCAGAAGGTCATCGAAGTGGCCCCGTCGATCGGCCTGAAGGAAAAGATCCGTCGCGAACTCTGCGACGCGGCGGTCAGGATCGCGCAAGGCATCGGCTACAACAACGCGGGCACCATCGAGTTCCTCTACGACCTCGACCGCGAGGAATGGTTCTTCATCGAGATGAACCCGCGCATCCAGGTCGAGCATACAGTGACCGAGCAGATCACCGGCATCGACCTTGTCCGCTCGCAGATCCTTGTCGCATCCGGCGAGGCCCTGCACGGCCCGGAACTCGCGCTGCCGCCGCAGGACGCCATCCCGCGCAACGGATTTGCCGTGCAGTGCCGGGTCACGACCGAGGATCCCGCAAACAAGTTCACACCGAACTACGGAAAAATTATCACCTACCGCAGCTCTGCGGGATTCGGGATCCGTCTCGATACCGGGATGGGCACGACAGGCAGTGCGATCACGCCGTTCTACGACTCGCTCCTCGTCAAAATCACGGCGTCCGGGCAGACATTTCCGATGGCCCTGCAGCGGATGCACCGGGCGCTCCGCGAATTCCGGATCCGCGGTGTCAAAACGAACATCCCGTTCCTCGAAAATGTCATCCAGCACGACACGTTTGCCAGCGGGGAAGCGACGACGACGCTCATCGACACGACGCCTGCGCTCTTCGTGTTCAAGCCGCGCAAGGACCGGGCGACAAAACTCCTGGCCTTTCTTTCGGACATCATCGTCAACGGCAACCCCCAGGCCAAGGGCCATAAAATTCCGGCGCTGCTGCCCGCCGCACCGCGGCCGGATTACGACCACCGCACACCGCCGCCGGATGGCACGCGTCAGATCCTCCAGAAACTCGGTGCGGAAAAGTTTGCCGAATGGACGCGCTCGCAAAAACGGCTGCTCTTCACGGACACGACCTTCCGCGATGCCCACCAGTCGCTGTTGGCCACCCGAGTCCGCACCTACGACATGCTGGCCGTCGCCGATGCCGTCGCCCACAGAACGCCCGGGCTGTTCAGCCTGGAGATGTGGGGCGGGGCCACATTCGATGCCTCGATGCGCTTCCTGCGAGAGGATCCGTGGGAGCGCCTGCGCGAGCTCCGGAAGCGGGTGCCGAACATCTGTTTCCAGATGCTCCTCCGCGGGTCGAATGCCGTCGGCTACTCGAATTATCCGCCGAACGTCGTCAAGGGATTCGTCCGGCACTCCGCGGATGCGGGGATGGATATCTTCCGGATTTTCGACTCCCTCAACGACCTTCCCAACATGCGGGCGGCCATGGAGTCGGTGCGCGGCACGAAGGCCGTCTGCGAAGGCACGCTCTGCTACACGGGGGACATCCTGAATCCCGAACGCGCGAAGTATTCTTTGAAATATTACGTCACGCTCGCGAAGGAGCTCGAGAAAATGGGCGCGCATATTCTCGCGGTGAAAGACATGGCCGGCCTCTGCCGTCCGTTCGCCGCACGCGCCCTCATCAAGGCGCTGCGCGAGGCCGTCGGGCTGCCCGTCCATTTCCACACGCATGACACGAGCGGAGTGAACTCCGCTTCGGTCCTGCTGGCGGCGGAATCCGGCGCGGATGTTGTTGATGCCGCGATCTCCTCGATGTCCGGTTCGACCTCGCAGCCGAATCTCAACAGCCTCGTGGCGGCCCTCGAGCACACGCCGCGTGCCAGCGGTCTGGATCTGCAGGCCCTGAACGATTTTGCCGATTACTGGGAGCAGGTTCGCACTTTTTACACGCCTTTCGATACATCGCCACGGACCGGGAGCGCGGAAGTTTATCTTCACGAGATGCCCGGCGGGCAGTTCACGAATCTCAAAGAACAGGCCGCCAGCATGGGGCTCGGGCACCGCTGGCCGGAGATTGCGAGATGCTATGCCGAGGTCAACGCGCTGTTCGGCGACATCGTCAAGGTGACTCCTTCGAGCAAGGTTGTCGGCGACATGGCACTCTTCCTGTTCACCCGCGGGATCCGTCCGGCGGACGTGGTCAACCTCGACGCGGGCATGCCGTTCCCGGAGTCTGTCAAAGACATGCTCGCAGGCGGGCTCGGAAATCCCATGGGGGGATGGCCTCGCAAGGTCGTGGAAGTCGTTCTCGGGAAAACAAAGCCGAAGACCGCCCGCGCCCCGAGGGTTGATCTCGGTGAGGTGCGCGCCGAGCTGGCTGCAAAACTGAAACACGAGCCAGGGGAGGACGAACTCTACAGCCACCTGATGTATCCGGATGTCTTCGCCGATTTTTCGAAGTTCCAGCGCGAATTCGGGGATGTGAGCGTCCTTCCGACCCCCGCGTTCTTTTACGGATTGAAGCCCGGCGAGGAGGTCACCCTGGATATCGAGGAAGGCAAGACTCTCTTTATCAAACTCATCAATATCGGAGTTGCCGACAAGGATGGCCGCCGGATCATTTCGTTTGAATTGAACGGCATGCCGCGCGAGGCGACAGCGGTGGACAAGTCCGTGAAGACCACCACCAAGGCCCGCCCGAAGGCCAACGCCGCAAACCCTCTCGAAGTGGGAGCGCCGATCCCCGGCATGATCACCTCGCTGGATGCCGGCAACGGGGCCCGCGTCGCGAAAGGCGACAAGCTCCTGACCCTCGAGGCCATGAAAATGCAGACGACCCTCTACGCCCCGGCGGCCGGAGTCATCGACGAGCTTTTCGCCGGCGTCGGCGATGCCGTTGACGGTGGAGACCTCCTCATCCGCCTCCGCGGCTGAGTCCGGGTCTGCCGGTTGCGCCGCTCCGAACAGGGAGAACAGGCGTCCCGCCTGTTTAGAGACAGACTTTCGCTGCCCAACCAGCGCCCACACCGGCGGGACGCCCGGTTGTTCCCTGCTGCCTGGCTGGGGCCTCGCCCAACATCTGTTGACACGGCTCCGGTCGTGGTGTCCTTTTGCACCCATGAAAAAACTCCTCCTGGCCGCAGCCCTGACAACCACCGCTTCGCTCTGTGCTGAAACGCCGGACTCGATCCCCTTCAAAACCATGGATGGTGCAGAGACCTCGCTCAAGGCCTACGCCGGCAAGGTTGTCCTCATCGTCAATGTCGCCTCCCGCTGCGGCAACACGCCGCAATACGCCGGCCTCGAAAATCTCAACAAAAAATTCGGAGCTGAGGGGCTCGTGGTGCTCGGATTCCCCTGCAATGATTTCGGCGGCCAGGAACCGGGCACGAATGCCGAGATCAAAGAATTCTGCACCTCAAAATACGCGGTCACATTCCCGGTCATGGATAAGGTCCATGTCAAAGGTCCGGAGCAGGCCCCGCTCTACGCCGCGCTCACCGGACCCTCCGCCAAATTCCCGGGCGATGTGAAATGGAATTTCGGGAAGTTTCTCATCGGCCGCGACGGATCGGTCATCGCGCGATTCGAGCCCGGCGTGAAGCCCGAGGATCCGAAAGTGGTCGAAGCGATCACGGCTGCTCTGAAGTCCTGAGGCGGATTCGGGCGACCGCCCATGCGGCGTGTTCAGCGACCACGGCATCGGTGTCGGCGCAGCAGCTTTCGAGGGCGGCGAGGTCATCGGAGGTTCCCACATTGCCCAGTGCCGTGCAGACATTTCTCAGAAATCCCTGCCTTCCCGTGCGGCGGACCGGTGATCCTTCGAACAGGGCCCGAAACCCCTGCTCGTCGAGCGCAAGGTAGTTTCGCAGCGGCCATTGGGATGCCGGACGGACGGAAAACGAAGCCTCGCGCGAGGCCGTGGCAAAGCGGTTCCACGGGCAGGCATCAAGGCAGTCGTCGCAGCCGAAGATCCGGTCGCCCA
>CAZRIL010000047.1:0-34555 GCA_964600115.1 uncultured Chthoniobacter sp. | reverse complement strand
ACATGCGGATCAGCTGTCCCCCCCACAAGCACGCCTGCTACTACGGCATCGATTTCCCGGATCCGGAAAAGCTCCTCGCCAATCAGTGCACCCATGAGGAGATCTGCAAATACCTGGGCGCGGATTCGCTCGGCTACCTGAGCGTCGAGGGGATGGTCCGGGCCACCGGACGCCCGTTCAATGAATTTTGCATGGCATGCTTCAACGGCGACTACCCCGTGCCGTTCGATGCGAATTTCGACAAACTCATCATGGAAAAACGCCGCGACAACGCCCGACTCCTCGAACCGGAATCCACCCGCCTTCTCTGAGCATGCCACGAAAACTCAAAGCCTACGCAGCCGCCGGGGTGGATGTTGACCTCGGAAACCGGGTAAAAAGAAAAATCCAGGACCTCGCCGCCTCGACGCACGGGCCCGAGGTGCTCGGCAAAATCGGCGGGTTCGGAGGACTGTTCCGCCCGGACTTCAAGGGGATGAAGGAACCGGTGCTCGTCTCCAGCGTGGACGGGGTCGGCACCAAGCTGAAAATCGCCTTCGCCACCGGACGCCACGACACGGTCGGCCAGGACCTCGTGAATCATTGCATCAATGATATTGCGGTGATCGGGGCCCGCCCGCTTTTCTTTCTGGACTACATCGGGGGGGAAAAGCTGGATCCGGTGGTTTTCCGCCAGATCCTCAAGGGATTTGCGACCGCCTGCCGGGCGGGGGGCTGCGCCCTCATCGGAGGCGAGACGGCCCAGTTGCCGGGGATGTATCACCCCGGTGAATACGATCTCGCGGGCACGATCGTCGGCGTCGTGGACAGGCCGAAACTTCTCGATGGTTCAAAAATCCGCCAGGGCGACATCCTCATCGGTCTGCGGGGCAACGGCCTCCATACCAACGGCTATTCGCTGGCGCGCAAGGTCCTCCTGCAGAAGCTGCGCCTGCCGCTCAACAAGCCGGCCCGCGGAATGAAATCCACCCTCGCCGCGGAACTTCTGCGGGTGCATCCCAACTACCAGCCGCTGATGGCCTCGCTGCCGGCAGGGATGCTGCGCGGGGCCGCGCACATCACAGGCGGGGGCCTTCTCGACAACCTGCCGCGCGTGCTGCCCGAAGGCTGCCGGGCTTTGATCAACAGCCGCTCCTGGAAAGTGCCCATGCTTTTTGAGTTGATCCAGCATGGAGGCCAGGTGCCCACGAAGGAAATGTATCAGGTTTTCAACATGGGGATCGGCATGGTCCTCGTTGTTTCCGCCGCACAGGCGGGCGAAGCGGTGCGCCTCACCAACGGCATCGTCATCGGCTCGGTCGTCAAGGGGGCGAAGGATGTGGTGATCGAATGATTTTGTGAGACTCTGGAAAAAAAAACCGGCACTCGGCATTGGCATCGGTGTCGGCGTTCTCGGGGCGTTCGCGCTCGCGTTCCGCTACGGCATGAAGCGCGCTGTGCGGGAGCCGATTCCCGATGCGATCTCGCCCGCAATTTTCGCGACACGGGTGGCGAGGACAAATTTCGGCGAGATGATTTATCACGTGAGCGGGTCCGGCGCGCCTCTCGTCTTTTTGCACGGGGTCTTTCTCGGCGCCTCCTCCTATGAATGGTCGCGGGTCTATCCCCGGTTCGTGATGGACCATGAGGTCATCGTCCCTGACATCATCGGCTTCGGAGAATCTGAACGCCCCTCGACCCGGATGGATGCCGGCGACTATGCGTCCGCCCTCGCCGAATTTCTTCTTGAGGTCTGCCCGGATCAGAAGCCAGTGGTCATCGCCAGCGGGCTCACCGCCGGCATCTCCCTCCTCCTGGCCGCCCGGCATCCCGAACTGCTCTCGCGGCTGATTGTTTTTCTTCCCACCGGATTGAAGGAGACGGGAAATTGGCGGGCGATGGGCATGCTGGCGCTGAGCGGAATCCCGGGCGTGCGGCGGTTCGTCTACCGGAACTACCTGGCCCGCCCGCCCTTCATCCGCGCCTGGCTCACGCGCTTCGCATTGACAAATCCCGATTCGCTCACCGAGGAAATGGTGTCGATCCTTTCGACCTGCGCGATGCAATACGGTGCCGAGCATGCGATACTGGGATTCCTGAGCGGCCGCATGGCATTCAATATCGAGCGGCGGCTCCACGATGTCCCTGTCCCCGTCCATATTTTGTGGCCGGACAATGCCACGGGATTTTCTCCGGATGGCGGGACCTCGATCTGCAGGAGGCTTCCCCGCGCATCCCTGGAAATCCTGCCGGGCTGCGGGATCCTCGCCGCACTGGAAAACCCGGACATGGTGGAGGCGGCAATCGTTCAATTCCTGCAGGGCGAGCTGCCGGCCGCACAGTAACCCGCTCGGCAATGCCCCTGCAGCCGGCGGGGTGCAGCGAACGATTCCGGCTGCGAATGCGGGATGTTTTTCGAATAGCCCGATTTTTCCTCTGTGTTCCGCGAATTCTCTGTGCTAGTTCTGCGGTTTTCCGAAAGTGAACGTTTCTGATTTACGCGAGATTCTGCAGTATGTGCCCCGCTTCCGGGAGCGCACATTCGTGGTTGCCGTGGACGGCGAGGTCGTGGCCTCCGAAAACTTTTCGAACGTCCTTCTGGATCTCGCGGTCCTGAGGTCGCTGAGCATCCGGGTGGTTCTCGTGCACGGGGCAAGCCACCAGATTCAGCGGCTTGCTGCGGAGCGCAAGGTTTCCATTTCCAACTCCGACGGTATCGGCCTCACCGACCCCCCCACCCTGCAGCTCAGCATCGATGCGGCGATCCGGCTCACGAACGAGATCATGGAGGGGCTCTCCTCGGTCGATCTGCGGGCCGCCTATATCAATGCCATCATCGCGCACCCCGCCGGAATTCTTGGCGGAGTCGACCAGCAATATACCGGCAAGGTCGAGCGGGTGGATGTCAAGGCCTTCAAGCTGCTCCTGGATGAAGGGATTATCCCGGTGGTTCCGCCTCTCGGATTCGACGGGGAGGGACGGACATATCGCGTCAATTCGGACAGCATCGCGCTGGAGATCGCCGAGGAGCTCTCGGCCGCCAAGATTCTTTATCTCTCGCCGAGCAGTTCCTTTGCGGCGCCGGCCGCTCTCCCCCGCCAGCTCTCGGTTTCCGAGACTCAGGATCTCCTGAAAAAACGGCGGTCCGAGTTTGCTCCCGGCCTGGTCTCGAAGCTCGAATACGCCGCGCGCGCCTGCGTGCAGGGCGTGCCGCGGGTTCATGTCCTCGACGGCGCGGTCAATGAAGCCCTGCTCAACGAGGTGTTCAGCCATGACGGCATCGGGACAATGATCTACTCGAACGAATACCAGCAGATCCGGCGGATCTTCAAAAAGGATGTGCGCGCTGTGATGTCGCTCATACGGCAATCGGTGCACAACGAGGAACTGGTAAGGCGGACCCGCTCGGAAATCCTGGAGCACTTGGAGGACTACTGGCTCCTGGAGATCGACCGCTCGCCGATCGCTTGTGTCGCGCTGCACCTGTATCCCGCCGATTCCGCCGGCGAGCTTGCCTGCCTCCATGTCAGCAAGGCGCATGAGAATCAGGGCCACGGAAAAAAACTCATGGCGTTCGTCGAAAATCTTGCCCGCGAAAAAGGCGTTAAGCGCCTGTTTGCCCTGTCCACGCAGGCGTACAGCTTCCTGCAGCAGAAGGGCGGATACAATCCGGCCGAACCGGCTCTTCTTCCCGCGGAACGGCGGGTGAAATACGAGGCGAGCGGACGGAATTCAAAAGTTCTGCTGAAAACGCTCCGCTCCTGATGAGTTCCAGCGAGCTGCTGATCGACGGTTCTGTCCTTGTTCTATACTTCGTGGTGATTGTCGGGATCGGCCTCTGGGCCGGCAGGACAAACAAAAATCTGCGGGACTTCACGCTCGGCGGCCGCTCGATCCCGTGGTGGGCTGTCCTCGCCTCGATCCTGGCCTCCGAAATTTCTGCGGGAACATTTCTCGGCACCCCCGGCGAGGGCTTTAAAAAGCTGGCATACACATATGCCCTGCTGGCGATCGGCACGGTGATCGCTCGCCTGATCGTCGCGGTCGTTTTCATCCGGCCGTTTTATGACATGCGGGTGGTCTCGATTTACGAGTATCTCGGCAACCGGTTCGGAACGGTCACCAAACGGGCCGCCAGCGCGGTTTTCCTGCTGACGCGAACACTTGCCAGCGGATCAAGGCTCTTTGTTGCTGCCATCCTCATCGTCATCGCCTACGAGCACATCATGGGCCTCAAACTTGACCTGCTGGACAGCGGGGACCGCCTGACCGCATTCTGGATCTACTTCTGGGCGGTGTTGGCGCTGACCTCGATCACGACACTCTACACGGCCATTGGCGGGATCAAAGCCGTTGTCTGGACCGACCTCATCCAGGTCAGCCTCATGTTCGGTGCGGCAGGTTTTGTTTTCTTTTCCCTGTGGCACCAGGTCGGTGGGGCTCCGGCGATCAGCGCAACCCTGAAAAGCCCGGCCTTCTGGGACTTCGGGCTTGTCAAAGATGCCGGCGGTGCAATTTCGCCCGGAATCTGGGTGCATGTTCACAATATTCTTTCCAGCGAGTATACCGTGTGGGCGGCCTTTCTGGGTTCCGTCTTCACCACGATGGCCACGCACGGCACGGATCAGGATATGGTCCAGCGCATGCTCACGGCGAAGGATACCCGGCGAAGCCGTTGGGCGCTCGTCGGCTCAGGTTTGATGGACGTCCCCGTGGTGGTCGTGTTTCTCACCATCGGCATCATGCTCCACCTCTATTACACGAACGTCAAACCGGGCGGACTGCCTGTGGGCGCCGATGTTTTTCCGTGGTTCATGGTCCACGATCTCAACCCCGGCTTGCGAGGCCTTCTTGCCGCAGGACTTTTCGCCACGGCAATGGGCTCGCTTTCCACCGCTCTCAACGCGCTCGCCACCAGCTTCACGCGAGACTGGTATCTCGGACTGCTGCGGCCCGGGGCGGACGAGCGCAAGCAGTTCAACATGGCCCGTTGGAGCACTGTGGGATTCGCCGTGCTGCTCGCCGCTGTCGGAATCGGCACCGCGGCGATCAAACTCGCCAACCCCGACCTGCGAATCATTCCGATTGTTCTCGGCAGCTTCGGCTACACCTACGGGGCGCTGCTCGGGGTATTCCTGATCGGCATGCTGACCAAAACACGGGGGTGCTGCCGCGGCAATCTGATCGCCATGTTTTGCGGACTGCTGGTTACCTGCTTCCTCAGCGGCGCTCACAACGACATCTACGATATTTTTCATGAGAAGGAGGCGAGGGTGCGCCGGGCGAAAACGGCGCTTGTAGCGGAACACGCCGGGCAGGCCCCCTCGCTGGAGCAGATCGCCATACGGGCCAGGCTCGCTCCGGATGAGGTGGCTGCTGCAATGCTTCATCCAAATGCCAGCCATGCCCTCTTTGAACGATCCTGGCTGCCAACGATTGCATTCACCTGGAGGATCATGACCGGCACGATTGTGACCTTCCTTGTGGGAATTCTTTTTTCCACAGGCAAGGTCACCGGTACCGGTCCCAACCGTGAAAACACCGCCAACGCTTGATCCATGGCCATCTGGTTGCACGGTCAAGATAAAATCACGATTTGGAAAATATTTTTCCTTCGGATTCCGGAGTTTTTTTCTTGAGGATCCGGGGCTGGTGTTTTTATCGTGTGCCCCTCACGCGACAGCCGAGAGTTGCTGGCCGTGAATAACTTGTGAATAAATCCCCCCGCCAATTCAGAATGCCTTCCGCACCTTTTAGCCATATACTACGGATTTCGAATTCGACCCGCGAAGGGCGCGGGACGCGGCATTTTTTTTCCGGTTTCAATGGGCTAGAAAAGAGCGACTTAGCAGGCGCCGGTTCGTTGGCTCAAAAACGGAACTTCCCCAGATGGAAGGATTCTGCAAATCTTAACCCCCTCTTGAATGTGCTTTGAGGAATTGTGGAGGGAAGAATAAACGAGGTTCAAAATAAAGTCATGATCACAGAGACAAAAGATATTTGGTCGGACGTATCCGCGCGGATCCGGGAACGCGTGAGCGCGGATGGTTATGACCGGTGGTTTTCCGGAATCACCGCATCGGTTCTGGACGGCGATTCCATCACGCTTTGTGTGCCGAATCCCATCCACCAGTTTTTCATCGAGAGCAACTACCTTCCGATTCTGGAGGAATCGGTCCGGGAGGTCATTCCCACAGTGACCGCTGTCCATTTCTCCACGGTATCACCCGAAGTCGAGGCCCCTGCCCGTCCGGCCCCCGCCCAGCGGACATCACGTGAAAAGCCCTCATCCGCCACCGGGAGCGGCATGAACACCCGCAACACGTTCGAATCTTTTGTGGTCGGCTCGAACAACCAGTTCGCCCACTCAGCAGCGATGGCCGTCGCCAAGGCCCCATCCAGAACTTACAATCCTCTCTTCATCTACGGCGGCAGCGGGCTCGGAAAAACCCACCTCCTCCAGGCGATCGGACATCATGTCATCGCCTCAACAAAATCCGCCAAGGTCGTCTACCTCTCGAGCGAGCAGTTCACCAATGAATTCATCGATGCGATCCAGCACGGAACGCTGGTGAAGTTCCGGAAAAAATATCGCAACGCCGATGTCCTCATGATCGACGACATCCAGTTTTTGGCGGGCAAGGAGCGCTCCCAGGAGGAATTTTTCCACACATTCAACGCACTGCACGACGGCCACAAGCAGGTCGTGCTTTCAAGCGACCGCCCCGCGAGCGAAATCGACAAGCTCGAACAGCGCCTTGTCTCGCGCTTCGAATGGGGCATGACCGCCGAGATCCAGCCTCCGGATTCCGAGACCCGCATCGCGATCCTCCGGAGCAAAGCCGCCGGATTGAACATCCAGCTCGAGGCCTGGGTCATCGAATTTCTTGCGGACAAAATCCGCAACAATGTCCGCCGGCTGGAGGGAGCCCTCATGCGGGTGGCCTCGTATAAATCACTGAGCGACCGTCCGATCACCCGCGATATCATTGAAAATCTCCTCCGCGATATTTTCCAGGAGCAGGCGCGCAAGAGCGTCACGATCGATCAGATCCAGCGCCGGGTGGCCGAGCACTTCGATGTGAGGCTCGCCGACATGACAAGCAAGCGCCGCCCCGCGAACATCGCGTTTCCCCGCCAGATCGCCATGTATCTTTCCCGCGAGCTCACAAAGTCCTCGCTGAGCGATATCGGCGATGCCTTCGGCGGCAAGGACCACGGCACCGTCATCCACGCCTGCAAGCTCGTGAAGAAGCGCATCGAGGACGACGAGAAGACCCGCAGTGCGGTCTGCCTCCTCGATACCCAGCTCCAGCGCTAGCCGGGCCCGTCCATTCGCCCCCCTGCTTCCCCGATCGAGCAGAGAGACGCCGAGTTTTATTTCGTGGGAATTCGTGTGATCTCTCCACCGACCTGCGTGCTGCTTGAAATGTCGAGGTTGACCCCCTCCCCCACCAAAAAGGGAGGCTTCGTATTCGGCGCTTGCCTGTCAGGAAAAGGGATCCTGCAGTCTATAAACTTAACAGTGAGTGTCTGTGCTGATTCTTTTGGAAGCTCGTTCATGAGGAAAATCCCGCCTTTTCCACCCTCCGCCGCCTTTGCGGAAATGGTGCTGCCGGTGAATACATGGGTGCCGTTCCCCAGTAGAAGATTGTAGGCATAATTGTCCTCCAGAACAATTTGGTCGCTGGTTGAGGTCACGGGACTGTCGGGGCTGCCGTGCGCCATGCCGGTCGAGTTTCGCCGCGACACAAAACCATGAATGGTGATGTCGCAGTCCTCATGGGCGCTGATCCCGTCGTCCCCGCATTCCGTGGACGTGATATTTTCAAAGACAAAGTCCTCGGTGTGCCCATGTATGTTAAATCCGTCGTTGATAACGTGAGTCGTGTTGATGTTCCGGAGGATCCAATGCGCACATGTGCCGCTGATACCGACTCCGTTCTGCCGGATGGCTGGCTCAATTTTGTAGTCGATCAAATTCTTTCCCGGATCGATCGCAATATAAAAGGCCGCTTCCGCATCGACATAAGTCCATTGTCCGGGCTGGAGCAGTTCGGGGGTCACAAGCGGAGGCAGATGACCTTTTGAGGAACGCCCCATCCGATTCTGTTTCCCGTCCCACACCATGAAGTATCGCTGGATGGTTGCGCTGTTGCTTTTGTTTCCAGGCTGCATGCCGCCTATCAGGTGATCGTTGCGGTAGACGCCGGGCCGGACTTCCTTCCAGTCCTCCACTTTGATCGGATCGCAACCGGTGAAGAGATTCCCCTGCCCGTCAACAATGATCGGCAGGCCCGGTGCGCCGGATTTGTTTTGAATCATCAACGACTCGCGGATCGGATAATCCACTTTCAGGATCACGACTGTATCCCCGGGCTGCGCCGCCTTGATCCCCTTGGCGATTGTGCGGAAAGGGGCTTCCGGCGTGCCGGGATTTCCGTCGCCTCCCTTCCGGAGGTCAACGTAGAAACTGGCGGCACAAAGTGAGGAACACGTCGCGCTGGCCAGAAAGACCATCAGGGACAGCGGAAATCTCAGCGCGGAAAGCGGAGGAGGGCAGCGGTTCGTTTTGGGTTTGTTCATCGGGAATATCGCGGAAGGGGAAATCTGGTTGACGGAATCAAATCCGGATGTGATATACTGGGGCCGAGGCCATCAGGCAAGCATATCCGGCGTGCTTTACTTCCCCGGAAACAAATATGGCGAACAGAAAAAAGATCACATTCCTTGGCGGGGGAAGCTACCAGTGGGTTCCGGTGCTCTTCCGGGACATTGCCGTGAATCCCCACCTGGAGGGGATGCGCTTCGTCCTCCATGACATCGATCCCGTCCGGAACGCGGAGATGGCGGCGGTGTGCAGGACGATCGCAGGAAAACTGGGGGCATCGGTCCGGGTGGAGACCGAGGATCATCTGGATGGCGCGCTCAAGAATGCGGCGGCTGTGATTCTCTGCATTTCCACGGGCGGGCTGGACGCGATGGAGCACGATATCGAGATCCCCAAGCAATACGGCATTTTCCAACCCGTGGGGGACTCCACCGGGCCGGGAGGGATTTCACGCACGCTTCGGAATATTCCGGTCGTCACAGACATCGTGCGCCGGATGGAGGAGCTGTGCCCGGATGCCTGGCTTTTGAATCTGACGAATCCGATGAACCAGATCGTAAGGGCGGTTCATCAAACGAGCCGGATCAAAGTTGTCGGGTTGTGTCACGAGTTTAAAAGCTTCATGTCGACGGTGCAGAATCTGCTCGGGCTGACGGACTGGAGAACAGAAACGTCGGCGACCATTACAGGCATCAACCACTTTGCCTGGGTGAAGGAGCTCCGCGTTCGGGATGAAGACGGCTTGGAACTATTGAGGCGGCACATCACCGGGCAGGCTCCGGATGGAGTTGGTGCCAACGGAACAGGGAACCAGGTCAACCCAAGTCACAGCCTGAGCGGCAACCAGGTGAAGTTCTCGCTTTTCGAGACGTATGGACTGATCCCCTACCCTGGTGACCGGCATCTCGTGGAGTTTTTCCCGTATTACCTCTCGGAAAAGACGAAATACGGAGCCGATTTCGGGGTGTCGCTCACAGCCATTGACGACCGGCGCTACACATGGATGGGCTACTACAAGGAACGCATCGCGGAATGGACCGCTGAGGGGAAGGGCTCTGTTCCATGCGAACCCTCCGACGAGGCACTCGCGCCGATCCTTGCGGCATTGATCGGTGGGGGACCGGTAACGGTGCAGCCAGCCACTCTCCCCAATTGCGGCCAGGTTGCAAACCTGCCCCGGGACACTTCCGTGGAAACATTAGCCTCGTTTGGCGGGGATGCAGTATGGCCGCATGCCAGCGGGGATCTTCCGCTGCCGGTTCTCGCGCTGGTGCATAAGCACAGCCTGATTCAGGATCTGACCGTCGAAGCCGCCCTGGAAGGAAGCCGGGAAAAAGCGCTTCAAGCCATGCTGGCCGATCCTCTCAACAATTCCAACGATCGCCGCGACATCGATTCCCTGCTCGACGAACTGCTGCGGGCCAACGCTCCGCTCCTGCCGCAGTTCTTCAAGAGACCTGCCGCAATCCAGCGCAAGATGAATGCGGTGGCGGCACCCGTCAAAAAACGGCCCTGCAAGGCATCCGAACTCTGCCGCCCCTGATCCCGCGAATGGAAATCAACCTTGCGCCGCACTTCCCCCGGGGCGTATAAAAATCCGCTGTGGGTGCCAAACTCTCCTCACGATCGCGCAAGAAGATCATCTCCTCCACCGCCGATCTCGCAGATTACCTAGGGATCTCCGAGTGGACGGTCTCGCGGGCCATCAACGGGCATCCGGAAGTGAAATCCGCCACCCGCGAACGGGTGCTGCTCGCCATGGAGCATCTCGGCTTCCGACCCAATCCTCTGGCCCGTGCACTCAACGGCAAGTCGACGGGAATCGTGGGGATCTGTTTCGGGAATCCCCGTAACCCGCTGATCTCTGAAAAGATCGCCTCGCTCGATGAGTTCCTGCGGGAAAATAGGTTGCGCGGAGTCCTCGCCATCACGCCCAGGGACGACCTGAGCGAGAAGCGCATCATCGAGGATTTTCACCATATTCGTGTGGACGGCGTCATCCTTGTGCAGTCCTACATCGGGGTGGAGCAGGCGAAGGCGTGGCTCAAGGACCTGCGCTGCGTGCACGTGGATCCGGCGTCTCAGGAACTCAGGCCCTTTGTCACCGCCGACCGTCACCGCTCCATGCGTCTTCTTGTCGACCATCTGGTGGGGCTTGGACATCGTTCCTTTGCCACGTTGGGCTTCTCAAAAAATAATCCTTGGCGCTGGCAGGGCCTCACCCAGGCGCTGGAATTTCACGGGATCGACGCCGCCCGGAAACTCCAGGCCTTCGAGCTCGAAACGCCCGGGAGAGAGTCCTTCGCCGAGGGAATCGAACTCGCCCGGATGGTTCGCTCGGCCCGGGACCGTCACACCGCGTGGATCGCTGTGAACGATCATGTCGCAATGGGAGCCATCCAGCACGTGCAGGACACGGGCCTTTCGGTACCGGGGGATGTTTCGATCACAGGTTTCGACAACCTGGAGGTCGGTCATTATTTGCGGCCAACCCTCACTTCCATCGACCAGCGTGTCGGGGAGATGATGAAAAGCGCCGTCGAACTTCTCCTCGCACAGCTCAACGAAGACCGTGCCGCCGGCATCCCCTCAAGCACGAAGATTGAACCCCAATTGCTCATCAGAGAATCCACCGGGCCCGCAAGCAAAGCCCGCAAATAATCCGGACAGAATATCGGTTGACTTCGCACGGAACCTGAACGAATATCACATCCGGATTAGATTATTGAAATGACCATCCCCCTCCCCATTGCGAAAACAACGGGCCTCCCTGGCCCGGACCGGGCTGGCCGGCAGGCGATGGCGTTCACACTGGTGGAACTGCTGGTTGTGGTCGCGATCATCGGGATCCTGGCAACGCTTCTCCTCGCGGCAAGCCAAAGAGCTATCGGGGCGGCGGATTCCGTCAAATGTGCGGCCAACCTTCGCCTCGTGGGCCAGGCGGTCACCTCGTATGTGAATGACAACAGCTTCATGGTGGGGCGGCCGACACTGCTCTCGAGTTGGACTCCAGTGCCGGGTCAGTTGCCCGGCCCATTGAACGGTGGCCAGCATCCTTGGAGCTGCTGGAAATACAAGGGCATGCTGGGCTATTTTTTGTCTCCCTATCTGGGGCTTCCGGAGCCGACCGGAGTAGAATACATCGTTCCGGTGCTTCAATGTCCTGCCTGGAAAAAGAAAACGACACAATTGGATGGAGTCTCCTATCTGGCGCCAAATTCGATCGTCTACGGCGGGGTCACCAACGCGCCATTCGGCCGGGTCAACTCGGGAACCGGATATCCCGACCCGGCTCCTTCAAGAATGGTCGCTCTGCCTCCTGTCGCCCTCTCGAGCATTGCCGTGCTCCAGGACGTGGATAAGAAGAATGTCTCCGCCGGACCGGATTGGTATCCTCCTTTGCCAGACAAGCCCGTTCACAACGGGAAGCGCAATACGGTCTATCTTGACGGGCATGTGGAAACGCAGTGATTCGAACCAAACCGCAGGTCCGCCGATCATTGCCTGTAAGATAAATCGATGCGTCGCGACGTGGAGCTTCGCTCTGGCTGGCATTATTGCATCGGCGGCCGTTCTGATGGCTCAGGAAATAGTGACGGCTCCTGGGCACGCGGATGGGATCTATTCGGCGGGAGAGAAGATTGAATGGCGGATTTCCGCACCTGATGGGAGCGAGGCAAAATATCAGGTGGCCAGGAACGGATTCAAGCCCATCGCATCAGGCCCCCTCGCATTGCCAGCGGGCTCCGGCGTGCTGGAGACATCTCTGAATGAGCCGGGGACAGTCCTTGTCAAGATCGTCTCCCGGATCGATGGGAAGGAGGTAAAGAGCCTTCTGGGCGCGGTTGTCGAGCCGTTCAAGATTCAGCCCTCATCGCCCCGCCCAAAGGATTTTGATGCGTTTTGGAAATCGAAAATCGAGCAACTCCAGGGGATTCCGATGAATCCGGTCATCGTAACCGGTGACAGCAAATCCCCGTCGGTGGAGTATTGCAAAGTGCAGTTGGATAACATCGGCGGCACACGCGTTTATGGGCAGCTCGCCAAGCCGAAGGGCGAGGGAAAATTTCCCGCCATGCTTATCTTCCAGGGGGCGGGCGTCTACAAGCTGACGAAGAGCAACGTGGTGGGGCGTGCCGAGGAGGGCTGGCTGGCGATGAACATCATGGCCCATGACCTGCCGATCGATTACACCGACCAATACTATCAGCAGCTTGAGGCAACCTCGCTGAAAGACTACATGGGCTTTGGAAACGATGACCGCGAGACCAGCTATTTTCTTCGGATGTTTCTTGCGTGCTACCGGGCTGCGGACTATCTCGCTGGACGTCCGGACTGGGACGGCCGGGTATTGGTTGCCACCGGCACGAGCCAGGGGGGATTTCAAAGCCTCGCGACAGCGGCGCTCCATCCAAAAGTTTCGGCAGCCCTTGTGAACGTGCCTGCCGGATCCGACAGCGCCGGTCCCCGGGCTGAGCATTCGGTATCCTGGCCCTGGTTCGGTCCCGGAAAAGATAAGGAGGGAAAGGCGAAAGATTCGCAAAAAGTCGCGGAGACAAATCTCTATTTTGATGCCGTCAACTTCGCTCCGCGCATCACCTGTCCCGTGCTGTTGGGGGTGGGCTTGATTGACCAGACCTGCCCACCAATTGGAGTCTTTGCCGCCTACAACCAGATCCCGGGCCCGAAGGAGGTCGTGGTGATGGTCGACGCCGAGCACGCGAACAAGAACAACTCGCATGGCGCATACTTCGCCCGTTCAGCCGCATGGCTCCAGGCGTTGAAAGAAGGCGGTCCGGCTCCCGCTCACTGAGCCGGGGCAACCGGCTCCAGGTTTTTCACCGCATTCGTATCCGGAAAGATTCCCGAGGTCGTTGCCGGATCGAAAACCACTCCGCCCGCAGAAGCGCCCGCAATTCCGTTCATCCACTTGTTGCCGCCAAGGGCCGCGTCAGAGGATTTTGTTAAAAACAATGTTCCGGCGTAACGGCTCGGATTCGCAATCGGTCGAGTCAGCAGAATCTCATTCGAACGGACGAGCACATTCGAGGCATTCGAGAGGGACACCACAGGTCCCGGACAGTTCACGAAGCGGTTGTTTTCGATGGTAATTTGCTCGTAAAGCGTCGTTGCTGTCGGCCCCCATGGAATGCGGGTGTTCGTGTGGATGATGGCCCCGCTGTATCGACCCTGGGAGTTCCCGTTTTCAAAGAGACATTTTCTGATCAGCACGTTGGAAGCGCCGCGGCCTTCGGTCCAAAGCGGCTGGAAGATCTCGGATTCCAGATTGATGGATGAGCTGTAGACGTTCTCAAAATGACAATCCTCCATGAGGACATTTTTTGCCGAGAGGAGGATGCCGCGTCCGCTCACGTCGACCATCCGGCATCCGCTAATCCGGACGTTGCTTGCCAGGTATCGCCCGTTCACCAAAATGCTCTGCGATGTGACGCCGGCAGGGAGCGGTTCGGTGAGTTCGACGATGGTTTGAGGCTTGCCACTGTTCACGGACGAGGCTTTTGCCACCTGTCGGGTTGTTGGGGTTCCTGCTTTTGTGAGAAACGAAAAGTCAGCATTGTAGAACTCAATCGGATCCCCCGGGTTGAGGCGGAGTTGCCAGGACGGGCAGTTCAACAAGGTCAGCTTTTTCGGATCCGCCTCATCGGGAACGATTGTCCCCTGGTAGGATTCGCTATGGATGTTCATCGCGTCGTCTCCGGTTCCGGTGATGAAGCAGTTTTCAATATTGAGGTTATCGATGAACTGGTCCACATGGATGCCGTCCGCGGCCGTGGTGAGCGGAGTGCGGGAGCCCGGGCGGCGCAGGATGCTGCAGTTGCGCAGTTCGAAATTATGCATCGCCCCCGCAAAAAACCATCCCATGCCGGGCATCGAGTAAATATTCACGTCCCGGAATGTGACGTCGCTCGAGTTGCCAACCTTGAATCCGCCCATTTCATAATACAGGTGGCGGATGCAGTAGGTGGCGCCATTCACCAGAGGCGCCGGCTTCGGGAACGTGACGTGCAGGACGTTGTCAGCGCTCCCGGCCGTTATGATGGTTTCTTTGGGGGGCACAAAGTTATTCACGTCCTGCTTCACCAAACGGACGGGATCCATTCCAAAAATGCCGCGCCAGGGAGTCGTCCGGGTGAGTGCGGTTTGCGCGGCATCCAGATCGGGGAATGTGAAGTCACATTGCAGTTTGTCAGCGGAAAGGTTCGACACCGTCCCCAGGCTCGCAATCGGCTTCGCGCTCCAATCCCAATCCAGATTGAGGTTTTCGATGAGCAGACGATTGCAGTTGCTGATCGAAAATGCCGGCCCCTCCTTGGTCATGGTCTCCAGAATCAGAACCGCTCCCTGCCCTTCGACGGTAAGATCGTTAAGGCCGGTGATCGCAATATTGCTCACGGGAGCAATCCGGTAGGTTCCTTTGGGAATCAGCAGCTTTACGGCTCCCGGGGATTTGCAGGCGTTGATGGCCTGCTGAAGTGCGACGGCATTGGCAACGGCGATCGAGGCGGGGGCTCCGGCGGAATCCGGCGTGAATTTATAATCCGCAAGCGAGATGACGGACTTTGGCGCCTCAGGAGGCGCGATCGCAAACGGCGTATAACCTGTCGCCGCGGAAATCCCGGCCTGAGGGAGTGAAGCAGGAGTGCCGTTGAGCACAGGTTCGACTGTGGTGAAGGGAGTTGTGCCATCCGAAGTCAATCCGCTGTAGACGGCAATGCTGTGGATATTCAGCGCACCCGAATTTGAAATCCCCATGTAGAGCTTCCAGTTCCCGCCGTCGATGGATCTCAGCTCGAGTGGCAGAGTGATCGTGCGCGTCGGGCCGGGCAGCCCAGTCCACGTCTGCCAGATGTCATATTGGTTTCCAGCGGAGTTGCGGGCAAACATGTAGAACGAGGATGGAAACTTCGTCGGCTCCGCCACGCTGAACGTGATTGCCGCCGTGTATTGGTTCCCGCCTTTCAGAGAAGCAGAAGTCCCGATGACCATGTTGTACGGGTTTGCCGCCGAGCGCGGGGTGACCGTAATTTGCGCACCCACGCTGCCATCGGGATTCGTGACGGGTTGAGCGGAAAACTGGGAGTGGTTGTAGCTCGCGAGCCAGGCGGACGCATCCCACCTGTAGACGACCGCCGGCTGCTCTGCAGGCATGCCCACAGAGGCGGTGGCAGCGATGACCAGTGCCGCAAGGAAGCCGCTGCTCATGGGAAAAAATCGTTTAATAGGAAGCATGGTAGTCACTGCCAGAGATTCCTGACCCGCATAATCCGGTTGTTTTTGAGGCTTTCGTCAACCTCGTTGTAGAAGACAAATTGTCCGTCCGGGCTGAAAACCGGATGCGGGTGGGATGGATGCCTGATATGGCGGCTGCGCGCCAGGAATTGCCGGCGGCCGGTTTTCATGTCGAGAAGAATAATATCGCTCCACAGGCCGGCATTGTCCCATCCGATCCCGGGAGCCTCATAAGGTCCTGTCGTATCGACAACCGCCCATCGTCCATCCTGGCTCACCCCAACATGCCAATCCCGGTTTCCTTCGCTCACGAGGCGGGGCGGTCGTTCGTCTGTAAAAACCTCGTAGATGCCGCGTGGCTGTCCGGGGCTCACGCCATACGCGACGGCCAGGACGGTGGGAGCATGGAAACACCACCTTTCGTGCCCGACAAACAGCTGCTTCCCGGGAGTGTCCCAATGCTGGTCAAACAGCATCCGGCCGCCGGGCAATTTTGTGCGATGCAATCCCCAGACACGGTCCGGCACCAATTCGGTGAGTCCTTCATGGCAGTAGCCGATCCATTCTTCGTCCTGGGGACAATAGTGGAAATGGTTCGCCCACCAGGATTCTTTCAGAACAGGGAGGACATGACCGGTGAGTCGGTCGAGTTCGACAGCCCCATGGTTTTGTAGATCCGAGGAATGGTAATTGATCAAAACCCGCTTCCCATCCGCGGTGAGACTCAACAAGGGGGAAAGCGTTTCCCCCGGCGACGGGCGGAACAGCAAGTCCGGCTCCCCGCGCCGGTTCAGATCCAACCCCCAAACCCCTTCCCTCTCGCCAATCACAAGATATGGCGACTCGGCATTCAATGTGGCGTCCCAAAAAATCGCGCGGGTTGCCGAGCTTGCATTGGATCCCTCGCGACTGAACGGAGGCGCCGTAAGATCGGATGGCGCGGGAATCCGGCACAACGACTCGCGGGAATCGTCTACAAGATTCTGCAGGACGAGCTCAAACCCCGCATCCCCCAACCGTCCGATCACCATGGCTCTCCCCTGATCAACAAAGCTATTGGAGTGAGGATAAGTGAGATAAAAGTTCTCCGAAAATTCGGTGAGCGGATGCGGTTCGCTGGCGGGATTCATATGTGCGGGGTTCAGGATCGATCAGCCTATTTCATCTCATCGGTCTGGAACGGCGAGGCTGGCAATCCGGCTCCGTTATACAAATTGCAGGTCGGATTATCCGCCCACGCGTAACGGACGGCAACCGGTTTGGAAACGGCTGGCGAGGAGACGACCACTGTCCCGCCTTCGATTTTTGCCTGGGCCCAAACCCATTTGTTGTCTTCTCCGCAAATGGAGAATCCTTCCAGTTCGCTGTCCGGACTGTTGCGGACCAGCGGGACTTTTACCTTTGCGGAATAGGTCGGCAGGTAGTCGGAGGGCAACGGCTTCGCCACCAGGCCGCCATCCGCAAAACGGAAACTGATGACTGCTTTGTTTCCATCGATTTTCATCGATTCATAGACCGGGCCGCTGGAAGCGATTTCCTTCCCATATACACCAGCCAGCGCGGAGAACGCCACACGCTCTCCGACGGGCTTTTTGTCCGGCGGATGGACATCCTCATCGCCCAAATCGATGAGGGTGACCAGGCTTGTCCCGGGAATCTCGAGGGCACGCCTCTGGGCTTCACGGATATTGGCCCAGGGGGAGCTTCCCAGAGCGCTGGTCTTTTTCCCGTAGTTGGGCAATTGGCAGAGGGAAAAGTGAAGCGGTGCCCCGAAGCGGGCGCGCCAGTCGCTCACAAGAGTTTTGAGCATCTTCAGGTATTGCGTCCCCTTGCGCCCGGAATCCTGTTCGCCCTGATACCATACGACACCGGCAAACGTGTAGGGGATGATCGGATGAATCATTCCGTTATAGAGCGCGCTGGGGCTGATGCCGGGCGCCCCCGGAAGCTCGGGATAGCCTTTTTCGGTCAGCGGAGGCAGTTCAAACTCCGCCTTGGCAAGCCAGTCGCCTGCGAGCTGGGTGCGGGTGGTCCCGATATCAAGATATCCGCTGCCGAAGGAGGCCGCTTCCGTGGGGGTGTAAATCCGGATGGCGATGACATTCTCCCCCTCCTTGTAGGCATCGGCCGGAATCTTATACACGCGCAAGGCGCTCGGGCCGGGCGCTGTCGCTTCCGTCATCCCGCCGATCCATTTTCCGTTCCAATACGTCTGGTCAAATGCGCCGATGATGAGGCTGACGGTCGGGGTCTGGCCGGGAACGGGATTCGCCGGAAGCACGATTCTTTTTCGGAGCCAAACGACACCGGCATCGGGCAGGCCGATCGCCTTGAATTTCGTGTTGTGGAGCGGGACGCTTTTCCAATCACTGTCCTGGATATCTGGAGCTGCGAAGGCTGCGACATCGCCCTGACGATCCTGACGGTTCGTCCTCGTTTCCCAAGCGGCGATGTCGGTGACATACGACGTCTTGAGTTGGGGGTAATCGGCGACACGCTTCTTGGCCACCTCGTTCATTTCGTTGAGCTCGGGTTCCCCGGAGATCGAGATCCCGCTGATCCAACTCATGATGGCGGTTCCGGCCCATGCCGAACGCACGATGCCGACGGGAGTGTTCATTGTCTTCTGGAGATCCTTTGCGAAGTAGTAGGAGACGGCGCTGAAGTTCGGCGCATTCGTGGGATCGACCACCATCCAGTTGCCTTTGCATTTCTCCTGCGGTTCGGAAATCGGATTGTAGGAGACGGTGAACTGGCGCAGCCGGGGGTTCGCGGATCGGGCGATTTCTTCCGCTCCTCCTGTCGAACGATTCAGTGAGTAGGCCATGTTCGATTGGCCGGAGCAGAGCCAGACCTCGCCGACCAGCACGTCGGCAACCGTGATCTTGTTGGTTCCTTCAATCACCATGGCCATAGGACCTTCTTTCGCCTGGCTCAGATCAAGCTCGATTTTCCAGTTTCCGCCCTCATCCGCCACGGTCTCAGAGCGGAGTTCTCCGAGGGTCAGGCGGACCTTCTCTGACGGCGATGATTTCCCCCAAACCCGCGTATGGTTCGAGCGTTGGAGGACCATATGATCAGAGATGATTGCGGGGAGCGTCACGTCGGCCACAGCGGGATCGGAGACCGCGAATAGGAAGACCCCGGCAAGCAGAGCCATTGAGGTCAAGTGGATCTTGATGCGTGATGATGTCATAGAACTCGGTGAGTGATTGGCTTGCCTGGTGAGCAACAGAGTTGTTCGTTGCCGATAGACCAAATGGCATCCCCGGCGTTGCCCGGATCGCTATCGACCCGGACCTCTTCCGGAGAAATGGAAACGGTGAACCGCAATCCGTGCCAGAGGATGCGGAACCGGAGACTCCGCCACTGCCCGGGCAGCTGCGGATTGAGAGAGAGGCCCGAATCCGTCACTCGCAGCCCGGCAAACCCGTTCACAGCCACCATCCAGGCGCCGCCATTCGCCGCAGGGTGGGTGCCCCCGATGTAAAGCGACCCGAGATATTGCTTGGCCTTTCCGGTCAGGTCGATTGTCGCCGTCTGCAGGAAAAATTCATAAGCACGATCGATCTCGCCGATTTCGCAGGCGACGAGCCCGTACGCGCACGCGCTCAGGCTTGAGCCGTGTTCCGTGCGGGGTTCGTAGTAGTGCCAATTTTGGGTTTTGACCACTCGGGAATAGTCGCTGCCAAACAGGCTCAGCATCAGCACGACATCCGCCTGTTTGATGACCTGGGTCGTGGTCGCCAATCCATGGCCCCCGCCAAGATATTCCGTCGGATTCAGAAGCCGCGGTTTCAGCTGCGATGGCGTGATTTGCTCCAAGGCCCCGTATCCGTCAAACTGCTCGATAATGCCGGTGTCCCGTGCCGGTTCCTGCAGGCAAACCTGTTCCCGTAGGCGCGGAAGCCCGGCGAGAAGGCTTTCGAATCCCAGACGTCCAACCAGTTCTGACACGAAATCGGAATGCCCGGCGCCCAGGAGCTTGATGACCCGCAGCGCGATGTCAAATGTCTCGAGCGCCATCCGGTTGGTGTAGGCATTATTGTGGACACGCTCATGATATTCGTCGGGACCGACAACATCCAGGAACTCATACCTGCTCCTGGCCGGTTTGTAGTAGGCATGGGAGTGGAAGAATCGTGCGCACTCGAGAATCACCTCCGCTCCCCCATCCAGGAAAATCTGCCTGTCACCGGTTTGTGCGTAATAACGCCAGAACCCGTGAGCAACCGCAGCGCTGATGTGGATCTGTTTGTCCCGGAAATGTGTCCGCATCGGACGGCCGGTGAACACGTCGCTGACGTTGAAATCGGTGCAGGCATCGTCTCCGGTTTCCTGGCTCTCCCACGCGTAAAACGCGCCTTCGCAGCCATATTCCCTGGCCTTGCGGCGCGCCCCGTCCAATGTGCGGAACCGATACATCAGGAGATTCCTGGCTGTCTCCGGTTCTGCCGATTGAAAGAAGGGCAGCATAAACATTTCGGTGTCCCAAAAAACCGCACCTTTGTAGACCTGCCCGGACAAGCCCCGGGCGGGAATGGACAGGTCCTTGTCGGGCGGAGGAGAAATCGCCATGAGCTGATACAGGCTGTAGCGAAGCGCGAACTGCGCGCCGCGGTCCCCTTCGATTTGAATGTCCGCCGCTTCCCATCTCCGCTCCCATGCGGCTTTATGCGCCTGCAACGAGGCGGAATACCCCGACCTGCGGGCTTCGGCGCACGCGGCGCAGGCTGCTCCCTGAGCGGATTCCACCTCGTCGCTCCCCGTGAACACGGCCACGAATTTCCAGAATCGATACACGCGCCCGGGCTCGGCGGAGAAAACGGCACGGCGCAGCGATTCCGTGTCGGCCTTTACCTCCACAACTTCGAATCCATCACACTCCAAAGCCTCCGCCACACAGACCTCACGGCGGAGTTCATGGGTTTTGGCCGTGACAACACGGAGCCCGTCCTTCCCGTCGACATGAAATTCCTCCAGATGCGGACCGTTGATGTCCCAGATATCCAGGTCAATGCCGGTTTCGATTTCCAACTCCGCAGCCCGTTCGCTCTGCAGGGAAAACTCCATCAGCATCAGATGCCTGTTGTCCAGGCTCAGGAAACGTTCCGCCTTCAACACAATCCGGTTGTCCTCCATGGCGAAAACCGTTTTACGAAAATGGCAGGCCTGACGGATGTCGAGCGTCTGCTGATGGCTTTCGATGCCCGGCTCCAAAACACTCAATGGAATACCATTGCAGAGCACCCGGATGAACAGGGCGTTCGGTGCGTTGACCGGCTCCCGCCAGCCATCCCCCACCTTGTCGTAGAGCCCCGCAAGTATATTTCCAGTCAGCTGTTCCGCGCGGAATTCTTCCAGCGTCCCCCGGTATCCCATGTAGCCGTTTCCCAGGATGAATTTGCTTCCGTTAAGCACAGTCCGCCCGGCTTCAAAGCTCAGGTCCTCGATCTTCCAATCCTCCGGGTCATGCTCTTGGACACTCAGAGGCTCCGGCATTTTCTTATCGGTCAAAGGGTGGTGGGACATCACGGCAGGTTTCAAGGAGATTTGCATCGGGAATTCTCTTGACGCAGGCTGCCAGGAGAATATCTAATCCGGATTAGATTATATGTGTCGCACCGGATCCGTCACGACATTTCTCCTCAAGCCTTCAACTTTCCCTGAACTGAATCGAAACCGCATGCCGAAGCCCTTCCTTCTATTCTTCGTCGTGGCGCTGTCGGCGCTTACCGCCTGTCAGAAGCGCGATTCCGGACAGAACATGGATGGGGTGCCGGAGGCGGGGTCCCCATCGCCGGATGCAAAGCAGTCGAGCGGACCGGGAACCCAATTGCCCGACCGTATCGCGGCATTCATTTCGCCGGGCGATCCCGCTTCCCTCCAGAAAGCGTTTCAGGAGGCGGCTCGTGCGGGAAGGAGCGAATTGGTGATTCCTCCGGGGGTTTACCTGATCCCTCCCCTGCCGACCGGCGGCGGTCCCGACGCCTGGCACCTCATGTTGGAGAAGGCGAGGAATTTGAAAATCGAAGCCACGGGCGCAACGCTCATTTTTACAGACCGGGGCAGATCGTCGATGACATTCCAGCAGTGCGAGAACGTCACATTGCGGGGGGCGACGCTGGTGCGCGGAACGATTCCCTCCACGCAGGGGCGCATCGAGGCGATTTCTCTTGAGGACAAAACGGCCGATGTCCGGATCGCGAAGGGCTACCCCGCCGATATCGACAACAAAACGTTTTTCCCGAACATCTGGCTGAATGTCTTTGATCCCGCCACGCGCCAGTGGAAGACGGACATCCGCTCGCCGAGACCGAAGGAGTTGCTCAAACTTGCCCCCGATCTCTTTCGCATCCCGGTGGAACCACCGGATAAGGCGGGAATTCCGGTCCAGCCCGGGGATCTGGTGGCGATGCGCGGGCAAACGTTTCCCGACCTGAGAGTTTTCGAGTGTCGCGGGATGAAGTTCGTCGATGTGACAATCAGGAGCGGGAGCGGCTTTTGTTTTCAGGACTCGGGCGGCGACGGAGGAAATTACTACGAGCGTTGCCGCGTCACGTATGGCCCACGTCCGGACGGCGCCACGGAGGATCCGCTTCTTTCCGCCACCGCGGATGGATTTCACAGTGCCGATAACCGGAAGGGGCCAACCCTGGTGGATTGTTCCTTCGAGGGGCTCAATGACGACGCGATTGCGATCCATGGCACCTATGCCATGGTCCTGGAGGCTGCGGGGAACAGGCTCATCGCCCACCGTGTCGCGGCGACCAGACAGAAGCTGGTGGCCAATGTGGGAGACACTTTGTTGTTCTACGACAAAAATATGGTGCTGGCAGGTTCAGCCACTGTCACTGGTGTGAAAAGTCTTGCGGACTATCAGCCGACTTTCGAGCCCGAACAACGCTATCAAGCCTTTAAGAGCAAAACCAGGGTCGGCTATGTCGAACTGACGCTGGATCGCGAAGTGGCGGCGCAGCCATCCTGGCTCATCGCCAACCAGAACCAATGCGGGGAGGGCTACGTTGTCCGGAACTGCACCATCCGGAATACGACCGCCCGGGGCGTTTACGCCCAGGCTCCGCACGGGCTTATCGAAGGTTGCACGATTGAGAAAACGGGACGCGCGGCGGTCGAATTCAATACCGAAACCGGAATCTGGAGCCAGTCCGACTACAGCAATGATGTCGTGGTGCGGAACAATACCTTCCGGGACGTCTCAACGAACCGGAAGACCGGCGAACTGCGGCATCCCGGGGCGCTGACGATCCTCGCATTCGACGGAAAAAACTACGTCCCCAATCCGGGAGGACATCGCAGGATCGTCGTCGAAAACAACCGCTTCGAAAACATCGACGGGGTCAATATACTGATCTGTTCGGCGGATGGGGTGACCATCCGGAAGAACGAGTTCCTTTCCCCCATGAGGAACGCCAAGGAGTTTGGACGGGACAAAGGTGCCGATCCCGGGGCGCTCATCTGGGTCAACGAGAGCTCGAACGTGAACATCTCCGACAATGTTGTTGCGAACCCGGGGCCCTTTTTGCGAGAGCTGGTCGTCGCAACTCAAACCGGTAGCGGAACCGGATTTGACTCCGGCGTGCGCCGCGCGTTAACGGAGACTAAATAATGAACCTACCCGGATCCGACACAGCCCGACTGCCTAACAATCACAAACCATGCTCCCCACAAAACTTATGACATCACTCCTGTTGCCTCCCGGATCCCGGAACCTCCGCTCGCTGTTGCTTCTGCTGCCGCTGTTGGTATGGACGCCATTACAAGCGGCGGACAAAGCAGCCGCCAAGGCCGTAACCGCCGCCCCCGGCGTGGGGGAAGGCTTTGAAGATTACTCCGTGGATTCCACCTTCACCACCAAGCAAATCATGGGAGCGGACGGCAACGGGTGGACTACCGGCTGGAGGACAGGAGGATCCTACAGCCTGCCTAAGGGCACTATCATGGATTCAGCGCCTGTGGGAACCGGCAAGTATCTGTCCGGAACGGTCACCACGCAGGCGGCTCACGAGGCTTCGAGTGGAGCTATCACCCGCGCATTTGCTGCCACGACAATCTCAGGGCCGTTCACCATTTCCTTCCGATTCCGGCCGGACTCCACGCCAGCCGATGTGTCCTACATGATCGGCGACACCCAGGCCGCGTCCGCTTTCGGCCCCGACTCCTCGTCATCCTGGAAAATTGCGTCGATCAACGGCACCTGGCAGTTCTTCGACGGCGCCACGAATAGCGGCTCCAACAACTACATTGATACCGGCATGGCAGTCACCGCCGGCACCATATACGAGATGACCGTGACGATCGATCCCACCACCCATACATGGAAAGCAACGATCTCCGATGGTAAGGCCTCCGTGACACAGGAGGAGTTGAACTCCCGGGCCGCCACGTTCGACATGGACCAGGAGGGAGCCGTTGGCTCCCGCTGGCTCACCTTCGCCATCAAGGAAGTCGTCCAGGGGGAAAATCCGACCGTCGGCACCACCGGGGGGTTCTCGGTAGACTCAATCGCGATCCGCTACTGAGCTCGGGATCCCCCGGATTTCACGACATTGAAGTGATGATTTTGTCCCCCGGACTCGCATCATCGACGGACAGGAGCGCGCACTGGCCGCTCCCCGAAACGGAATTTTCGCTCTGTCCGTTCTGGTTCTGGAACGACAACCTTCGGGAGGACGAAATCGAGCGCCAGATCGCCGCCTTTCAGGCCCACGGGGTCGACCAGTTTGTCATTCACGCCCGTGTTGGCCTGCCGAAAGACACAAGCTGGATGAGCCCGCGGCTCCTGGGGTTCATGCGGCACGCGATCACTGTGGCGCAGCGGCGCTGCATGCGGGTTGTCCTCTACGATGAGGGGATGTATCCCAGCGGATCCTCCAGCGGACAGGTCGTCGCGGAGAACGCCGCCTTCGCATGCCGCGGACTGGTTGCCGTGGAGTGGGATGGGCCGGCAGCGGAGGCGGCTCGGGCGCTCGCGCGCTTCGCGCCGGAAGATGATGCCGAACTGATGGCGGTGGTGCCGCGATCCGGAGGAGAGCTTCTTGCGATCGTCTGCCGTAAACTGCACACGGGCATTCGCGGACTGCATTACAAAACCGAGCCCCCCGAGGGAGTCCCGCATTGTGACAGCCTGGAGGAATCACCGCTCGCGACGGACCTGCTCAACCCGGATGCCATCCAGTGTTTTATCCGTTTGGTATACCGGAAATACTTCGAGGAGTTCGGCGAAGAGTTTGGCGGGACGATTCCCGCAATATTCACCGATGAACCTTCCCTTGTCGGCAGGCTTTACAATCCAGAAGGCAAAATCCTGCCCGGCACCACCGGAATCCTGGAACATGTGAATCGGATCCTGGGCTACAACTTTACCCCGCACCTCCCCTGCCTTTGGCATGAGGACGAACCGGACGCACACCGGCATCGGGCGGACTATTTGAGAGCGGTTCAGACTCGCCTTGAAGAAACGTATTACCAGCCCATCAGCCAATGGTGTGCCGCGCACGGAGTGGACCTGATCGGGCATCCGGGGGAACCGGACTCGCTCGGCCAACTCGCTTACTTCCAGATCCCCGGGCAGGACGTTGTCTGGCGATGGGTGGAACCCGGCAAACCCAGCGGCACAGAAGGGCCCGAATCCACATCCGCCAAAGCGGCGTCCTCCGTGATGATCCACCGGCATCGCCGCCGCAACGCTAATGAGTTTTGCGGGGGATTCGGGGAGGAACTGACATTCGAAGAAATGAAAGGGCTGGCTGGCTGGCTCCTCGTTCGCGGATGCAACTTCCTGCTCCCGCATGCATTCTACTATTCGCTGCGCGGACCGCGCCGCACCGAGCGGCCTCCCGACGTCGGCCCCAACAGTCCATGGTGGGATGAATTCCGGCCGTTTGCCGATGCCTGCCGGCGCTTGTCCTGGCTCAATACCGACTCCAGGCACATTTGTGATGTCGCCATCCTTGGCAGTTCCGATGCCCTTCCCTGGAAGAGCGCGCGGCACTGCTTTGAGTGCCAGATCGACTTCAACTACCTCGAGGATCGCCAGCTCCTCGCAGAGGCCACAATTGACGGCGAGTCCATCTCGCTGGCCGGCATGAACTACCGGTGTCTCATTGTCGAGCCGGAGTTTGCGACCCCCTCACTCTGCCGGGCACTGGAGGATTTTCCAGGCACGGTCTTCTGGTCGGATGAGAAAGAAGCAGCGGAAATGGTTTCGCGGGTTCGCGCGCGCACACAGGCGTTTGGATGGACGTCAACCGACAGGAATCTCCGCGTGCGCCGCGTGTCGAAAGACGGAAATTGTTTCCTGATGGTGTTCAACGAAAGCATGCAGCCAGCCACTTTCGCGGCCGGAAACCTGAAATGCTGTGAACAGTGGGATCCTGCCAGCGGAAAAATCCGGCCCTGTTCCGCGAACGAATCTATGGCTCTCGCTCCGTTCGAGATTGGTGTCTGGACACTGCGATCCTTTTAGCGGCGGGATGCCACAGTCAAAACGCCCGCCCGCACAGCCCCCCATCGCACAGTTTTGCGGGCGGGAAACCGGCTCCAAATCGCAAAAAAACCATTGACTATTCCTCGGAAAGCGTAAATTATCACATCCGCATTGGATTATTTTCCCAATCGAACTCACCAACCTCCCGATCAAACCTATGAAACAGCCCGTCACTCCCAGATTGTCGAATACGCATTACCGGCCGAGCCATGGGCAGCGGATTCTTCTCCCCTTGCTTGTGGCCGGAATGGCGGGAAGCCTCCTCGCGACGGATTTCCAGAAAGCGAATAACAATATTAATTTGAACCTGCCCAGTTCATATACTCCAAATTCAGGCACTCCCGGCACAAGCGACAGGATTCTGATCAACAGCGTCATGACCGCAAACCAAGGAGCCGCACTCGGGGCGAACCTTTCCATTGACGGGATTTTTATTGATAGCACTGCGACCAAAACACTGACAATCAGCGGAAGTAATTCGCTGACGCTTGGATCATCAGGGATTCTCATTTCATCCGCCCTGAGCGGATCGGGTCTGACTTTCAACGGGCCAGCTATTTCTCTGGGCGCTGTCCAGACATGGGATCTCGCAGCAAGGGGATTAACTATCAACGGCGGCACGACCATTTCTGATAACGGAAATGCACTCACGATATCGACGACAGGCGGTCAGATATTTTTTCATAACACGACTGCTATGACACTGAATGCCGCCATCAACGGATCAGCCGCCCTGACATTGGATTCAACGCCAACACCTGCCGACTTGACGCTGACTAACTCAAGCAGCGCGTTCACCGGAGGAATTGCGATCAGCACTGGCAGCACAGTGACAGCAACAACTATGAACACGGGAGGCGGAGCCAGTGCCGTGGGCACGGGGCAAGTTCAAATTAAGGGAGGCGCGTTCAAGTATAGCGGAAACACAGCCAGCAGTAACCAAAACGTGGCAATCGATTCCCGCTTCGTCAGCACAGTGGAGGTCACCACGGCGGGACAGACCCTGACACTATCCAACTTTAAAAATACTAACACCACAAATCCTAGCTTGCTAGCCAATGGCGCGAATCTGGGCGGAGCGGGCAATCTCACGATCACCAATGTCATAGCAGATTCAACACAGGCGCTGAGGACGGCTCTGGCAGTCACCAAGTTCGGCAGCGGCACAATGACGCTTTCTGCGGTCAACACCTTCACCGGTGCGACGACAGTTTCGGCCGGCACCCTGGTCCTCTCCGGCACCGGCAGCATCAACACCACCTCCGGAACTTCTGTAGCGGCATCGGCGACTCTGACAAACAACTCGAGCGTCGCCTACAACAAATCGCTGACGTTGGCCGAGGGCGCCGTCATCAACGGTTCGGGCTCCTTTGCGCCGACTTCGATGACCATAACCGCTGATCTGACCGGAGGTTCATTCACGACATTCGCGCTGGGTTCTGCGCTGTTGACGAAAGCCGGCAACCTGGAACTGACCCTCACGGGAATCACCACAGGAACTTACATCCTCTTCTCGGGCGGAACCCCATCCGGTGCATTTTCGACAATGACCATTGGCGGAGTTTCGCTGGCAAGCGGTGGAAGCGGGAACTTCAGCGGGCTGGCAGGGTCATTCAACTACGCTTTCACGAATACGAGCAATCAACTCATTGTTACAGTCCCGGAGCCTGCCACATGGTCGCTTCTGGCAGGAAGCCTGACACTAGTGTTGGCTCTTCGCCGTCGGCGGGCCTGATCGATCTGCGGCATCTTTCATTTTGGGGATAAAGAGCGGGGCTTCTTGGGGGTTGCCCCGCTCTTTCTTTTTCTCCAAGGAGCTGTTCCCTCCCACCAATTGGCAGGAGGATCACCCGAGGTTAAAAGTCTCACGCGCTCACTCTCCGGGTGCTTCACACAAGCACCCCTACAACGCTCATTTTCGATTGGACCCTTTTGAACTGCTCTAGCCGAAGATCGGCTTGATGTGACGCTCGAGCAGATTATGCGTCACGTTTGCTCCGACCACACCGGCATGCGTTTCCAGCGCGCGTGTGTATCGGGGCCCCAGCTCGGCGGCCACTTTGAATCCGACATGGATCAACTGCCGGAAGTGGGGATTGTAGCCCGGACAGCGGGCGTCATGGCGGAGCGCCTGCACATACTCGGCTGAGGACCATTGCTGAACATCGCTGACCGCCGGCAGCTTGGCTGGATCGATGTCGATGACGGTCGAGTAGGGCCCGGTGAGCTCTTCAAATCGGGAATGGGCCCCTGCATAGATTTCCTTGGCGATTTGAAGCCCTTCTCCCCCGGATTCCGCAAGACCGATCACCTCCTCCAGCCAGGTTGTTCCAGCCGTCTTCACGTGAAGACCGCAGCCGTGCTTTTTGATGAGCCGGTTGATGACCGGGTAGATGGAAAACTTGTCGCTGCCGGAGTGGACGCTCAGCTTCAATGAGACCGGCAGGCCGAACTCTTTGACGGCAAAAGCCACGACAGCCAGATCCTCATCGAACTCCTTTTCGAACTGCGGTATGTCCCCAACGTAATCCACCCCCTTGTTGAAGCGGCCGGTAAATTTAGGCGCGACCGTCTGGACAGGAACACCCTCCATCGCAAGCATCGCAAGAATGAGAAACAGCTCATCCGGAGTTTGCGGGGCATCGGTCTCATCCACAGAAACCTCGGTGACAAAAGGCTCATCACCTTTCCGGGATAGAATATGCCGGTAGATCGCTCCGGCTTCCGCCATCGCCCGCAAAAATTTGGCGCAGGCGTTCTCGAGGCTTGCACCCTCAAGCGCCAACGGCCGGTCGAGCCCTGCTACCTTCACCTCACGGCCCCAAGGCGCGATGAACGCCTGGAAACGCTCCCGTCCGTCAGACGGCTTCCCGACAAAATCCGCCACGTCCAGCGTGAAGAAATCCGCAGTAGCTACAAAGGCATCCACGGTTTTTAGACCGATATGATCGGCGTCCACATAATAGGGACGGTTCCAGCCCAGCGCCCGCACCGCATCGTCCGCCTCCGCCCGCAGATCGCCGGGCTGGCTGTGGATGATCGTGTGCTCCCGGTTGGATTTGTTCCAGACCGGATGAATGGGAATCCCGAGTTCGCAGGCCTTCGCGACCGCGCCCAACTGGGCCCGGCCCTGATGTGCGAAGCGGTCTCCCATGCCGATTGTATAACGTTCGAGTAGTTTCATAATAATTACGTCGCTGCAGGGTTTCTTCAGGCAAGCCAGCCGAATAGAGGCGTGAATCTTCCCCTTCGAGAAATCCATTCTCTGAAGGAACCTGCCTGCTCACAAGTTCTTCCTTCAAAAAAATCGGGTCTTCGTTTTGTGGTTTCAGTGTGATAAATGCCCTGCATGGAAATCCAACCTGTCCCTGCCTCGGGTTTGATCGTGGCTGCCGGCGCCAGCCGGCGCATGGGTTTTGACAAGATCACCGCACCGCTTGCCGGACGGCCGCTCGTCACATGGTCGCTTGCGGCGTTCGAAGCCTGTGAAGATATCGGGCCCTGCGTCCTCGTCTGCGCGGAGTCGCGGATTGCTGAGTTCACCGCGCTGGCCGCTCCCTACAAAAAATTCCATGCAGTCGTTCCCGGCGGATCCGAGCGTGTGGAGTCTGTCATGAACGGCCTCCGTGCACTCGGTGCGTGCGGGCCGTCACTGGTCGCGGTCCATGACGCCGCCCGCCCGCTCGTCACAGCCGAGCTAATCTCCCGCGTGGTCGCCGCAGCCGCTGAATGGGGAGCCGCAGTCGCTGCGGAGCCCGTCAGCGATTCCCTTCACCGGGCCGCAGGAGCAGATCATCTGGTTGAAACGGTCTCCCGCAACAACCTCTGGGCCATGCAAACTCCGCAGGTTGCGGGGCTGCGGGACTTGCGCGAATCCTTGGAGTCGGCCAGATCCTCCGGGCGCGAAATCACGGATGAGATTGCCGCTCTGATTCAGGCCGGCTTCCGTCCGCGGGCCGTGCTGCACGGCAGCTGCAATTTTAAAATCACCTTCCCGCGCGACCTCCTGCTCGCCGAGGCTGTCTTGAGGTCTGTCGCTACAAGCCCTTGAGGAATCAGCTCTCTTCGCCTTCGGCAGTCTGGCCTTCCTGGAGTTGACGGAGAAGTTCTGAGGTATCTTCCACCTCTTCCCAAACGACCCCGCTCACGTAAATCGGTGCCTTTTGCTGGGCCGCCATCGCCATGCAATCACTCGGCCGGGCATCGAGTTCGATAATCTTCCTCTGATGCAGTTCGTTCTCCGCAGAGAGGATCAGACGGCCAAAATAGGTGGCGTTCTTCAGATCGTTGATAACCACGCGCTCGACCTTGGCTCCCACGGCTGCCAGGACATGGGCCAGAAGGTCATGAGTCAAAGGCCTGTCCTTGTCCGCACCGCTGAGGAACATCCCGATCGCCGCCCCGACACCCTGGTCAATATAGATGACAAATACCTTCTCCTCATTGCCTAGAAAAACGGCGCAGCCGGCATTCGTCGGAATCAGCGCGCGGATCTGGACAGGAATAACGGTTTTATCCATGAGGTTTCTCTATACATCAAAACCGGACCGCAGGCGAGCAAACATCCTGGCCCTTAATTGCGTTTTGGCAATACCGCCGGTTTGATTTGGAGGGTTTTTGTGATTTTGATCATGGACAGCGCCAGATCGAGAGGAAACCGCTTGTCTCCTCATCGCGGGGCACTCATGAATGCGGTGTCCTATGCGCCACTCTCCCCTGGTCGTTTTAGCTCTCGTGCTGGGCAGTCATTTCCTCCACGCAGAGATCAACAATCTCACGGCTTTTCCAAACTGGATTGAAGCGGAGTTCGGAAAGGCGGGCGACAAAGGAGTCACTCCGTTTTTCAGCTACTGGGGGATCTTCCAGGGAAACCCGGTGGGAGGACAATCTCAAGGGGTGGCTTACGCTCACGAGATGCTGTTCGGCGCGACTTTTGACATGGACAAGCTGACGGGATGGAAGGGGGCTTCGTTTAAAATCTCCGGATCGGCGAACAGCGGGCGGAACCTCTCGACAACGATCGGGAATGTCTTCGACACGGCCGAATCCTACGTCACCCCGACCGGAATGCTCTACGAGATGTATTATGCGCAGACTCTTTTTGACGACTTTCTGGAGTTCCGCATCGGGCGGATTGTGGCGGCGGATCAGTTCTGCGTTCTACCGGCTTTCGGACTTCAGGTAAACGGCGGGATTGACGGGAACCCCACGAGCCTTTTCCTCAACTCCAATTTCACCAGTTCCCCGAATGCCACCTGGGGCGCAACGGTGAAAATCAACCCGACGCCGGTCACCTACGCCGCATCGGGAATCTACCAGGCCACCAACCGACTCGGCAAAGTCGCTTACCATGGCGTCGATTTTTCGATCCGGTCGAATGACGGGGTCCTGATGTTCGCGGAGGCCGGCTGGAACCCGGCCTTCGGCTCCAAGCCGGCGGGCACGCTTCATGACAAGGACGGAAAAACGACGGCGGTTCCGGCGGAGGCTGGACTCCCGGGAACCTATAAGTTCGGCGGATATTTCTCGACGTTCCCGTATTCCGGATTTCTCGGGGGCTCCCAGCAGAACACTTACGGATTTTATCTGATCGGGCAGCAGACCGTCTGGCAGAGCGCGAAGAACTCCAACCACAATCTCGCGGTCTGGGGCGGCATCACCTACTCCCCGCAATACCAGGTCGCGCAGATGCCGGTGATGGGATTTGGCGGCACGGTCTGGCAGGGGATCATCCCCACGCGCGATCAGGACCAGTTCCTCTGCACGTGGATGACCGGCGCCTTCAGCAGTGCCTATGCCGGCTCCCAGGCGAACAGCGGCAACCCCCGACCCACGGCGGAAACCGTCTTCGATGTCAGCTACATCATCAACATCACCCCGACCGTCTTTATCCAGCCGGACATCCAATACATCATCCAGCCGAACGGCACCGGCACTACCCCGAACGCCCTCGTCATCGGCGCACAATTCGGATGCAATTTTTGATCCCCTTGCTCTCCGAACCACCTGCGTAAATCTGCGG
Organism: uncultured Chthoniobacter sp.; assembly: GCA_964600115.1. Lineage (GTDB taxonomy): Bacteria > Verrucomicrobiota > Verrucomicrobiia > Chthoniobacterales > Terrimicrobiaceae > QYQL01. Next base: position 2,182 of record CAZRIL010000047.1, on the reverse strand, counting down.
CAATAAACTTTCCTCCCATGATCGAAAGAACAAATCCCCGGCTGAGAAAACGAGTCCTTATCGTGGATGACAAACTGGCAACCCCTCACACCGCGGGTGGCCGGGCAGTCCGGGAACTAGCCGATGAGTTCACCGGCCGGGCGATCGACGTGGTCGAGGCCACGACGATCGAGGATGGCGAGGCGGTCGTTCTCTCGGATGCTTCGGTGATGTGCGTGTTCGTGGACTGGACGATCGGGGCCAACGACGAATCCACGCACGCCGCAGCCGAAGCGCTCCTCCGGACAATCCGGTCCCGCCGGGCAAATGTTCCCGTCTTCCTGATGGGCGACCGCTCGCGGAACCACACGCCTGACGTCAACGTCATGTCGCTGGCCAATGAGTTCGTCTGGATGCTCGAAGACACGGCCCCCTTCGTGGCCGGCCGGGCGCTTGCCGCGATCCACCGCTATCTCGAGAACCTCCTCCCGCCATTTACAAAGGCCCTTCTCGCCTACACGGCGACCCGCGAGCATTCCTGGGCCGCACCGGGCCACCAGGGAGGAGTCGCCTTTACGAAGACTCCCGAGGGCCGGGTCTTCTTCGACTACTTCGGCGAAAACCTCTTCCGCACGGACACCGGGATCGAACGCACCCCGCTGGGCTCGTTGCTCGATCACGAGGGGGCAATCGGCGAGGCGGAAAAGTATGCCGCCCGCATCTTCGGATCCCACCTCAGCTACTCGGTCCTGAACGGCACGTCGGGATCGAACCGCTCGATCATGTCGGCGGTCATCAACGACAACCAGCTCGCGCTCTGCGACCGCAACTGCCACAAGTCGATCGAGCAGGGGCTCGTCATCAGCGGCGGCATCCCGGTTTTCTTTCTTCCGAGCCGGAACCGCTATGGCATCATCGGACCGATCCCTCCGCAGGAATTCACTGCGGAAAGAATCCGGGAAAAAATTGCATCGCATCCGCTCCGTGGCCTTGCTGCGGCAGACATCCCGGTTTACGCGGTGGTGACCAATTGCACGTATGACGGGATGTGCTACCACGCGGCAGACGTGCAGGCCCTGCTGGAGCAAAGCGTGGATACGATTCACTTCGATGAGGCCTGGTATGCCTACGCCCGGTTCAATCCGATGTATCGCGACCGCCACGCGATGCGCGGAGATCCGAAGGACCATCCAGCGGACGGCCCCACGGTGTTCGCAACCCACTCGACGCACAAACTCCTCGCGGCGCTTTCCCAGGCTTCCTACATCCATGTGCGCAACGGCCGCCGACCGGTTGTCCACAGCCGGTTCAACGAGGCCTACATGGCCCAGGCCAGCACATCTCCTCTCTACGCCATCATCTCCTCGAACGAAATCGGCGCTGCGATGATGGATGGCCCGGCGGGCGTTTCGCTCACGAATGAGGTCATCGGGGAAGCGATCGATTTCCGGCAGGCACTCGCCCGCGCCCACAGGGAATTCGCCCGGAAGAACGATTGGTTCTTCTGGCCATGGAATGCCCCCGAGGTCCGCGATCCGTCCACGGGGGAAAATGTCCCGTTTGCCGATGCCCCCGCCGGCCTCCTCGCCACCGATCCGGATTGCTGGGTTCTGCATCCCGGAGAAAAGTGGCATGGATTCGATGGCATCCCCGACGGCTGGTGCATGCTCGATCCGATCAAGGCGGGAATTGTTTGCCCCGGCATGGGGGACGACGGAGAACTTCTGGAAACCGGCATCCCCGCCGCCGTGCTCAGCAGCTTTCTCTACCGCCGCGGTATCATCCCTTCGCGCACCACCGACTTCATGGTCCTTTGCCTGTTTTCTGTCGGCATCACGAAGGGGAAATGGGGAACTCTCATCAACACTCTGCTCAACTTCAAAGAATCCTACGACAGAAATGAGCCCCTCGAGACGATGCTGCCGGACCTCGTCAGATCCGCTCCCGCACGCTACGGATCGATGGGCGTGAAGGATCTCTGCGATCAGATGTTCTCCCGTATGAAAACCAGCGCGATGGACAAGGCCCAGGCAGCGGCATTCGGAAATCTTCCAACCCCGGTCATGCCCCCCCGCGCAGCGAACGCAAAGCTCATGTCGGGAGATGTTGAACTCCTAGCCCTCGAGGCCATGCCCGGACGCACGATCGCCGTCGGCGCTATCCCCTACCCTCCCGGCATCCCGATCCTCATGCCGGGTGAAAA